>CAYLTB010000033.1:0-23088 GCA_964386675.1 uncultured Verrucomicrobiota bacterium
GAGCTGTACGGCCACGGCGGATGGCTTCCCAATGATTTCGTGCTGTCGCCCGCGGATCGGCCTTCCATGACGGAAACGCTGGAGTTGCCGGCCAAAGGCCGGTGACCGGCCGACGGATCGTGTCCGTCGCGGGGATGGAGAAAACGGTCATGTGGTACTACGCAAAGAACGGCGAGCAGATGGGACCGGTCGAGGATCGGGCGATGGAGCACCTCGTCCGCGAGGGCATCGTCACCCCGGAGACGCTGGTCTGGAAACCCGGCATGAAGGACTGGGCGCCCGCCGGGTCGGTCGGCCTCGCACAGCCGCGCGCGTCTCCGCCGCCCATATCGCCGCCGGTAACCGGCGCGGGGCCTTCCGCGCCGCCGCCGCCGTCTCCACCCGTGCCGGCGGCCGTGCCGTCCGAGACGCGAACGCTGGCCGCGTTGACCCATGTGGCGGGGCTGCTGACCAATTTCATCGGTCCGCTGATCGTGCTAGCGGCAACGCAGGATGCCGAGGTCAAGGCCCATGCTCGGCGCGCGCTGAATTGGCAGATCAGTCTTATCCTCTACGGCTTCATCTCCGGCGTGCTCGCGGCCGTGCTGATCGGCATCCCGCTGTTGCTGGCGCTGGCGCTGTGTAACTTCATCTTCTGCGTGATCGCCGCCGTCAAGGCGGCCGACGGCGCGCGCTGGAACTACCCAATGGCCATCCCGTTCCTGAAGGATTGACGCCGACGGCCGGGTCAGCCGAACGGCGACAGGGACGGCCGCCTCGTCCGGAGAGGCGCCGGCGCCCCCGTGTTCGTGGACGTGAATCCAGGACCGCAATGACGACTTCGAGCAGGGAACCAAACCCCGCATCTTCTTGCATCCCATTGTCCAATAATGAAATACGGCGGCGTTATATTCCTAAAAAAAACTAAAATAAACTTGCGCGCCCATCGGACACGGGTATGATTGCCGTCGTGTGGGGCTTCAGAAGGTCATAAGCAGAACAGCCATCAGTCCCGGATTGCAAAAGAAGAGGTAATGTCATGAAAAACATCATTCGCTTGTTTGCAGCCGTGACGATGACGGCGGCATCGGTGGCGCCTACGTTCGCCCAGTTCACCTGGACCGGCGCGGGGGACGGGGTCAACTGGTCCGACGGCGCCAACTGGGCGGGCGGCGTAGCGCCGACGGCGGGGTCCTCGCTGGTCTTCACGGGAACCACGGCCGGCACGATCGTCAACGATTTTGCGCCGGACACGACCTTCAACAATATCACCTTTCCCGTAGGCTCCGACACGCCCTTCGTCCTGACGGGCAATGCCATCCGTCTCAGCGGCGATGTGTTGGGCGGGCTCGGCGTCACGAACCATAACATCCAAACCGCTATCACCCTGTTGCATAACGCGACCTTCGCCATCGGCACCCGCACGAATTTCGTCGTCCGCGCGGGGATATCCGGCGACGGGTTCGGGATCATCAAAACCGGCAACCGAACACTGATTCTGCAGGCCACCACGTCGTACACGGGCCCGACCGTGATTCGTTCAGGCGGCATTACGGTTTCATCCAACAACTCGACCGGCGGCTTCAACGGAAGCATCTCTTCCAGTTCCGCGTTGATCATGGGCGGACTCCAGACCTCCGGCAACTATGCCGCGACGCTGACGGTAAACCGGACCGGCGGCGAGGTGCAGACGTTCAACGGTACGACGTTCAATGCCGGCGTTTCCGTGGTCAATGTCACGAAATCGAGCGGAGCCACGTCTTCCGTCGCTCGACTGAATCTCGGGACTATCACCCGCGAAACCGGCTCTGTGGTCTTGTTGAACAACACCACGGCCAACGCGACGATCAACTCGTCGTTGACCAACGTCAACGGCATCATCGGCGGTTGGGCGTTCTACGGCGGGAGCAATTTTGCGACGGTAAACGGCACCGGCTATCTCGCGGCCTACTCGGCCTACACGACGATCGCGGACAAGGCGGCGCCGGTCATCGAAAACAACGCGGCGAACAACCTGCAGCTTCGGGCGGCGGAGAATTACTCCACAACACTCGCGGCGGAAGCGACCGGCGGAACGAACACGATCGAAGTGGACAGCACCGCGAACATGCAAATCGGTGATGTCGTAGGAATCAGCACGTCGGCGAACAAGGTGAATAATACGCCGCCCCTCCCCACGCGGACGGTCATCACGGATATCCAAGGCACTACCGTTACCCTTTCCCAGAGCCTCAACCGAACGCTCGCGGTGACCAGTGCGACATGGAACGTGGTCTTCACACGGCCGGTCACGTTGAATGCGACCGGGACTGTGGATGTGAACACCCTGCACATGACCGATGAAAGCAATCGCATGATCGACGTCGGCGCGGGCAACACGTTGCGACTGGGTTCCGCGGGCGCGATCGTGACGGTACACGACGACCAGAACGAGGGCGGCCTGGCCATCGTCAACGGCAACCTGACGGCGGGCGGCGCGGCGAACACGGCGGGCGAAATTGTCGTCCGCACGATTGGAAACAGCGGAACCACCAATACGCGCAGCGGTGCCAGTCGCTCCACGATCGCGGTGGATATCGGGTCCAATATCGTAGACAACGGTTCGGGCGCTGTTACGCTGACGAAGTTCGGATCCCAGCAGCTGAAACTCACCGGGAACAACACCTATTCGGGCGGCACGTACGTCCTCGAGGGCACCGTGGTTGCGGCGACGGTTGACAGCCTCGGAACCGGGCCCGTCTACGTGCACTTCGACTCGTGGGATGACCCCCTGAATGCCGGCCAGGTGCAGTTGCGTGCCGCGGGGACCTACGCCAACGATTTTTATCTGGCGGGCAAGGGCGGCCATTCCACGGGCGGCGGGGTGGACGCGAACACTTACGGCGCGCTCTACCTTCTGCCGGGGTCCGGCAATAGCATTCTGCTCTCGGGGAACTTGACGTTGCGGGACAACGTAAGGATCACCTTGGGCAACAACACCTCGGCGACCCTGGCGGGCAAGATCTCGGGGGAGGGCCTGCTGGAATTGGGGCGGACGGGCAACCTGATCCAGACCTTTACCCTCTCGAATTCCTCGAACGATTGGACAGGCGACCTGCAACTCACGACCAGCGCCAACACCACGTTCAGCACGACGCTCAATCTCGGCGCCAGCAACGTCATTCCCGACGGCCCCGGGAAGGGCAACGTGATCATGTACAACGGCAATGCCACGGGCTCGCGCACCTGGTTCAATCTGAACGGATTCGACGAGACGATCAACGGGCTGGTCTCGGCGGGCGCAACAGGCAACCTGACGCGCCGGGTGGTCCAGAATAACTTGGCCGACTCCGTTTCGACGCTGACCATCGGCGCGGGCGACGCGTCGGCGACCTTCAACGGTACGATCACCAGCAACTCAACGATCAACAGCACATTGAATCTCAAAAAGATCGGCGCCGGTACGCAGACGCTCGAAGGCGTGACCTCCCATACCGGTTCGACGGTCGTCGAAGGCGGTGTCCTGGATGTGACCGGCACGCTGACCGCGACCAGCGGCGTCTTGATCACGGGCGGCGTGTTCTCGTACAGCAACGCGGCGGTCCTCGACCGGGCGGTCGAGATCAACGGCGGCGCGTTCCGCTACCTGTCGGCCGGGAATTACGCCGGGGCCCCGACTTTCACGTCGGGCCGGCTGGAAGGCACGAACTGGAACGGGACCCTCAGCGGGTTGATGATAGATACCGGCAAGACGGTGGCGCCGGGGACCAGCCCGGGCACGGCGACGACGGGGAACCAGACGTGGGGCGGCGGCGGCACGTTCGAGCTGGAGCTCAACAATGCGACCGGGACGGCGGGCACGCATTGGGACCTGCTGGATGTCACGGACACGCTGGACATTTCCGGGCTGTCGTCGTCGAACAAGTTCACGATCCAGTTGGTGAGCCTGGACGCGCTGAACGCGCCGGGGCTGGCGCTGAACTTCGACAAGACGAAAACCGATCCGGATGCGCCGGGCGGCTACAACTGGACGTTCGTGACCTTCGCGACGCTGAGCGGCACGTTCGCGTCGGATAAATTCGCGGTGGACGCGACGGGGTTCCAGAACGACTTCTCCGGCGGATCATTCCAAGTTCGGCAGTCGGGGAATTCGCTGGTGTTGTCGTACATTCCGGAGCCGGGAACGGCGGGCTTGGTGCTGGGCGGCCTGGCGTTGATGGCGCTGCGTCGCCGGCGGGTGCGCGGCTGACCGGGACGTTTCTGTAGCCGCGGGCGATGAGCGCGGCCGTGCGGCGCGGGGGGCGGGGCCTCCCGCGCCGCGGTGTTTTCAGCGTTGCCGTCCGCCCTCAATACCGCCCGAATTCCCGCGCGGCCGCAACCAGCGCGTGCAGGTTTTCGTCGGGGGTGTCCCGTCCACACTGGTCGCCGGTGGAGAGGATGAACCGCCCGCCCGCGGCGGCATCGGCGATCGCGCCGCGCGCCGCGCGCGCGACGTCCTCCGGCGTTCCCCGCAGCATGACGTCCGTTGTGTGCAGGTTGCCCTTGAGTACCATGCGGCCGCCGTAACGGCGCTTCAAGTCGGCCAGGTTGCAGTCGCCCTTGGGCGGCGTTTCCAGTGGGTCTATGACGGTGAGATCGGTTTCCTCGGCGAAAATCCTGACCAGCTCGCGTTCGGGGCCGCAGGAGTGCACGTGCGTGGGAATTCCGGCGGACGACGCCAGCTCGATGGCCCGCCGCACTGCCGGGAACACGTGGGCTCGGAAGAAGCCGGGCGTCTGCAGTACCAGCGTGCCCGAACCGCCGACGCAGAGAAAGTCCGGCCGATCCTCCGGCGCCATCGCCGTCAGCGCGGCGAAACGGCGCTCGACCTCTTCGAGCCGGCGCTCCTTCAGCGCTTCCAGCGCCTCCGGATGGTCCTCGTAATGGAAGAGCTGCTCCTCGTTGCCGACTATCACGGTGGACGTGAAGAAGACACCAACCAGGCCCTGATCCCCGAGCAGCCGCTTCACGCGGCGCAGGCCGGCAATTCCGTGATCCACGGATTGGACGCCCTCGACCGGCTCGAAACGTTCCGGAACGGCGGGCAGGCCGATCCGTTCAGGGCGCACCCCGTGCGTGGGCGGATCGGCGATGTAAAAGACGTCCACGCGGTCCTGCCAGATGCGGCGTCCGTTTTCCCGATACGACGCCTGCGTCACGATGCGCCCGGCGTCGCGATAAACTATGAAACGCTCCCACGGCCGCGGATCGGCGGGGTCGCCCGGCCAGCGGTACCGGAAATAGCCGTCCATCAGCGCATCAATGGCAAAACGGCGCGCGCATTCGATGTAGGCCTCCCAGATCGGCGGATCGTTGTAGAGATACAGATCCCAGAACGGCTTTCCCGTGAGCCGCGCCGGGATCATGTTCGAGAAGTCCGGCGCAACGGGGACGCGGTCCGGCCGTTCGCCGCGCAGGACGGTTTTCAGCCGCTCTCGTGGGGTCATACGCGGAAGAAGATCAACCTCCGAATACCCCGGTTCAAGTCCAATCCCGCCGCGCCCCGATATTCGACCCGTGGCGGCCGCAGCGCGGTCTGCGTCACTCCGCCCGCTCCACCGGGACCAGCCGGATCTCGTCGAAGTTCAATCCGCTGCCGCCGAGGCTCGTGAAGCGGATCACGTTGCGGCCCTCGCGCAGCACGACCGGCGCGGGCAGCGCCGCCTCCTCACAGTGGCGCCAGCCTTTCGTAAGATCGAGCGTGAACGATTCCAGACCGGGCGCCGGTTCGCCGTTGACCTGCACGGAGCGCGGCGAGGAGGCGAGCGTCGCGTACCGCACCTCGACGCGGTAGGTTCCGGCCCGCGCGTTCTCCACCGTCCACTCCAGCCAGTGTCCCGCGCCGCCCCACATGCGGAACAGTCCGTGGCGCGGCGCCGGGACGATCTCGACCCTGCGTTCCGCGCCGCCCTCGGCGGCGAACGCGCCCGCGTCCACGATAAGTTCCTCGCCGCCGCCCGCCGGACGGAAGCGCAGTTCGTCGAGGTTCAGGCCGCGTCCGCCCAGGCTGGTCAGGCGGATTCGGTTTTCGCCCGCATTCAACGGGACCGGCGTCGGCAGCGCGACCGATCGAAAGGTCTCCCAGTTGCCCGTGGCCGGGAACTCGTACGCGTCCAGGCCCGCGACCGCGCGTCCGTTCGCTTCCACGCGCCGCGGTGCGGGAAACTGGGACGTATAGCGCACCGTCATCGTGTAGGCGCTCGCTTGTGGCGCCGCCACGCGGTACTCCAGCCAGTGTCCGTTGTCGTTCCAGCCGCGCACGAACGAGTTGCGTCCCTGCCGTTCCGGCTCCATCGTCTGGACTTTCCCGCCGCCCTCGCCGGTGAAGTCGAGCGCGCGAATCACGATCGGCGCGGCGCCCACAAGCGGGCGATAGCCGTCAATCGGCCGCTTCGGCAGCGCCGCCGCGCCCGTGGGGATCGGCGCGCGCCCGGCGAGCGCGCCCGGCGGGTAGGCCGCTTCGAAGGGCCCGATGTCGGGCGCCGCGCCGTAATTCCGGGGGTTGCCCGCAAAATCGCGATCGAAGTCAAAGTCGGGGAACAATTCCCGGGGGTAGAACCGGCTTACGTCCGCGCCCATGTCCACCGCGGGGCCGGTCGGTCGCGGACGGTAATCGCGGCCGGCCGGGTTGAGCAGCACGTCGTCGAGGTTCGCGACCCGGAATTCGCCTTCGTTCAGGCGCGGGCGCTCGGCGATGTAGAGATTGTGCGTGACGTTGCTGGTCTCATCCAGCGGGAAACCGGAGACGCCGGTCATGATGTTGTTCTTCACCACCAGCCCGGTCGCCTCGCGATGGCCGACAAAGAACGCCTCGCCGGAGTCTCCGATGAAGTTGTGGAGGAATACGTGGTCGCGGGTCATCGCGCCCTCCCACAGGCCGACCGTCGCGCCGCCGGGCGAGGTGAAAATGTTTTGAATCACGTACACGCGCTGCGTGTCGTTCAGCGTCATGCCGATGTTCGAGCGGTGGGCGACGTTGTTCGCGACGAGGATGTCGCTGCACGTGACGTAGATCGTGTAGGGATTGCTGTGGATGCCGCGGCAATCGAGCACGACGTTGCCGACCATCCGGCTGCGCTGGATGTTGTAGAACCGCAGCGGCGAGCGGCCGACCATTTCGACGCGGTTGTTGAGGTAGCGCACGTTGGTTCCGATCCGGGTCTGGATGGCGTTGGCGCGTTGGCAGTGGTGGATGTGGTTTTCCGAGACCGTATGATCGGTCGCATCCACGAAGTTGATCGCGCTGGCGTCCCCGTGATCCCGGATGCGCGTGATTTCGTTGCGCCGGATCACCAACCCCCGCACCCGGCGGCCCTGGATGGCCTGGCGGTAGTTCTGAATCTTGAAGCCCTGGATCGTCACGTGCCGCACGCCGCTCTCGCCGACACTGAACGCGCGCTCGAGGCGGTTGACGTACACGGGCGTCCGCGAGAGGTCGGCATCGTCCCACGGCCAGACGAAGACCCGCTGCCGGCCTTCCGCGTCGGGCGTCTCGACGAGCACGTACTCGCCGGCGCGATCAAGCACGACGTCCGAGAGCGCGTTGGCGATCGAAAACGCGCCGACCGGCCGGCGTTCCGACCGCGAGAACGTGAGGGTGGACGTGGCCGCGTCCCAGCCGGTGATGCGAGGGTAGGCCATGAAGTTGTTCTCGGTCTCGACGAGCGCGTAGCCGCCGACGAGCGCGCCGCCGATGTCCGCGAGGCGCGGGTCCCGGAGCGAGGTCGGGGTCAGTTGCTGCGGATTGCGGAGAAAGGTAGAGCGGTTGCAGTCGTAAAACGGATCCTCGGGATTCGGCCATTGGGCCACGTAGAGCAGTTGCTCGCCCTGCACCAGCCCCGCGCTGAACGCGGTTCGGCCGCGCGCCGACGGCAAGGCGGCCGTCCAAAGCTTCCGCCATTGCGGATGTCCGCCGGCTTCCGCCGCGTCGGCGCAGCGTCGCCAGTCGGCGACGGGCTCGCTGCCGTCGAGGACGGCCGGGCCTTGGCCGAAGGTGCCCTCGGTGTTGCCATCGAAGACGATCGGCGCATCGGCGGCGCCGGAAGCCGAGACGCCGATCGTGCCGCGATACGCCACGCCGCCCTTGAAGATCACACGGTCGCCGGGCTGCAGGCGCACCGCCGCCGCGCGGTCGCGCGCCGCCGGGTCGCCGGGCGCGCGCTGGAACGCGGCGGAGGGTACCGTGCCGGCATTGGCGTCATTTCCGTCATCAAAGTCCACATAGTAGGTGGCCGCCACGGCGGAGAACGCGGCGAGACCGATCGCGAAGGCGCTGGTGCGTACAAGAAAGATTCTCATTCTGGCCTCACGTTTCAGGACACAGAATTCGGACCATGACGCCGCCCCACCGATCACGGTTCACCGATTACCGATCACCGTTTTCCGTGTCTGCGAGCGCCGGCCTGCCTCTTCCGCATACTCGCGGAAGAGTGCGAGGTAAATCCGATAATTCGCCAGCGAGACACCGGGCGGGGTCTGGTGGTCCACGCTGGGCAGAAAACCGCCGAGCGCAGCGGTCGGCAGCAGCCGTTCGAACTCGGCGCGCATCGCGGCCTCGCCCTTGTCCATCGTCATCTTGTCGAAATGGCCGATGAACCGCATCCGTGGATGCTCCCGGCGGAGGCGCGCAATATCCACGCCCGCCTGCCGTTCCAGCGGCAGGATGCCGTCGAGCCCGGCGTCCTCGAACCAGGCGGCGGGCGCGGTCACGTCGCCGTCCGAGTCGATGATGGCGAGGATGCCGCGCCGCCGCAGCGCGGGGATGACGCGGTCGTAATAGGGCTTCATGAACGCGTCGAACATGTCGCGCGAAAGCATCGGGCCGTTGTTGTAGCTCAGGTCTTCGGCAAAGGTCATGAAGTCCGGCGCGCAGAAGTCGCCGATGCGGGCGATGACCTGGAGCATCCAGTCGGCCAGGTCGCCGTTGATCCGGTGGATCAGGGCGGGCTGATCGTAGAAGGCGAACAGATGCCGCTCGATTCCCAGCAGCGTGCGCGAAAACCAGAAAAAGCCCTCCAGCGTGAACCAGAGCACGGATTCGCCGCGCGCCTGTTCGGCCGCCCAATCCGCCCAGCGGCGCGGATCCACGACGTCGGCGGGATAGAGCAGGGGGCGGAGGCGGTCGTAGTCGCGTTCGTCCGAGATGATCCCCGCGCCGTGGGAGGCCGCGGTGGGACAGCCGGGACCGCAGGCCCGCAGCCAGTCCTGCCGATACATGTCCAGTCCGAAGTAGCGGTAGAGGTCGTAACGATCGGTCATTCCGGCGGGCAGCCCTTCGCCGAGCCAGCGCTGGACGGTCCGGTCCCACCAGTGCGCCCATTCGATCAGCGGCAGCCGGTCGAAGGGCTGGAAGCGCATGGCCGCCTGGAACCGCTCGCGGGTGTTCATAGTCCGCGTTTGTACCACCGGTGGCGCGCCGCGGCCAAACGCAAACGCGGCGGATGCATCGGCCGCACGGTCCGGGCGCAGATGATCGGTGCGGTTCCAGCCGTCTTTGTTCCAAGCGTTGGACGCAGGGCCGCTCGCATTTTCCAAGGCCGGGAAACCGGCGCTCCAGACGACGCGACCCCGCCGGCGGCAGCCGCGCCCTTACGGTTCGAGCCAGCTTTTCAGCGTCGCCGCGTCCTCGAGGAAAGCCTCGGCGGCATCGTCGCGCACGAACTCCAGCAGCGCTTCGTGGTCGCGCGGCGAACGGCGGACGATCTCGATCCACGGCCGCCAGCGCGCCGCGCCGCCCGCCAGCGCCTCGCGCTTCAAGCCGTCCGCAAAGGTCCAGTGGAATACATGCAGGTGCGCCAGCCGCGGCAGGACCCCGACCAGCGATGCCGTGCAGGCCGCGTCGTCCAGCCCGTTCGGCGGCTGCCAGAGCGTGAGGACCGCCGGATGCGGCAGCGCGTCCATCAGGCGCCGGGCCGATTCCGGCGTGTCGGTCAGCGTGTTCGCGTGGTACTCGAACGCTACGGTCAGGCCCGCCGCCGCCGCGCGGTCGGCGATTCGCCGGGCATCCCCGATCACCGCATTCCACGCGGCCGCGTCCGCCGCCGCCGAGGCCCGTTTGCCCGCCCATACCCGGATGCGCGGCGCGCCGAGGGCCAGCGCCGAATCGAGCACGGCGTCGAATGAGAGCCCCGCGCCCTCGCTGACACCGCAGCGGTAATACGAGCCGTAGCAGGCGACGCGCAGCCCGGCGTCGCGCGTCCAGCGCGCGACCTTGGCCGCCCGCGCCGTATCGCCGTGCGGCGCGTGGACATCCCCGCCCCATTCGATCGCCGTGAGGCCGGCCCGCCGGACCAGCTCGACGATTTCGGCGGGCGACTTCTTGCGGAAGGTGATGGAGACCAGTCCGGGTGCGATCATGTTCAGGCTCCTTTTGCGGCCAGCCGGCGGCGCAGGGCATCGAGGGCATACTGCTCGGTCCATACGCGAATCTGCTCGCGATCGCCGATGAATTGAAAGCGGCGCGCGACGGCGCCCGCCGCGTCCGCAACGGCGATGAAGACCAACCCCACCGGCTTTTCGGGGGTGCCGCCGTCCGGTCCCGCGATGCCGGTGACCGCGACGCCGTACGTGGCGTCGAGCCGCTTGCGGACGCCCGCGGCCATACGCTCCGCGGTCGCCGCGCTGACCGCGCCTTCGCGCGCCAGCATGTCCGGCGGCACGCCGAGCAGCCGTTCCTTGACGTCATTGGCGTAGGCGACGACCCCGCCGCGGAACACCCGGGAGCTGCCGGGCACGGCCGTCAACCGGCGTCCCAACCCGCCGCCCGTGCAGGATTCCGCCACGGCCGCCGTAGCGCCGGCGGCCGCCAGGGCGCGGACGACCACGGCGGCGAGATCCTCGCGGCCCTCAACATAGATGTCGCTGCGGAACACGGCGCGCACCGCGGCGGCCTTGGCGTAGACGAGGGCCTCGTCCTCCGGCCGGCCCGTCAGCCGCACCTCGAGGTTGCCCGGCGACGCGCAGTAGGCCAGCGCCAGCGGACCGGCATCGAAGCCTGCCGCCGCGAGGCGTTCGACCGCGTCGGATTCCGGCACGCCGCACAACTGAAAGATCGCGCGCGCGGGCGGCCGGACTTCCGGGAAGCGGCGGCGCAACCAGGGAACGACGTGCTCCTCGATGATCGCGTAGAATTCCTTCGGGGGGCCGGGCAGCAGGAAAAGGATGTTCCGATCCGTTTCGATCCGCTCGCCGGGCGCGGCCCCGGCGCTGTTGGAAAGCGCCGCGGCGCCCTCCACGATCAGCGCCTGCCGGCGGCGGGATTCGGTCAGCTCGCGTCCGACCGCCGCATAGCGCCGGCGCATCCGTTCGAGACTGTCCGGGTCGGGCGCCAGCCTCCGCCCCAGCAAGCCGGCCACCGCCTCGCGGGTGAGGTCGTCGCAGGTGGGGCCGAGGCCGCCGCTGATGAAAACGATCGGAACCCGATGCATCGCGTCGCGGACGGCGTCGGCGATCTCTCCCTCCGTGTCGCCCACGGTCGTCTCGCGCCGCAGCCGGAAGCCGATGTCTTCCATCCGTCCGCCGAGCCAGCGGGCGTGGGTGTTGACGGAGCGGCCGTTCAACAGTTCGGCGCCCGTGCAGATCAATTCGATGTCCGGGGCGGGGGGCATGGGCAAGAATACTGGAGGCGGGATTCTCGGCGCAGGCAACTAGGTTCCGGAGGTAGGGCGCGAGGCGGTGTCGGAATACCCGTTCGGATGCGCGCGATGCCACGCCCAGGCGTCCTCCAAGATGCGGCGCAGGTTCGAGTGGCGCGGCTGCCAGCCGAGGATCGCGCGCGCGCGGTCGGAGGCGGCGACGAGGCGCGGCGGATCGCCGGGCCGTCGCGGCTCGAAGCGGATCGGTATCGGATGCCCGGTGACCGCGCGGGCGGCCTCGACCACCTCCAGCACGGAAAAACCGCTGCCCTGGCCGAGATTGAACGCGCCCGTGCGTTCGGATTGCAGCGCCCGCAGATGGGCGTCGGCGAGGTCCCGGATGTGGATGTAGTCGCGGATGCAGGTGCCGTCCAGGGTGTCGTAATCGTTGCCATAGACCGGCAGTTCCGGCATCCGGCCGAGCGCGACGCGAAGGATGTTGGGCACCAGATGCGTTTCCGGCTCATGGTCCTCGCCGAAGCGGGCGGTCGCGCCGCAGGCGTTGAAATAGCGCAGAAAGACCGGCTGGAATCCGTGCAGCCGCTCGTACCAGCGCAGCATCGTCTCGAGCATCAGCTTCGATTCGCCGTACGGATTCGCCGGCCGCTGCGGAAGGTCTTCGTCGATCGGCACGCGCTCCGGCAGGCCGTACGTGGCGCACGTCGAAGAGAACACGATGCGCCGGACGCCGTGCGCGCGCATCGCCTCGATCAGGTTCAGGCCGCCGCCGACGTTGTTCCGCCAATACATTTCAGGGCGCTGCATGGATTCGCCGACAAGCGCGAACGCGGCGAAGTGCATCACGGCGTCGAACCGCTCGCCGGCAAACGCCGCAGCCACCGCCGCCGGATCGCACAGGTCGCCTTCGATGAACCGCGCGCGCGCGTCCACCGCCGGACGGTGGCCCCGGGAGAGGTTGTCGAACACGACGACGGAATGGCCCGCGTCTAGCAGGATTTCCACGGAGACGCTGCCGATATAGCCGGCGCCGCCGGTGACGAGCACGTTCACGACTTCGGCGGACCTTTCTCCGGCGGCGCGGCGGGGGGCGGGGTTCCACCTTCAGCCGGCGGCGGCGCATCCTCTCCGCCGGCCTGCTGGATCGCCTGCTCCAGCGCCCAGGTCATGTCGCCGGCGCGGGCCCAGACGTCCTGCGCCACGAAGATCGGGCAGCGCTGCTGGATCGCCAGCGCCATCGAGTCGCTCGGCCGCGCGTCAATCTCGATCAGGTTGCGACCGTGCTCGCTTTCCTGCAGCAGGTACAGGCGGGCGTAGAACGTGTCGTCCTTGAGGTCGTTGATGACGACCTTCTGCACCCGCGCGCCGAAGCCGGCGAGAATGGCGACGATCAGGTCGTGCGTCAGCGGCCGTGGCGGCTTGATCCCCTTGGCGAACAGCGTCAATGCGGTCGCCACGAAGTGGTCAATGAAGATCGCGATGGTCTTGGTGCCGTCCGTCAGAAAGACGCCGACGCCTTGCGGGGTCGGAATGAGAGCCTTGATCGTGACGGGAATGTCGGTTTTCATGGCGTGCGACGCGGACACCATCATAAGCACAATGAATCCCGCTGTCCACGCCGGGCGATGGCCACCGGAGGTTTCCCGCCGATTACCGATCGCCCATCGTCGCCGCGCCCCCCCTCGCGGCGGGACTGCAGATGCGCAAGATTAGAAATTCCAGCAGCAGGTCGGCGCGCGAGAAACCCGACACCATGCGCTCGCGCGCTTCCAGGATTTCGGTGCGAATCGCCTGGAGCCGTTCCAGGGGAAAGCGCCCGGCCTGCTCGAATAGAATGTAAGCCCGGTAGGGGTGCATTTTGCGCGGATCGCGCTCGCCCAGCGCGCCCAGCGCGGCGTCCGCTTCCGGCGCATCCGACCAGACGGCGGCGCGGCCGCTCAGTCTCACCCAGCCGCGGTCGCGGCAGTCGCGGATCAACAGCAGGTCGCGAAACCGGGAGTCCAGTCCGGAGATCAGGGCGATCTCCGACTCGTCCTGGCGCAACAGTTGCCGCAGCACGCGCAGCGCCTCCGCCAGGTTGGCGCCGCCGACGGCGTCCGCCAGCGCCCAGCCGGCGGTCTCGCGGGTCGCGGGCACCAGGCGGCGGACGTCCTCGACGGTGACCGTTTTGCGCGCGCCGGCCCAGGCCGCTAGCTTTTCGGCTTCCTGCGCCATCGTGCGCGCGTCCGCGCCGACCCGCCCGGCCAGTTCATTCAGGACGGAGGGGGCGCCCCGCAGACCCGCGCGCTCGAGCGCTTCGCGGGCGAGGTCTACGGCGGCGGCAGTCACGTCGCGTTCCTTCTCGGCGCGCCGGTGCTCGATCACGCGCCCCGCCGTTTTGAAGGCCTTGCAGAAGGCGCTGCGCCCATCCACCTCCGGCGCGGTCAGCACCAGCAGGTGCCCCGGCGGCAGGCCGCCGCGGACCAGGGCGGTCAGTTCGTCGAGCCAGCGGCGGACATCCTCGTTGCGGAGCAGACGGTCGTTCTTCAGGAAGGCGACGTCGCGGAACCAGACGACCTTGCGCGCGCCGAGGAAGCTGGGGGTGCGGACGGCGGCGAGGCAGTTGCGCAGCGCGGCGACGGCAGCCTCCACGGTGTCCACGCGGCCGTCCACCTGCTCGAGGCCGAAGGTCTGCTCGGCCGGCGGGCAGGCGGTGTCAATGAGCGCGCGGGCGCTCTGGTTGACGAGGAAATCGTCGGGACCGTGGATCAGGCACGCCGCCGGGGGCGGCGCGTCGTCGCGCGGCGGACGGGCTGGAGCGGCGTTCGTCGGCACAATGCTTGCGGTCCTCGGCGGCCAACCATACAACCGCCGCCGCACCGCGATCAATGGCGGAGTTGGAACACATCACGCTCGTTCGTGGTATACTGGCCCAATCATGCCGTCCGCCTTCCAACTGGTCGCCCCGTATGCGCCGACCGGCGATCAGCCGGAGGCGATCGAGGCGCTGTGCGCCGGGCTGGCGGCCGGGAAGCGGTTTCAGACGCTCGAGGGCGTCACCGGTTCCGGCAAAACTTTCACGGTCGCCAATGTCATCGCGCGCGAGGGCCGGCCGACCCTCGTGATCTCCCACAACAAGACGCTTGCGGCGCAGCTCTACGCCGAGCTCAAAGGCTTCTTCCCGAACAATGCCGTCGAGTACTTCGTCAGCTATTACGATTACTACCAGCCGGAGGCCTACCTGCCGGCGACGGACACCTATATCGAAAAGGATTCGTCGATCAACGAGGCGATCGAGCGGCTCCGCCTCGCGGCGACCGACGCGCTGCTGGGCCGGTCCGATGTCATTATCGTCGCCACGGTATCCTGCATCTATGGTCTCGGCTCGCCGGAAGACTACCGGCAGATGGTCGTCACGCTGCGCCGCGGCGCGGCGGCGGACCGGGACGAGACCCTGCGGCGGCTGGTGGACATCCAGTATGCCCGCAATGACGTCGCCCCGCTGCCCGGCACCTTCCGCGTGCGCGGCGACGTGCTCGACGTGTTTCCCTCCTATGCCGAACACGGCATCCGCATCCATTTCTTCGGCGACACGGTCGAGCGGATCGAGCGCTTCACGCCGCTGACCGGGACGGTCGAGGCCGCGCTCGACGCGGTCGCCCTCTCGCCCGCGCGCCATTTCGTCATGCCCGCCGACAAGATTGCCGGCGCGCTGGCGGCCATTCGCTCCGAGATGGAGGAGCGCGTGCGCGAATTGGAATCGCAGAACAAGCTGCTGGAAGCGCAGCGGCTGCGGATGCGGACGGACTACGACCTGGAGATGCTCCGCGAGGTCGGCTACTGCTCCGGCATCGAGAACTACTCGCGCCACCTCTCCGGCCGGGCCGCCGGCGAGCGGCCCGCCTGCCTGCTCGATTACTTCCCGCCGGGGTTTCTGACGGTGATTGACGAGTCGCACGCGACGATCCCGCAAATTCGCGGCATGTACAACGGCGACCGCGCCCGCAAGCTCGTGCTCGTCGAACACGGGTTCCGGCTCCCCTCGGCGCTCGACAACCGGCCGATGAACTTCGACGAATTTCTCGCGGCCATCGGGCCGACGATCTTCACCTCGGCCACGCCCGGGCCGTTCGAGCGCGAGGTCGGAGGCGCGCCGATTCCGCAGCTCATTCGTCCGACCGGCCTCGTGGATCCGCCGATCGAAGTGCGCCCGCTGGCGGGGCAGATTGACGACGTCATCGAGGAAATCCGGAACTGCGCCGCCGCCGGCGAGCGGGTGCTGGTCACAACGCTGACGAAAAAGACCTCGGAAGACCTGGCCGGCTACCTGGAGGGCATCGGCATCCGGGTGAAGTACCTGCACTCGGAGATTGACGCGATCCGGCGGGTGGAGATCCTGCGCGGCCTGCGGAGGCAGGATTTCGACTGCCTCGTCGGGGTCAATCTGCTCCGCGAGGGTCTGGACCTCCCGGAGGTGGCGCTCGTCGCGATCCTCGACGCGGACAAGGAAGGCTTCCTGCGATCGGAAACCTCGCTGGTGCAGACGGCGGGCCGCGCGGCGCGGCACGAAAAGGGCCGGGTTATCCTCTACGCGGACGCATTGACCGATTCGATGCGCCGAATGATCGAGGTCACCGGCGCGCGGCGCGAGCGGCAACTGGCCTACAACCGCGAGCACGGCATCACGCCGCGGGGAATTCGCAAGGAAATCCAGGCCTCGCTGGCGATCGAGCGCGAGGCGGAAGCCATCGAGGAATCGGTCGTGCGCGAGACGGGCGTGCCCTACGACGTGCACCGGACGATCGCCGAGATGGAACGCGAGATGCTGGAGGCGGCGGAAGCGCTGGAGTACGAGCGGGCGGCGCTGCTGCGCGACCAGATCCGCGAGCTGCGCGGCTCCCGCGAAGCCGGCGGCGCGCCGTCGGGGCGGGCGCGCAACCGCCACGCGCCGCGTGCGGAATCGAATCCTTCGGCGGCGAAGGGGCTCGCCGCCCTACCACCCGGGGATTTGCGGTATCGCGATGGGACGGCAGGGCTCGAAATCCCATCCACACCGGACGATGCGTCAACCGCGGCGAAACCTACGCGAAAGGGCAGGAACCTCCGCCGCCGAGGCCCGAACCTCTACACGCAGGCAACCGTCCGCAAAGGCAGCCGGCGGCGGTGAGCAGAGATCCATAATCGGCGATCCGTGCGCGGAACTGTGCCGGCATTCCTTCGGATCCGCGTCCGCAGGCGCGTTTTCGAACATGCGCCTCGTCGCTCCGAAACCCGGATAACTCCCGGAGTGACCCAGCATCGGACCCGGGGCGCCCGCGCACTCGTGTTGCGCATGGAGCGCGATTTGGCCGGAACGATTCCGCCGACGTCCGATGAGCGCCCCGGCAACGGGTCCCGCGCGGGTGTTCGGGTTCAACCAAGGTGCTGACGCGCGTGGTGCGCCGCGGCGCCTGCTGCAAAGCGGGCCGAGTTCGTTGAGCGGGCTGCCGCCATCGGCGGTCTCGGTGAAACCGTCCCACCGCGTATGTTCCCCACGACGTCGTCGCCGTCACCGGAGACGGAGCTCTCGCGGAGTCCTCACGCGCCACTCGCCGCTCATCATCCCCTGATCGCCGCAGACCGGCTTACTGAGGCGCCGGCTGCGCGCGCAGGCGCAGGAATCGGCGCGGGCGCTCGGCGTCGAGCGGCGTCGCATCGCGGAGGGTGACGGTCTCGATGCCCGGGGCCGGAGTGTCCGGTTGGACGCGGACCCGCAGATCGGGGTCGCGCGGATCGAGCGCCTGCCAGTCGGCCGCGACCAGGTCGCGGCAAACCTCGATCGCCAGTGTCGCGTCGTGTACGCGCGTATCGCGGGTGAACGTGATGACGATGTAGTCGCGCTCCCCGATGCGTTCCACCTGGTGGTTGTACATCGGGTGGAAAGCCGTGCCGCGATAGTCGGTATGCGGATTCAAGCCCAGCGTGTACTTGATCAGGTTCGACAGGCCGTCGCCCGATGGATTCGCGGCGTCCGCCGCGTCGCCTTCGTTCTGCGTCGTGCCGAAGTGGGTCTGCCGCCACTGTCGCAGCGTGATGCCGGTGATACTGGCCGGCAGGTCGGCGAACGTCGCAATCGCGCCGTTGTCGGCGGTAATGCGGAAGACATGTTCGCCCGAAAAGTCGGCCGTTGCCTGTGTGTTGGCCGCGAACGGGGCGCTGAAGACGACCTCCCCGGGGCCGGAGTGATGCGTCCAGGCCAGCGCGACCGGGCCGAAACCGGCATCATCCACGCTGGCCTGCAGCGCGATCGGTTGTCCGGCGGCGCCGGATACGGATCCCTGCGGGAGCGCGATGCGCGGGCCGACCGTCCGGGCGGCCGGCGAAGCCAGCAGCAGTAACTCCTCCTGCGAGAGGGCCCGGTTGTACACGCGCACCTCGTCCAGCAGGCCCAGGAAACCGCTCGCGCCCGACACCGCGGCCGTCGTGTAATCGCCGACGCGCACCGGAACGGTGGCCGCGCGGGTCAAGTTCGTTGCCGACACCGTGCCGAAGAGCTCCGGCAGACCGTTGATGAACAGTTTCAGCCGGCGATCGTCCAGCGTGCCGTCGAAGACCATTGCCACGTGATACCATCGGTCGGCGGCCAGCGTGGTGGTGCCTGTGATTGAGCTGCTGCCGATGTTCGCCGTCAGCCGCTGGCTGGAGTTCAGCCCCAGCTGCCAGGAGATGGAACTGGTGGACGTCGAGCCGCGCTTGGCGATGATGGCGCGGGCGGTCGAGTTGGTGCTGTCCAGCCGAATCCAGGCGGCGGCCGTGAGTTGCGCGAACCCGTCCAGCGGCTTGTCCGCGGAGTCGGGGACTTCCACGCGCTGACCATCGCCATTGAATGCGAGCGCGCCGCCGATCCGCCCGGCGCCCGGTTGCCACTGCGGCGGGCCCGTGGTTCCGATGGTGGCGAGCGTGCCGGGCGTTGCCGGCGCCGCGCCGGCGGTGTCGGCCGCCGTCGCGCCG
Organism: uncultured Verrucomicrobiota bacterium; assembly: GCA_964386675.1. Classification (GTDB taxonomy): domain Bacteria; phylum Verrucomicrobiota; class Kiritimatiellia; order PWTM01; family PWTM01; genus CALGXT01. The sequence continues at coordinate 18,558 of CAYLTB010000033.1, forward strand.
GACGCCTCGTCGAGCGACAGGCGCAGCAGCAATCCGTCCGTGGGTCCGAACGCCGGCGCCAGCGACGCGGGCAATACGCGCACTTCCAGATCTTCCTCCGCCCACAGCAGACCGTCCTCTGCCCGCAACCGCAGCGTGTAGTGGCCGGGCGTCGGGAACGAGGCCCAGGTTTCCGCCGCGTCGGTCGGGCCGAACTCGACCGCCGCCGGTCCCGCGATTTGGCTCCACTCCACGGCCAGCGCGCCGGCGCGCTCCGGGGCCGGCGTGACCTGCGCGGAGAGGATGAGGCGGCTTCCGGCCACGATCGCGGCGGGACGAACCGCGGGGCGCAGGAAAGCGATGGCTGGCGCGTCGCTGGTCTCCACGATCAGCGCGGGTCGAGCGCCGGCCGTGGCGTGGCGGGTTACCACGCGGGTTTGATCGCCCCAGGCGTTGGGCGCATAAGAGTGCAATCGGAAGCCGACCGTCCCGGATGGATCGCCGGCCAGGCCCCGCCGAACCAGCTCGGTCACATCGAAGTCCAGCGTCCCGAACTTTTCGGGGAATACCAGTCCCGCCGGGGTCGCCGGGGTCGCGTCGGGATCGTCCTCCGGCGCGCCGGCCAGTGTGAAGGTCGAGTCCTGCCAGACGGCTGTTGGCAGCGAGAGGCTGGCCAGCAGCAGGTTGATGTTGTTCTCGCGAATGCGCTCGTCGAGGGGCAGGCGCAGTGTGGCGCGACGAACGCCCCGGTGCGGTTCGAGACCGGAGAGATCGAAGCGCAGATACGCCGTCCAGTTGTAGGTCGGACCACTGACGTTGTAGGCGCCGTCGCTGGGCAGATCAAGGGATCCTTCGCCGATCCGGACACTGCGGCCGGCCGCTGGGTAGAAGACCTGTGCGGCGTTGGGCAACACCGTCAGCCGTACCGTGCCCTGGCCGGCCGCGCCGGTCGCGTCGGTCGCGCGGACCGTGAACTCGAAGTCGCCCGCCGCGGCCGGCGTGCCGGACACGATGCCGTCAGGGGAAAGCGCCAGGCCGGGCGGCAGGCTGCCGGAGACGAGGCTCCAGGCGGGTTCCGGGTAGCCGCCGCCGGCGCGCAATGGCGCGGAATAGGCCACGTTCCACCGGGCGTCGGGAAGGACCGGCGTTGCGATGGAGACCGGCGCGGGGACCGCGTCGAGGTCAATGCTCGCCCGGACGCCGAGGCTCGCGTTGAAGAAGGTTCCGCCGCCGGTGGTTTCGAGGCGGACCGCGCGCACGAGGTAGTGGTATTGACCGGTCGAGACCGAGGTGTCGGTATAGGTCGTGGCCGTGACCGGCGTCGCGGTGATGCGGGTGTAGGGGCCGTCCGCGGTAGCGGCGCGATAGACGTAGTAGCCGAGCACGTCCGGCTCGGGCGACGGCTGCCAGAACAATGACGGGTGCGGGCCGTCCGGGAAAACCCCGAGTCGCGAGGGCCCGGGGAAATAGAAAGCGCGCAGCGACGGGCAGCCCATGTGGTTCATGGATAGCGGCCCCAACGTGTACGCGTAGACCGGGGTCCGCGATCCGGAGGTGAAGCGTTCGCTCATGCTCACCCGCATCATGTCGCCGATGTCGAACCCCATGCCCATACGGTGATAGAGATATTGCGCGCCGCCGCTGCCGAAGAGCGCGATGGACCAGGTGTAGCTCAAGGTGAAATTGTCTTCCGCCAGCCGCTTTTGCATCAAGTTGTAGCCGACCGTCGGCGCGTTCGGCATATACCAGTAGCCCCAGTGGCTCTGGAGACCGGTCCAAAACACGGCGCCGCCGCCGTGGCTGAGGCCGGGTCCGCCGCTGCCCTTGAAATAGAACAAGAAGGGGCCTCGCAGCCGGCTGTAGGCGGAATCCGTATCCTCGGCGAATTCACTTCCCGCGTTCGGATCGTTCAACGGCAGCGCACTCAGCTCGTTATTGCGGATCAGCGTGATATTCTGCATCCCCACGACACCCGGAATGCCGCGCCAGAGGTTGTGTTCGACGCTCGGTCCCGTGGTCGCCGCGGTCCGGTTGATCGCCCGCCGGCCCGGTCGGAAGTCGGGCGCGGCGCGCTTGTAGCGGTGCAGCTTGTTGAAGTAGTTCCGCAGCGCCTCATACTCGCCGGGCACCAGGTTCGAGAAGTCCACGCGCCCGAAGCCCAGCTCCAAGCGCTGGTTGCCGCCGACCTGGCTCATATAGGTCGGATCGAATTTGTTGTCGCCCGCGATGTTGATCCGTCCGTCGCTGACGGCGTTGTTGCGTTGCGTGCCGACGGGATAATAGGCGAGGTTGTTGCCCGTGTCGGTCCAGGTGCCGTCCATGTCCGCGTAATACGCATCGGCGCCCGCCGCCATGCGGTTGCCGTGGCCATCCGGCCCGTAGTAGCCGACGCCCGAGCGCGCCACCGGAACCTTGCCGAGCAGCACAACATTTTTCAGCTCGGCGGGATACTGCTGATACAGCGCCATGAGCTGGTTGCGGATCTGGATGTGCGCATCGGGGAAAGGGGCGGTCGGCACGCCATTCGCGTCGGCGGGACCGGTCCCGTTCGAGGTGTAATTCGGCGCACGCGGAACGACGATTTCATGGACGACCCAACCCTCCTCGATCAGATCCGCCTTGTAGCGCGCATACTCGTCCGGAAGCCGATCGACGACGTCCTGCGTCACGACGATCGCGAAGCGCCCCGGGGGCTGCGTGCGGTCCACCCGGATGCCGGCCAGCACGTTGCCGTAATAATTGGGATAGGTGCCGCGGGCCCCGTCCTCTCCGACGCCATACTCGTAGAGCTGGCCGAGCGCCACCTCCGTATCCGTCCACGTACCGGGCACGGACGTGACCTCGACCGTTGCGCGATGCGTACCCCAGGTCGTTGCAAACGGATCCTTGCGGTAGATGCGGTAATTGCCTGCGCGGAAGAAACGCAGCGTAATGGCCGGGGGGCTCTCGGTGACCACCGCATCCATCGGCACCAATTCCGTCGGCAGATCGTTCCGATACGAGGTGGGCGGATTCCAGGATCCGCTGCCGGACCAGGTCCATTCCTGTGCGCAGGCGCCTCCGGCCGCCGTCAGCAACAGCGCGGCCGTCAGCCCCTGGATGCAAAACCGAAACCGTCTGAAGTCAAGCATGGCGTTAGCCCCGGGTTCTGCCAGATATATGACAATCAAGCCGTTCCGGTTATCATCCGGCACGCCCTTTGGACGGGCGTTTTGCCGCTTTCGTTCAAAGTCGGCGCGGCCTTTGGATTTGCCGGCGCGCCGCCAGACCGTCCGTTTTTTTATTGTGCGGAGCGGGACTTTTCTCGAAACTGCGGCGCATGATCCTGATCGAGCCGCACATCCACATGTATTCGCGGACGACGGACGACTACACCGCGATGTATCGTCAGGGCATCCGCGCGTGCGTCGAGCCGTCGTTCTGGCTGGGCGCGAACCGGCGCTATGCCGGCACGTTCTGGGACTACTTCCGATTGATTCTGGATTTCGAGGCCACCCGCGCCGAACGCTACGGCATTGACCACTACGCGTGCGTGTCCGTGAATCCCAAAGAAGCCGAGGATCTCGCGCTGGCCAACGAAGTCCTGGACGGCGTTACGCCCTATCTCGACCATCCGCGCTGCGTGGCGATCGGCGAGATCGGGTTCAATCGGATCACGCCCAACGAGGAGGCCGTCTTTCAGCGTCAGCTCGAACTAGCGAAGGCGCGCCGGATGCTCGTCCTTGTCCATACGCCGCACGACACGCCGGACGTCAGCAAGCGCGCCGGCGTGGAGCGCATCCTCTCGATTCTGCGGGAACTCAACTACGACTATGACCGCATCGTCGTGGATCACAACACGGAGAACACGATGGATTTGACCCGGCGGTTGCCGGTCTGGGCCGGGTTGACCGTGTATCCGTATTCCAAGCTCAATCCCGAGCGCGTCGGGGACATCCTGAAACGCTGGGGTATTGAGCGCACGCTGGTCAACAGCTCGGCGGACTGGGGCGTTTCCGATCCGGTTTCGTTGCCGAAGGTCGCCGGCTTCATGAAGGGGCGGGGCTTTACCGACGGCCAGATCGAGCAACTGCTGTTCGAAAACCCGCTGGCGTTTTATCGCCAGTGCGACCGCTTCCGCCCGCGGTTGGACCTGCCGTTTCAGGATCCGGCCACGTATCAGCGATGAATGCGCCGCTTTCCCGGATTCCGCGCCCCCTCGAATCCTGGCTGCGTCTGGCGCGCGCGCCGAACTTGCTCACGGCGCCGGGCGATCCGCTCGCCGGCGCGATGCTGGCGGGAGGTTTCGGGTGGCGCGTGGGCGGCGCCATGGCCGCCGCCACGCTGATCTACGCGGGCGGCGCGATCCTCAACGATGTCCTGGATCTGGAGACGGACCGCGCGCTTCGCCCGGAACGTCCGCTGCCGTCCGAGGAAATTTTTGCACCGCACGCGCGTGCGGCGGCTATCGGTGCGCTGGCGCTCGGCGTGCTCACGGCGTTGGCCGGGGGCTGGGCGGTTGGCGCGATAGCCCTGACGCTCGCTGTCACGGAGGCGGCGTACGATACCGCGC
>CAYLTB010000034.1:0-2643 GCA_964386675.1 uncultured Verrucomicrobiota bacterium
CCGACCTCCTGGGCGGAGCACACCACGCCGTCGGCTCCGTTGGCCATCGCCAGTTCCGCAAGCGCGGCTACCTGGTCCGCCGGGGCCCGCCCGACACCGACGTCGGCCAGATCGGCAGCATCCAGGCTGGTAAGCACCGTGACCGCGACGATTCGCGGACGCTCCGCGCCGAGTGAGCGAGCCGCCTCCGCGGCCGCTCGGATCATGGCCGCCCCCCCTGCGGCATGAATCGTCATCAAGGCGATGTCCGGCGCGGCGGCGGCGCGCACTGCGCGTCCGACGGTACGCGGAATGTCATGGAACTTCAGGTCCAGGAAAATCCGCGCCCGCCGGTCGCGCAGCGGCCTCAGGACTTCCGGCCCGCTGCTGCAGAAGAGTTCCAGGCCTATCTTGAAAAAATCCAACTCCTCCGGCAGTCGCGCCAGCGTAGCATTCAGCGCCGGGACATCGGGCACATCCAGCGCTACGATCAAATCGGGAACCGCAACTGTATCATTCATGGGAACGCCACACCCCATTCCGTCAAACGCGACCGCGCATGGTTGCCGAAATCGCCGCCGCCGCCCGCCGCAAGGAAGCGGCGATACGAGTCAGCGGCATCTGCCCGGCGACCCAGTCCTTCTTGGGCCAGACCAATCAAGAAGACGGTGTTGGGGTTGCCGGGCAGCCTCCGCTCGTATTCGCCGAACTCCGCCAGCGCGGCATCGAAGCGTCCTTGGCGCAGGGAGGCGAAACCGCCCACGTGCAGGCTCTGCGGTTCCTCGGGATACGCCTGGTGGGCCGCCTGCGCAAGGCGATGGGCCGCCGCAAATTGACCGGCCGCAATGCCGCATTTCGCAAGTTTAAGCGTCGCCTCGTAATCGTCGGGCACCGCGGCCAACGCGGCGCGATACCGCTCAGCCGCCGCGGAGAAATCGCCTTTCGCCAGCACCCGGTCGCCCTGCTGGATCGCTTCGACCGCCGGCGCCTGCGCGCGGAGCCGCGCGGTCGCATCCAGATACCGCTCGCGGCGGTCCGGCAAGACCGCGGCCGTCGCGAATTCCGGCCCTCGCGATCGTTCCACCGCGGTACGATAGCGCTCTTCGCTCATCGGATGGCTGGCGAACATCTGTTCGATCGCACTCGGCTGTCGGCCAGCCAGACGGCGCAGGATATTCATCAGTCCGATCATCCCGGACGGCGGGTACCCCGCGTTGACGGCATAGTGCAGGCCCAAGTCGTCCGCCTGCCGTTCGTCGTCGCGGCTGTAACGCGCGAGGAGCAATCCCGCCCCGATGCCGCCCAAGCCCAGCGCCCACTCGCCGTATCGCTCGTCCTTGCGCGCCGCCGCCAGCGCCACTCCCGCAACGACCAGCCCGGCCAGCGCCGCCTGCGTCATCCGTTCGGCCGTGTGCCGCGCGCTGACATGGCCCAGTTCGTGTCCCAACAGCCCTGCCAACTGCGCTTCAGTGTCCATCGCGAGCAGCAAGCCGCGTGTCACAGCAATACTGCCCCCGGGAAAGGCGTAGGCATTGACATGCGACGCATGGACACCGCGGAAGCTGTACGGCATCTGCGGCCGGTGCGTGTGGCGCGCAAGCGACAGACCTACTTCGGCGATATACGCATTGAGATCGGGATCGCGGATCGCGCCGTAATCGGCCGAAAACTGGTGCGGCGACTGGGCGCGGTCCACGCGGACCTCGTCATCCGCTGACATCAACATCAGCTGCCGCCGGCCGGTGACCGGATTGGTCGCGCAACCGCCCGCGCCTCCGGCGAGCAGGGCGAGCCCCATCCCCCGCAGAATGCTCCGGCGCGTCCACATTTTCGGCGGCCGTCCGTCCGGTCCTCTGATCTTGCCGTAGGTCATGGCGATGGCGTCGTCCCTTCACGCGCTGCGCGGCCGCGCGATTTGAGGACTTGCGTCTTCAGAACATCATGCTAGATGTTCCCGTAGACGCTGTCGAGACTTGGACAGTCTGCGCGGCGCAGCCCATCGGCGCGATTGTACCGGCTTGGAGACATATCATGATCAGCGAGGAAGACGAGACCTTCATGAACATCGGCGGCGGATGCCCTGTCCATGGCGATGATTTCATGGCCGAATGCACCGTCTGCGGTTCGGAATTCTGCACGCGCTGCAATCCGCGTTCCGCCCTGTGCCCGGATTGCGCCGAGCTGCCGGAGGATGAACTGGAACTCGAACCCGCCGAAGAACCCGCCGAAGACAAGGATCCGGAAGATGATGAGGCGGAGCGGCTGCTGCGCGAGGCTGACGAGCTGCCGGCGGAGGTAGTCGAGCCGGAACCGCCCTCTGCCTCCGACGCGCTGGAAACCGCGCCGAACGACGCCGAAGAGCAACACAAAAAACCGGCGCCGCGCCACCGCCGCGACGCGCGCAAGACCGCCTGCGCGTCCGCCGGCGCGGGTTTGAAAGGCGCACCACCGGCCTCCCAGAAGGCGACCAAGGCCAACGCAAAAAAGCGTCCGGCGTCCGCTGCGAAGAAGAAGCCCGCTGCACCGTCCAGGCCCAAACGGTCCCCAGGCCGCTCCGCTGACCGGCGCCGTCGCTAGTCGCATGTCTTCGCCGCGTCAGGCATCGGACGCCCGGACTCCGATGATGGCGCAGTATCGCCGGCTGCGCGGCGAACTGCCGCCCGA
>CAYLTB010000034.1:2743-22956 GCA_964386675.1 uncultured Verrucomicrobiota bacterium
CCCGGACTCCGATGATGGCGCAGTATCGCCGGCTGCGCGGCGAACTGCCGCCCGATACGTTTCTCTTCTTTCGGCTGGGCGATTTCTACGAGATGTTCTTCGAAGACGCCATCGAGGCGGCGCGACTGCTCGACATCACACTGACCCGACGACAGGGCGTACCGATGTGCGGCGTGCCCTACCATTCGGCGGCCAGCTACATCACACGGCTGCTGCAGGCGGGCCGCAAGGTCGCCGTCTGCGAGCAAACCGAAAACCCTGCGATGGCCCGGGGCCTGGTACGCCGCGAAATCACGCGGATCGTCACCCCGGGCACGATGATCGAGGAGACCCCGACCGAGCCGTCCCGAAACAATTACCTGGCCGGCGTACACCGCCGCGGCCCGGTATTGGGGCTGGCGTTGCTGGAGATGTCCACCGGCGCGTTCTCCTTGGAAGAATTCGACAACGGCAATCAGCTTCGCGAGACCCTGGTCCGCCATGCCCCGTCCGAATGCGTGTTCGCCGAATCCCGGCGCGATGATCCTGAACTGTGCGCCACGCTCTCCGCCACCGGCGCCCTCGCCACTCCGGTGGAGGACTGGACGTTCGAGCCCGAAGCCGCCATCGAAAAGCTGACACGCCATTTCCGAGTTCATTCCCTGGACGGTTTCGGCTGCGCCGACCGGCTGGCGGCCCTCGGCGCTGCCGGCGCCCTGCTGGATTATGTGGGACGAGTACTGCGCCGCGATGTCTCCCACATTCGCCGCCTATCCTTTCGCCACGGCGGGGACTATCTGGCCATGGACCCGGCGACCGCCGGCCACCTCGAAATCACGACGCCCGCCGCGGCAACGCGCGGCGGGGCCGGACCTTCGCTGGTTGGCGTTCTGGATGCGACACGCACCGCCATGGGCGGCCGCCTGATCCGGGACTGGCTCCTGCGTCCGCTGGCGCAGACCGAATCCATTCAAGCGCGCCACGCCGCGGTCGCGGCGCTGCTGGCCGACCGCAACCGCCAGCGCGAGATCCGCGAGCGGCTCGCCGTCGTGCGCGATCTCGAACGGCTGATTGTCCGCTTGAGCGCGGGCGCGGGCAACGCGCGCGACTTGCGCGCCGTGGCCGATTCGCTGGACGCCTTGCCCGCCATCCGAGCGCTGGCCGAGGGCAGCGACGCGCCGCTGCTGCGCCAGTTGGCCGGCCGCATCGAACCACAACCGGCGCTGGTGGAACGCATCCGCCAGACGATTGTGGACGAACCCCCGGCAACAACCCGCGAAGGCGGCATGATACGGCCCGGCTGCCATGCGGAGCTGGATGAATTGCGCGCCGCGGCGCGCGAGGGTCACCGCTGGCTGGCCGAATTCCAAGCCGCGGAACAGCAGCGAACCGGGATCAAATCGCTGAAAGTGCGGTACAACCAGGTGTTCGGCTACTACATCGAGATTTCCAGAAGCCAACTGGCCGCCGCGCCGCCCGAGTACATTCGCAAACAGACGCTAGTCAACGCCGAGCGCTTCATCACGCCGGAGCTGAAGCAGTACGAGAACCGCATTCTGGGCGCCCAGGAACGGGCCGTTCAGCTCGAAAGCGATATATTCCAGGAATTGCGCGCGTCGGCCATCGCCGCCACCGACGCCATCCAGCGCGCCGCGGCCGCTGTAGCGGAGCTCGACGTGCTCGCCGCCTTCGCCGACCGTGCCGCCGCGTTGGGGTATGTGCGACCCACGATGACCGACGGGACGGTCATCCGCATCCGCGACGGACGCCATCCCGTCGTGGAACAACTGCCTGGCGCGGAACGCTTCGTTCCCAACGACACGCTGCTGAATTCCAGTGACCACCAAGTCATCATCATCACCGGTCCCAACATGGCCGGGAAGTCCACCTATATTCGCCAGGTAGCCTTGATAGTGCTGATGGCCCAGGCCGGTTCATTTGTACCGGCGGCGGAAGCTGAGATCGGACTGGTGGATCGCATTTTTACACGAATCGGCGCCAGCGACGATATTGCCCGCGGGCGCAGCACGTTCATGGTTGAAATGCAGGAAACCGCGAACATTCTGAATAACCTTACCCCTCGTAGTCTGGTCGTGCTCGACGAAATCGGACGCGGCACGAGCACGTTCGACGGCATCAGCATCGCGTGGGCCGTCGCCGAATACCTGCACAACCGGACCGACGCACGCGCTCGTACGTTATTTGCCACACATTATCACGAGCTGACGGACCTCGCGCGAACGCTCGAGGGGGTGAAAAACTATAACGTGGCCGTCCGGGAGAGCGGAGATCGCGTGGTCTTCCTGCGCAAGATCGTGCCCGGTGCCGCCGATCAGAGCTACGGCATTCATGTCGCGAGGCTGGCCGGCATGCCGCCGGAAGTGCTGGACCGAGCGAAGGAGATCCTCGCCAATCTGGAAGAGGGCGAATTTGGCGAGTCCGGCCAGCCTCAGATCGCCCGGCGCAACCCTCGAAAATCCCGGGCGGATCAGCGGCAATTGTCGCTGCTGTGAGCCGGCCGACGCGGACATCGGGAATCGCGGGCTCTGTATTGTGGATGGCCGTGCGTCAGGGCCGTCAAGCCTTCAAGGCGGTCACGTGTTGGCGGACTTCATACGCCGTTGGGTGCGGGTTCGGAACCCAGACGCCCTTGCGCCCGTGCCTCACGAACTGGCGCGGGTTGCCGGCGCGCAGTTGATCGGGCGCCGTTTGCAACAGGCCCGCCACATCGCGTCCACGAATGGATGTCGTCGTTTCCGCGGCCGGCCGTTTATGCGGCGCACGATCGGCGGCGAAGGGATCGTCCCTGCGCATCCATCGGTCGAGGTCATCGAAAAAGGCGTCGTGATTCCACGCCTGAACCGCGCCCATGAGACGCGCCGCCAGAGCCGTGCCGACCCGCGCCACCGCGTTGCAGCAGACCCGACACATCTCGGAAGACTTGTGCTGCGGCTGCCATGTCTCGGGCGGGCGCTCCTCGTACCGGTCGCGCTGGCCGAGACGCGGGTCCATCCAGTACAGCGCCATCTGACCGAAACAACCGGTGCCGTAATAGGTCTGAGCGTCTTCATGGAACGCGACCGTCTCGGGCACCGCACGAGTATCCGTATCATCCAACAGCAGACTCGCGAGAATCATCGGCCACTTGCGTCCGCTGGGGTGTCCTCCGCTCCAGTTCCAACTGACGCCCTGTTTGGCCAACGCCGAAACGTCCAGGCCATATTGAACGAATCCGATCAGCCGTCGTTCCTTGCGCTCCGGCGGCACGTCCAGCAAGAGCATCAAGCTCGCCATGGGGAGACCAGCCTCCCGTGTTCACGACCGTGGCAAGGCTAATTCTGCGTCGGGTTGAGCTGCTGCTGGTGCCAGGAAATCACGTGCTCCAACCACGGCCTCTCGAAATAGGGCTCCATCGCCCCCCATTGATCCGGCACCCGCAGGAGGTAAGTGGCCGGATAGGACCGCTCCTCAATGGCCGGTGCGGGCAAACGGAGCAAACGATGCCGTCGGATTTGTCCGTCCGGTACAATTTCCGTGGATTCGCGCCGACATAGGACGGCCGAAACGCATCGGCCGGCGGCGCTTCCGGCAGCACCGCGAGAATCGCGGCTGTCCTTAACAGGGCGTTCACCCTCTTTCCCGTCCGCTACATGATCGCCTCGGCAAAATGGGCCATGGGGAGGGTCGGATGATTGATGGTCGAGATCAGCGACTGGTGCGGTTTCAACCGTATCGGGAAAGCGGCGCTGAGTTAGGGATCAAAACTCTGGCTGCGCGAATCGCAACCATGCCGGTCGCCGGGTGCGGCCACAACCATCGAGCCGTTGCGCATGCGCTTGTCGTCGCGTTACTGATCGTCTCGAAATTGTCTGAACATGATCTGGTAGGGACGCCTCTCCGAGGCGTCCGCGGACGGCAGGGACTGCCGTCCCTACCCGTGAAGATCATGTCGTGACAATCATGAGAACACTAGTAACTCGTGTCACCCCAGACTCCGCTCGCGGCCTCGAACTGTTCATCGGCCTGCGCCGTACCGGGCCCCGGGGCGACCGATGTGACGGTCACCAGACCCACGCCCCACCGATCGCCCGTGATGTAGCGGCCGGCTTCGACCGGCGATTCGAATGTCCAGGGGATTCCGTATTGCGACACGGAGGACACCTGCTACCCTGTCCCCGCGGCGCGCGCACCGATAGGGCATGCCAACACTCCTGCCATCCTTCGCAGGTTCATCTCTTCAGCCCCCCGGCAATATGCTGTGCCGACATACGGCCCGGCGCCAAGAGAATCTTTCGCCCTTTGGAAATTGCCGTCCACCGCCGTTCGGCGCCAAACGACTCCCTTCCTCGGGAAGCACGCGCTTCTCTTTTCTCCAAGCGCCTTTCCCGATTGCGGAGCGAGTTTGGACGAGCTTGGTAAGGCTGGATCCTCAACCGAATTCGTACGCTGCGTCGAGCATGGCGATGACGTTTTCCGGCGGCACGTTCGGTTGGATGTCATGCACCTGATTGAAAACGTAGCCGCTTCCCGGCTTGAAGATGGCCAGCCGCTCGCGCACGTGCGCGCGGACTTCGTCCGGCGTGGCCGTACCCAGAACGCTTTGCGTATCACACCCGCCGCCCCAGAAAACGATGCGATCACCGAACTCGGACTTGAGCCGAGCGGGCTCCATGTTTGCTGCGGACGTCTGCACCGGATTGAGGATATCAATGCCCGCATCAATCATGTGCGGAATGAGGTGGTAGATCGACCCGCAGCAGTGCAAAAAGGTCTTCCATTTGGTATTTCGATGAATCCAGTCGCAAAGCCGCGTGTAGTGAGGCTTGATCATTTGGGCCCACAGCTCCGGGCGAATAAACTCCCCGCGCTGCGTGCCGCTGTCATCGGCGGCAATGCCCCACGCGAACGCGCGATCGCCGACGGCCTGGTGGAGCTGCCGGAGGCACGAGATCGAGGCGTCCACAGAACGGCCCATCATCTCGTGGCAGGTCTCCGGCTCGGTCATGAGCATCACCATCCATTCGGAGGGACACCCCATGGTGACGTTGCTGAGTCGGTCGGTGATGAGGCTCAGACCGAGAAAACAGACGCCGCCGCCCCACCCCAGTATCGCATAGTCGGTCTGATCAAAGATTTCGCGGGCCCGCGCCTCCATCGCATCCAACAGTTCGTCGCTGAACCCGGTGACGGGCCGGAATCGGGCAGGATCAATCGTCGCGCCGGGGGTATCGAAAGAAGTGTCGTCGAAATAGTAGCCCTCCCGGGGCATCCGATAGGACGTCAGATTCCCGGCGCTGTCGAGCAGCCGCCACGAACCGTCCGGGTCGGCCCCGACGCGGGTGCCCGGCGGCATCAGGCCGGCGGCGCCGGGGTATAGTTCCATTGGAATCCATTCGCTGTCCGGCCGCGCCTCAGCGGCCACCGTGGCGACATCCAACGGGACTATGTCGAGATGGAAGCGGCGCCGGATGTCCTCCTCGACCAGCGCGATCATGAACTTCGGATCCCAAATCCGGGACGGCGTATGGATTCCCAACTTCTTTTTCAAGGCATTGTAGGCCTTGATCCCGATGCCCGACGCCTTCATGCCGCCGAGGTCTATCGGGACGCGATCCACGGATTGACGATTGACGGCCCGCTCCACGCGCTCTCTGGATTTCATTTCTCCGTCCTGTGCCTTGGCCGCAAACAGCAGCCCCGTTTCTTCGGTGTTGCCTCTCCCTGCATAATGTGCCAAAAGGGGGATTCCACTTCACGTCAGCGAAGCGTCATTGGAAGATGTATGTCATGAATTTCCGCATGCTGTCCAGCCTGTTTGCCCTTCTGTTTTTGGAGATCGCCGCGGCGCGCGCCGCCGTTTTCTACGTGGACTTTGAAGGCGGCGCCGATACCAACGCCGGCACCGCGCCCGAGGCGCCCTTCCAACGCGCCCCGGGCGACCCCAAGGCAACGGCCAATGCCGCGGCCGTGAAACTCGCGCCCGGCGACTCGGTCATTCTCAAGGGCGGTGTGGTGTATCGCGGGCGCATCAAAGTGACCAGCTCCGGCGACGAAGGGCGCCCCATCATTATTGACGGCAATACGGGCGGGACGTTTGGAGAGGGACCCGCCCTGATCGACGGCTCGCGGCCGCTTACCGGGTGGACGCGCTGCGCGTCCACCGGCGTGGCCCGCGGCAACCCCAACTGGCGCGAGATTTTCCACGTGGACATTCCCGGACCGGTGAACTGGCAGAATGTCAATCTGACCACTGCGGAGGAGATGCTTCCCGTCTCTCAACAGCCGCCGCCGAGCGATCCGTTTTTTTACAACCGAACCGGCGAGTTCCACCGTTCGGATGTCCGAATCGGCTCGACTTTTCCCGGCCGATTTGAGTTCGAATCGGGGTCACGGGGCAACAACCAAGCCCCCCTCACCGGCTTGCTCCGCGGAACGCCGAGCGTCATCCAGCCGCTGGTCGGCGGTGCCTTCTCGGTTGAATTTGACGAACCTGTGACGGTCGCGGCGGTCGGTCTGCAATCGGCCCGCCCAGTGCATGTGCGGGATTATGCCGTCCTGGGCGACGGACGGGAACTGGCGCGGGGCACACTGGCGCCGGAAGCAACGGTCCCGCAGAGACACGATCTCGCCGCGCCGGTCCAGGTCAAGCGGATCACCTGGAAGCTCCTGTCCGCACAGGAGGGCGTGACCCAAGGATGGACGCGACTGGTCCGCGTGAGCGCCATCACTCCGGAAGGCCGTGAGCTGATAGGCGGCAACCTTGAGTCCTACATTGAGGACCCTGCGGTTCTGAACGCTTCCGATCCGAAGGCCTATGAGGGCATGACGGTCGGCTTTCATGCCGGCAATAACCTGGTGTTCTACCAACGGATCACGCGGTTTGACCCCATCACCCACCGCATCTTCTTCGATCACTTCGCCGAAAGCACATACGCGCAGACGCGGTACGCGTTGTTCAACTCGGTCAAACTGATCGGCCGGGCCGGCGAGTTTAGCGTCGAGCCAACGGCAGACCCCAAGGTCTGGCGAATGTATTTCAGGCCCGCCAAAGTTGTTGGCGACCAACCCGCGGAAGTCGGCATTTCGGAGGAATCCGTCGGCGTGGAAATCAACGATGCCGCTCACGTCATCGTGCGCGGACTCGTCATTCGCCGACAGGGCGGGAAGGACGCCTGCGGCGTGTACGTCCGCAACTCGCGCGACGTGACGATCGAGGATTGCACGGCGCGTCTGGTCAGCGGCGTCGGTTTCCAATCCGTCGGCGCCCAGGGCCTCGTGATCCGAAACTGTCGCGCGGACCACAACCGCAACCGGGGCATCTTCCACCGCAACGGGACGAACGTTTCGACGCTGAACTGCCGGCTTCACCGCAACGGATCCACAGCCCTGGGGCATTACACGGTCCGTGGCGGCGTCTGCGCAGGCAACGTGCTCTCCGGGCACATCGGCACGCACGCCAACGGGCTGACGTTCTACGTCGGCTGCCGGGACATGATCATCGAGCGCAACGAGGTGTACGACGGCAACATCGCTTTGACCATCCAAGAAGCGCAAAACATGGTCATTCGCAACAATATCCTTGACGGCGGCGGCCGCGGCACGGTCGTCGGCATCTGGGTCGCCACCCCATTCAAGGACGTGCACTTCTTGAACAACACGATTGTCCGGGGCCCCAGAAACTCCACGTGGGCCGCTGCCGTGTTCAGCAACAACACCAAGCCCGAGGGTCTTGTCTTCCGTAATAATATTATTGACGGGCTCGCGGGCAACCTGCCGGCGTTGTTCGAGCACAATCTGTATACAAGCTGGGGGCCCAACCAGAAGAATCACCAGCTCGGGCCCGGCGAACGATTCGAGGAGGATCTCACCAAGATTTTCGTGGACCCGGAAAAACGTGATTTCCGACTAAAAGCCGGCAGTCCGGCCATTGGCGCCGGCATGCCGCTCGACAACGTCACGGATGATTTTGACGGCCGGCCGCGTCCCTCAGACCGGCCTCCGGATCTGGGCGCCCGCGCGTTTCGATGAGCCCCGACGGTTCAAGGTTCCCGCGGCCTGGCCTCCTGCGCCGCTTTTTGCTGCGCCTTGGCCATTTCGCCCTGGATACCCGGCATGACATCGGCCATGTACACGCCCATTTTCTTCATCGCCGACTTGCCTACCGCAGAACCATAGAAGTCCGCCAACGCCTTTAACTCATCGGCCGTGAAACTCCTGACCAGCGAAGCCTTCATAATTTGCGTCACGCTTCCGATATCGAGGTGCTTGGTCATCAGATCCACGAACAATTGGCGCTGCGCGGGTGACATCTCTCGGGACATCTGCTCCGCCATGTCCTTGAACATCTCCGCCGGCGGCGTGGCGTTCAGATAGCGGTCGGCCTGTGCCTCCCGATTTGCCGGCGTATCCTCCATAGCCTGGGCCGCCCTCATGCCCAACGCCAGCGCGATCCACAGAACTGCATGCGGCTTCATGTCTTCCTCCCGCGGAGTCTGGTGCCCCGACGATGTCCGCCCCGGACCGCCCCGCAACCGCTGCGGAAACGTGCCTGTTTTTAAGCCCAGGGGTGAGTGCGCGTCAATCCGCTGGACTGCCGCCGTCGCTCGGGCCGGGCGGGCAGTGAGCGCTTTCGAGTTGAAGGACGCCGTCAACCTCCGGTATACGGTACTCCATGAACCCCCTGCCCGACGGTTATCGCGACCGCGTCCTGGGTTGCTGGATGGGCAAGAACATCGGCGGCACGCTGGGCGCCCCGTTCGAGTTCATCCGCCAGGTCAATGACGTCTCGTTTTACACGCAGGATCTGGGCGGCGAGCCGCTTCCTAACGACGATCTCGACCTGCAACTGCTCTGGCTTATTGCGCTGGAGGAACGCGGACTGGACGTGGACGCGCACACGCTGGCCGAGTACTGGTGTCTCTATATCACGCCCCACTGGTCCGAATACGGCACCGCAAAGACGAATCTGCGCCGCGGTCTACCGCCGCCGTGGTCGGGCACGATGGCGAATGATTGGAAACACAGTTGCGGGGCATTCATCCGTTCGGAGATATGGGCCTGCATCGCGCCGGGCCGGCCGGAACTGGCGGCGCGGCGCGCGCTCGAAGACGCCATCGTGGACCACGGCGACGGCGAAGGCACCTGGGGCGAGGTGTTCTTCGCGGCGCTCGAAAGCGCGGCGTTCATTTGCAGCGATCTGCCGCTGCTCATCGAGATCGGGCTTTCGTATCTGCCCTCGGACTGTGGCATCGCTCAAGCCGTACGCTGTGCGGTGGAAAGTCACCGCGCCGGACGGCCCTGGCGCGAGTCCCGCGAGGAGATCCTACGCGGCTACCGGGGCTCGTCGCTGTTCAATCTGCCCCACCGGACCAGCGCCGCGGACCGGGCCAAGGGTTTTCACGAGGGCCGAGTCGGCTATGACGCGCCTTCGAACGTGGCGCTGACCGTCCTGGCGCTGTTGGAGGGCGGAAACGATTTCGGCCGCGTTGTGACGACCGCCGTCAATTGCGGCGAGGACACCGACTGCACGGCCGCGACTGCCGGCGCCGTCTTCGGGCTGTTGCACGGCATCGTCGCGATTCCGGACCGCTGGATTCGGCCCATCGGGCGCGGCATCAAGACGCTGTGTCTGAATCTCGGAGATCTGGGCGGCGTCCATGGCCAGGTGCCCTCCACGCTTGACGATCTGACGGACCGGACCGAGCGGATGGCGCACGCGGTATTGGCGCGGGCCGACGACCGCCGCTCGGCAAATCCCCTGCCGGGCGAACAGGCCGCAACGCCGGACCCGATGGCGGCGCTGTATGCTCCGCCCGGTTTGACAGTTGAGTTCACCCGGCGCACCAGGGCCGTGCGATATCGCTACCCTTTTTTCACGGTGGACGTGGACCTTGAGGGCGGCCCCGCGATCCGGGACGGCGAAACGAAAACGGTGCACCTGACGATCCGCAACACATACAAGGTTCACGCCGGCCTCACCCTGCGATGGCACACGCCCCCCGGATGGAACGTCACTCCCCCGCTCGTCGCGCCACTATTGTTGCCGGCGATCATGGCGCCGGAATGCACCCTATCGTTCGAGTTGCACGCCGGTAACGTGGACCGCTCAACGGTCCGGTGCCTGGTGGAAATCGCGGCCGATAGCCGGCCCACCGTCATGGCGGTCCCCATCGTGCTACTCAATGGCAATGCCTGACGGGCTGCTCAGGCGATTCCCGAGAGACTGGACGGACGCGATTGCACTTGCGCCCAACCGCCGCGCTCGGGAATACTCATCGCTGGCGCGCGGCGGCAGGGTGCGGGGGGCACGACGGACGACGCGCATCGGTGGATGTGAAGGACTCCATTTCAAATGCAGCCGCCGTCGGTACGACGGTCGGAAGCGCGTCGGACCTTGGCTCCGCGGGCGATCATCTGTTCGAATCCGGCGCGCTGAAGCGGGTGGTTCGGGAAAGCCGGCGCATCCTCGAATCTCGGATCCGCTCTCCGGAGGGACTGCTGCCCTGCCGTTGGTCCGCATCCGAGCAGGACCCCCGGATTCTCGATCTCAATGAGTTGATGCCGTTGATCGGCGCGTGGCGCATCCTTGACCCCGCTCTGGCGCGCGACCTGTTGCGTTCGGCTTTCGCGGCGCAGGCGGATGACGGTAGCCTGCCGCGCGCGTGCTCGCCGTCAGGAGCGATCGGGGAATCCTGCGCGCCGTGGCCCCTGCTTGCCCAGTGTCTTTACGGGATCCACCAATGCGCGCCGGAAGTTTCCTTCCTGGAAGAGCTGCGTCCGCGCGTGTTGCGCTACCTGGGCTGGGCGCTGTCCTACTTCGACCCCGACGGCGAGGGTCGTCCCCGCTGGGCATCGGCCGACGAGGCATTGGTTCCCGAAATCTGGGACGAGAACCTGCATTCGGCGGATTTGGCGGCATTGCTGCTGGCCGAAACCGACGCGTTGACCCGGTTGAGTGCATCGCCAGACGAACTGGCCCCGTTGAGAATTCACGCCCAGCGCATCGCTGACGAATTGCGCGCATTCTTCTGGGACCCCGCCGGCCAGATCTATCGCGACCGCTATCGCGACGGACGATTCGTCAGCCGTCGCACTTTTTCCAGTATCATCCCGTTGATTTGGCGCGGGCTCCCGGCGCTTAACGCCGCCGAAGCCGGACGTCTCCTGGCGCCGGGCGGCCCGTTCGGCGATCGCGTGCGCGGCATCCAACTCTGGGAGGCGTGGCCGGAGGATGAGACGCCGCCGGCGGCGCCGGCGCAACATCAGGCGATCCTGCTGTTCGGCCTGCAACAAGCGGAGCGCTGGCGTCTGCTGCGGGAACTCCGGGAGCGTTTGAGCGCCGTGCTCGAAGCCAGCGGCGCTTCCCGGCATTCGCCGCCGACGTCCAAGGCCAATCCGGATCCCGCGGCGGCTCCGCACCCGAGTGTGATCGCTGCGGCGCTCGCCATACAGGTGCTGGCGGATCCACCGTTGCTGCGCGCAAGGTCGGGCGCCGTCCGTTGGCTGGATCGTCTGGATCGGCATCGGGGAACGCTCGCCGCACTGCTGATCCTCGCGCTCATAACCGGACTCGTCGCCGTCACGCGCTGGTGGCAGCGCCGCCGGGTTCCGCCCGGTCCCTCGCTGGAGGCGCTGGTGGGCTTGGCGCACAACCAGTACAAGCGCGGCGATTATGCCGAGGCGGAGCGAATGTGCCGCGAAATTGTCGCGTACTGGGGCAAAGCCACGCAACCGGCGGTGCGTTTCCTTTACGGCAATGCCCTGTTTCGAACCGATCAGTTCGCCGCCGCATTCGAGCAATATCGTCGCGCCCAGGATGACCCGGATCTGGAACCGCTGGCCCGTTTCAACATGGCCCAAGCCCTCGTCCGGCTCGGACGACGCTCCGAGGCGCTTGCCATATTCCTGCAACTGCTGGAGGAACAGGAAAAGGACTTCCCGGAACTCGCCGAACGCGCCCGACTGGCCAGCAACTTCCTTCAGGGGCGTCTGCCGCTGCCCGAAGAGTTGCGCTGACGGCGGGCGGCGTCCCACCTGGGATCACCACAATTCGAGCTGTGGGGGTGCGGACCTCTCCGCGATGCATTCCGGCGAGTCGTGCGTCGGAGAATTGACGATCGCCTCAACCGGATAATCTTCCAGGGCGTCCGCGGGATAGGGTTCGGCGACGCGTTCCCGCAGATTCTCCCAGGTATTCGCAAGGTCCAGCCAGGCGACCTCGCCGGCCACATCCAACAAGACCGGCATACGGTCGTGGATCCGGGCCACCCGCTCATTCGCCCGCGTGGTCAAAATCACAAACACCGGTGCGCCGTCGGAGGGCGGTCCGTCCATCCAAAGGCCGGCCATGGCGAACGGCGACCGATCCCGGAGCACATACCGCATCGGCGCCTGCCCCGGGCGCGGCCCCGCCTTCCGCGGCCATTCATAGAAACCATCGGCCGGCACGAGACACCGGCCCTCCACGATTCGACGTCGGAACAAGGGGCGAGCGTCCAACGTCTCTACGCGCGCGTTGATCGTCCGGAATGGGTTCGCGCCCGGGAAACCCCAGATCGCTGACATCCATTGGCGGCCCGCCGGACCTGCCCGGATCACCGGTGCGCGTTGGGTCGGCGCGACGTTGTAGCGCGGTTCATGAACCAGCGCCTGTGCTTCGCCGGGAAATCGCTCCATCAGCGCCGCCTTCGTGACCGTCAGGGAATACCGACCGCACATGGCGGCAGGTATAGTCTCCCGCGGTTCGCGCGGCAAGGGGCGTTTCTCGATACCTGCGCTGACGATCGTTTGCCTGACGCGGACGGACCCACGGACAACCCGATCACCGCGGAACGGGTATTGTCGCCGCGCGGACTTTGCGCATAGAATGAAAGTTTCAAATGAGATGCCGTTTGCAGAGCCTGATGGTCGCTGTCCTTATCGGCGCCCTGAGAGTGTCTGCCGGGGAAACCGGACTGGCCGTCGGCGCGGTCTCGCCCGCTTCATCGGCGCTGCACTCGCTGTGCGCAATCGCCCGGGAACGCAACCCGGATGTCCAGGCGGCACTGGAGCGCGTGCGGCAGGGTGTTGCCGCCCGGAAGGCCGTGGAAGGTTTTTTCGACCCCGTCGTCTCGGCCGCAGGCGGGTATGCCGAACGCGATCCGGCGCTTCCGGTCATTTCCCGGGCCTTTGGTTGGATCGGCGACGCGACATGGACCGAGGGCGGCATCGAACGGGCCTTTGCTCCGGGATGGCATGCCGGCTTGGGTGCATCGGTACGGCAGCGGCGACCGGTTGGCGACGGCCCGGAGACGCTCGCCGGCGCCTATGTCCGCGTTCCACTGCTGCGCGACCGCGGATTCGCCCTTCAGAAAGCCGAGCTGGAAGCGGCAGACTACGAATCTGTCGCGCGCGCGTGCCACGCCCTGCGAACCCTCTTGGAAGTCGAGCGCGATCTCGCGTTGCGGTTCACGGACCTGCAACTGGCCTACGCACAACAGGACGTGGCGCAGGCCGCCACGGCCCGCGCCGAACGGCTATTGAGCGACGCGGAGCAGATGGCGAACCTGGGCGCGATTCCCGCGCACCAACTCAATCCCGCCCGCATGGAAGTCGCCCGCCGCCGCGAAGAGGAAACGGCGGCCCGGCGTTCCGTGGAGACGGCCCGGCGACGGTTAGCGGAATGGATCGGAAGAGACGACCTGCCGCCCGGGGTGGATGCGCCGACGGATCTCATCGCATGGGCTCGCACGACGCGGCCGCCGGAGGCGCTGGCGACTTCCAACCTGATCGGTCAGCGACCCGACTATCAAGCGCTGCAGGCGGAAATTCGCGCTGCGGAGGTCCGGCTCGCCCGCGCACGGCTCGATCGTCGCTCGGATCTCTCCGCCCACGCCGTCGTGGCATGGCGTGACGGCCCCGAGTCCGACGCCGCCGACGACGCCGGCTGGGCCGTCGGTCTGGCTTGGCGCAAGACCTTCGGGGACCGCGCGGGCGCTGCGCGGGAAGCCGAAGCCCGCGCCCGTATCGCGGAGCTGCGCGAGCAAGCGCGCGCCCTAGAACGCGCCGTAGCCGCCGACGCGGCGGTCGCTTTCACCGAATTCGACGCGGCGGCGCGCCGGCTCGACTTGATCGTCGAAGCCGTCGAAACGGCGCGCGCCACGCTGGCCGCCGAGAACGAGCGCTTCCAACTCGGCGACGGCACGAGCCGGCAGACGCTGGATGCACAAAAAGATTTGACCGACGTGATCCGGCGGCGTAACGACATCGCGGCAGAGCTGCTGCGGGCCCGATTCCGCTGGACGTATGCCGTCGGCCTCAGCCCTGCCGGCGACGCGACGCCGGACAAGGCTCTTTACCCAACGGAACCCTTGCCATGAAAATTGAACGCATCAAGGAATTGCTCGGACTGGAACGCGACCTCGACCATCCGCTGGAGAACGAGGATAAACCGCTCGATATTCATCGGCTCAATGAGGACCAGAAAGCCGAGATGGAAAGCGCCATTTCGGTGCTCGACGATGACGATGATGCCACGAAGAAAGCACAGACCGAGGCGGAACGAACCATACAAACGGCCGCCGAAGAAACGCTCAAGCGCCTGCACCTCGTCCAGTGGGGACGCTGTCCGAGCTGCGGCGCTTATCTCCATCGGCACGTCTTCGCCTCCATCTGCGACGCCTGCGGCTGGAACGACTACGAGGTACCCCGTTCCGGGCCCGTCCGCGTGTTTCTCCGAAACCGAACAGAACCGATCGTCGGCGACCGGTGCTACGCCGCAAAGCCCAACGCGCTGCTGGTCGTCAAGGACGAGGTCGTCATCGCCTGGGTCAACCGCGACCTGACCGCCTGGATTGAATACGGCTGGACGCCCGAGGAACTCGACAACCGTCATCGGCAGATTCTGGACCGGCTTACGCTGTTATGCGGCTGGTGCAACAAGGAATGCGATCCGGAAAAAGACGGATTTCATGTGGCGCAGGTCGCGTTCGGTTCGACGCAAGAACGCTATACCTTTTGCTCGGACGAATGTTACGAGGCCTTTCGCAAAATGTATCCGGCGCGCGTAGATCGAGACTGTTATGAGCGCAACTGCGCCGAGTGCAATCTCTGCATCAAGCGCTACGAGGATAACGGCGAAGGGGTCCGCCTGCTAACCAAGGATTATTTCCGACTCCAGAAAAAGGGTTGATCATGGGCGATTACCGAACCACCACCGGCGAAGCGCCGCCGATGCCGGCCCCTGTTCGGCGTCGACGGCGCCGGCGCTGGATGGCCGTCTCGTCGCTGCTGCTGGCAGGCGCCGCCGCCGGCGGTTATTTCATCCGCGTCCCGCGCGTCGTCTGGGCCTCCGGTTATATCGCTACGGAGTCGTACGCCGAGATCCGCCCGACGGTGGACGGCACGATCGCGGAATACCGCGCCCGGTCCGGCGACCGCATCGAGCAAGGCGATTTGCTCGTTCGTCTGGACGACACGGAAGCCCGCGCCGCGCTCGAGGAAGCGCGCAGCCGCCTCCGCCAACTGGAGGCGGAGGTTGAGCGCCGAAAGGCGGATGCGGCCGACCGGCGGCGGCGCATGGAACACGAGACGGCCGTGGCCCGGCTCCGGCTGCGCAGTATTGAGGCGCGACTGGAACGTCAACGCGAATTGCAATCCCGCGGGCTCGCCGCCGCCGCAACGGTCGAAGACCTGGTTTTGCAGCGCGAACTCGCCACGGCCGAGTTGCAAGCGCTGCTGGACCGCGACCTCACGCTGCCGGAGCGTGAAATCGAGGCGCTGCGTTTCGAGGCCGCCGCCGCCGCCGAGTCCGTCGCCCGACTGGAGGCGCTTTGGAAGCGCCGCTGGATCACCGCGCCGATATCGGGGGTGGTTGTCCGCTACGAGTTCGTCGTCGGCGACCCGGACCGGCCCGACACGGTCCTTTACGAGATCTTCGGCGGCGAACCGCGCCTGCTGAAGGTCCGCGTGGATGAGCGCCACGCAACGCGCGTCGCCGCCGGCCAGCGGTATGAGGCGCGACTGAAGCCCTACGGCGGCTGGCGGGATCGGCGTTTCGAGGGTCGCGTGGAAGCGCTGAAGTACGTCATTTCCACAGAGGGTCCCCGGACCTACCGCACGGTGTACTGCACCTTCGATCCCGGCGGCTTGAACGTGCCGGCCGGCACGACCGCCGAGGTCCGAATCTTCGTGGGCCGCGTACGCCTCTGGGCCTGGCTCCTCGGGCTCGATTGAGCGCTTCCGGACAGCACCGCGACTCTCCGCGGACGGCGGACGACGCCACAACGCGGCGGCTGGCCGAGGTATTCGCCCTGCTGCGGCCGTTCCGTTGGCGCATCCTCGGCCTGCTGGGGCTGACCCTGATCCTTTCCGTCCTCGCGATGCTCCCCCCGCTCGTGTCGCGCGCGATTATTGACCGCGTGATCACGCGGGGCGAACATAACCGTCTGGCCGCGCTGGCCGTGCTGATGCTGTCGCTGCCGATTCTGAACGCGCTGATCGGCTACCTGCAGACCATCGGCATTGCCTA
The DNA here is from genome assembly GCA_964386675.1 of uncultured Verrucomicrobiota bacterium. Lineage (GTDB taxonomy): Bacteria > Verrucomicrobiota > Kiritimatiellia > PWTM01 > PWTM01 > CALGXT01. The sequence goes on from CAYLTB010000034.1 coordinate 19,230, forward strand.
CGTCGGGCAGCGCTATGTCTTCGACCTTCGCCAGCGGCTTTATGAACGCCTGCTCCGACTGTCGCTGCGCTACTACTCCCGCCACAGCGTCGGCATGCTGGTCAACCGTTTGATGGGCGACACCGGCACGGTCCAGACCGCGATGACCGCGCAGACGATTGGCGTCGTTTCGGATTTCGTGTCCTCGGCCTTTGCGATCGTCGTCACCTTCGCGCTCAACTGGCGGATGGCCACCCTGCTCGTCATCATGACCGGCGCTTTCGTGCTGAATTTCCATTTGAACATCGTACGCATTCGGCGTTCCAACCGCAGCTACCGGCGTTCCATGGACCGGCTGTCCAGCGGATTGCAGAACCGGCTTACCGGCAGTCTCTCCGTCAAGAGCTACGGCACCGAGAGCCGGGAACACGGCGAGTTTCAGAGTCAGTCGGTGGCCGCGCTCGACCAGGTTCGCGCCATGACCTTCGCCACCGACACCTTCAGCCGCAACACGGAATTGATGGCCGAGGCCGGCCGCGCGACGATTTATTTCCTCGGCTGCGGCATGGTGCTGTCCGGGCGGATGAGCTATGGAGACGTGCTGGCCTTCACGTCCTACGCGATGCAACTGCTCTGGCCGGTCGTGCGCTTTTCCATGTTGGCCAAACAAGCCCAGGACCTGCGCGTCGCGGCGGATCGCATTTTCGATATATTGCACGAGCAACCGGAGATCGCCGACCGGCCCGGCGCGGTCGCCATTCCGGGGCGGTTGCGCGGTGCGGTCGAGTTTGATCGCGTCGAATTCCATTACGAGGCCGGCCGACCGGTAATCCGCGGGCTCAGCCTGACGGTGCGGCCCGGCGAGACCATCGCGCTGATCGGCCCCACCGGCTGCGGAAAAACCACCTTACTCTCCCTGCTGATGCGGTTTTTCGACGTACAGGGCGGCGCGATTCGACTGGACGGTCGCGATGTCCGCGACTACCGCTTGCGGGATTTACGCCGACAATTCGGCATCGTCCTGCAGGAACCGCTGCTCTTCACGACGACCATTGCGGAGAACATCCGCTACGCCCGGCGCAACGCGACGCCGACGGAGATCGAGACGGCCGCGCGCGTTGCCGAAATTCACGACTTCATCGCGGCCACTCGCAAGGGATACCAGACGGTCATCGGCGAGGAGGGGCTTCAGCTCTCTGTCGGCCAGAAACAACGCATCGCGATCGCGCGGGCCGTGCTGGCCAACCCGGCGATCCTGATCATGGACGAGGCGACCAGCGCCCTTGACAGCGAGTCCGAACGCGCGATCCAGCGGGCGATGGAGCGCGTGCTGCACCAGCGCACGGCGTTCATCGTGGCCCACCGGCTAAGTACCATCCGCAATGCGAGCCGGATCCTGTTGTTGAAGGATGGTCTCATCCTGGAAGAAGGCTCGCACTCCGAGCTGATGGCCCGGAACGGCCGCTACGCGGCCATCTATCGGAAGTTCATGGGGCGGGGCGCGCTGACGGAGGCGGTGGAGGTATGAGAATGCACCATCGCAACATCCCCTATCGCCCGCCGCGCCGCGAACGCGAAGGCGGCCCCACCAATGTCCAGATATACCGCCGATTCTTCCGGGACTATCTGCAGCCGTTCCGCAGCATCCTGATCTTTTGCGCGTTCTGGTGGTCGCTGCGCGCCTGCCTGCCGTACTTGATGTCCTTCTATACCCGGATCGTGGTGGACTCGATTCTGGTCGTTCACGCCGACGATTCCGCCGACTCCCGCCCCGGCCCCGCGCGCTCGGTCGCCGCGGCCGAGCGCAAGACGACCTCGCCGCCGCCAACGGCCCCGCCCGCTGATTTCCGGAGACGGGAGCGCGCGCTGGTTGCGGCGCCCGCGCCGGCCGCCAGCCGGCGGCTCCTGACGATGTTTCTGCTCTACCTGGGCACACTGGCCTCGGCGAACGTCATCACCCGGATTGAAACACGTCTGCGGTTGCGCACCGGACAACGCCTCACCGGCCGGCTGCGCGAGGATTTACACGCCAAAATCCTCCGTATGTCGCTGTCGTACCATCGGGCGCATGCCCCCGGCCGCCTCATTGCCCGAATTGTTTCCGATGTCGAGCACGTCCAGGATCAGATGATTACGACGCTGCTGACGCTCGTCAGCAGTGTGCTCGCGATCGCGGCGGGTTTCGCGATCATCCTCTCCATTCAGCCGGTCATGGGGGTGATCGTGCTGGCGGCCATGCCGTTGTACGCCTTCTTTCAAATCCGAACTCGGCGTATCCGCCGCGATATTTCACACGAACTGCGCCACACCAACTCGTGGATGTATGCGCTGGCGTCGCAGAAACTGGACGCCATCAAGGCGATTCAAGCGTATGGCCGCGAGCGCCATGAAGAGCTGAATTTTCACCGGATGTCCGCCTGTCTGCTGCGCGACTCGATCTTGCAACAGCGCATCGGGGCCGGGCTGGGCCGAATGGCCGGCATCGTCGGCGCGCTGGGAACCGGCGTGCTCTTCCTGTACGGCACGCAAAAAGTGCTGGCCGGCGACATGACACTGGGCGCGATGATGTACGCCTACGGCGCGGCGGCCAACCTGTTCGGCCCCGTCAATTCACTGAGCCAGATCAGCATGACGGTGACCCGAATGCTGGTGATCCTCCAGCGTTTGACCCAGGTGCTGGATGAACCGGAACACATCACCGAAGCCCCCGACGCCCGGCCTTTTCCGACACCCCTCCGGCGGGGCATCACGGTGCTGCATGCGCATTTTTCCTACCCGGGCGCCTCGGAGCCGGTGTTGGAGGATATTTTGCTCCGCATACCGGCCGGGTCCTGGCTGTGTGTCATGGGCCCCAGCGGCGCGGGTAAAACGACGCTGATCTATTTACTGAGCCGCCTGCTCGAACCGGGGGCGGGCGAGATTCTCTACGACGACGTTCCTGTCAATAAGCTGCGGTTCGCCGACGTGCGTCGTCGGATTGCCGTGGTTCCGCAAGAGCCGCAAATCTTCAGCGGCTCCGTCCGCGAAAACATCTGTTACGGCGTACCGGACGCCTCGCCCAAGCAAATCATCGCCGCCGCGCAGGCCGCCGACATCCATGACTTCATCATGACGCTCCCGGTTCGATATGAAACCCTGCTGGGGGAACGGGGGACCAGCCTCTCCGGCGGCCAGCGTCAGCGCATCTCGCTGGCGCGAGCGCTGCTCACCGATCCGGAAGTGCTACTGCTCGACGACTGCACATCGGCGCTCGACGCCGATACCGAGGAACGCATCCAGCGAACGCTGGTCCGCGTCCTGCGGGGCAAGACGGCCGTCATCGTGTCACAACGGGTTTCGATGGCGAGCCGCTGCCACCGTATTTGCGTGCTGCGCAATGGAATGCTGGAAGAATATGGAACCCATGACGAACTGCGCCACGCCGGCGGCTTCTACGAGAAGCTCTATCGCCAACAGGTTGAATGACCGGCCGCGACGACTTTGGGCTTGCGCAACCGTCGCTAATCCGTATGATCGCCCGCCGTTGCTGCCGGGGACGTAGCTCAATTGGTTAGAGTACCAGATTGTCGATCTGGGTGTTGCGGGTTCGAGTCCCGTCGTCCCCGCCAGATCCGTAAACCGACTGCGTCCCCGCGAGTCTCCGCCGATTTACCGCGGCACCTGCACGGTCGTGCCCGGCTTCGGATTTTTCTCCCCCTCCAGGACGTCGCAGTAGGAAATCTTCTCGGAGACGCGGGCAACCTTGATC
>CAYLTB010000035.1:0-22159 GCA_964386675.1 uncultured Verrucomicrobiota bacterium
TTCTGCCGCCAACACTTTGGGCACCAACGCTAATGTCTATATTCACAGTCAAAACGCAACTGCCAACCCCTCGTTTTCCTTCGCTTTCGGCCAAACGGCGAACACGTGGGTATTCAATCGGGTGGATGTGGGTGGCGCCAACGATTTCGGTGGTCGGCTGGACCTGAATCAGGAAGCGGCGGCGAACGTCGCCCGCGTATGGGCGGTCTCCGCGCTGTACATGCAGAGCGGCACGAATACGGTGGGATTCGCCGGGTCCACGGGTACGCACACCCTTCGGCTGAACGGCAATGTGACGGTCAATGCGACCGCTCGTGCCGGGTCGGTGTTCAGAGAACCGGCGAGTTCTACAAGCGGCCGGATAGACCTGAATGGCGGCAATCGAGTATTTGCGGTCGCCGCGGGCACGCCGACCTCGGGCATGGATCTGCGTGTCTCTATACCGTTGGTCGACTTGGCTGGCGGCGGCGTCCTGACCAAGGAAGGAGCCGGTTTGATGGTGCTCGACCTGCGCGCCGGAGACAGCACCTATGCTGGCGGCACGGTGGTCGCCAACGGAACGCTTTCGGTGCAGAACACCGCCGGTTCCGCGACCGGAACCGGGGCCGTGACCGTGGGCGAGAACGGCACGCTGTCAGGCAACGGAATCATCAGCGGGGCTGTGACCGTGGACGGCACCTTGGCGCCGGGCGTATCGCCGGGCACACTGACGATCAGCAACACCCTCACACTGACCGGCACCGCGAAGCTGAACTTTGAATTGCATGGCACAGACCTGACGATCGGCGGCGGGATCAACGACTTGGTGGACGGCGTTACCGACCTCACACTGGGCGGTGCGCTGAACGTGTCGGAGACTTCGCCCGGTACTTTCCTGCTGGCCAATCTGGGCGACAAGTGGCGGCTGATCAACTACAGCGGCAACCTGACTGACAACGGCCTGGCGCTGGGCACGATGCCGACCTTGTCCGGCGGACTCGCTTTCGCTGTGGATACGGCGACCACGGGACAAATCAACCTGAGCATCATCCCGGAACCGGCCACGGTCGGTCTTGGTCTGTCGGGTCTGGCGCTGCTGTTGCTACGGCGGCGCGTGCGCGGTTGAACGGGGCGTAAGGGATAGCCGCGGTGCTGACCGCGGCCGGGCGGCGCGCAAGGGACTGCGCGCCCTACCGCCCGCGCGGCAGCGTGGTCAGCCGAGCGATGGCAGGGCGGTCACTCCGTTGGCCGCCGCGATCGGCCCAAGGATCGCGGTGCGCCCTGCGGTGGGGTCAGCCCAACGGTGGTAGGGCGGCGAGTCCCCTCGCCGCCGCGAACGGCCCATTCGCCTCTACCGGAACAGCGTTTCGATTCCCATGGCCGAGCGCTCGGCGAGTTCCGGCATCCGGTCCCGGCTGAACCGGCGCAACAGTGGATAGAGCCACGAGAGGAACCGGATTGTGACGATTCGATCGAACAGTCGGTAGCCGCGTTGGTCGCGCACGAAGAGCGCCATCGTTCGCTGCAGGAGTTCGCGTGAAAGGCGAGTCTGCCGGAAATCCAGTACGATCTGGTAACGCACCGGATAGCGCCGCCGATACTGGCGGACCATCGCCAGCAGTCGGGCGCGAATCTCCTCGTTGTAGGGCCTGAAGTAATATTCCCGCGCGACCGCGAGAATCTCAAACGTGTCGTATTGGAATTGAAGATCTCCCTCCGGCAGGCCCAACGACGGCGCCATCTCGATCATCTCCCGGATTTTTTCCAGGGCCGCTCGTCCCTGTCGGATGGCCGCCTCGCCGTCGGCCACGAAGCAGCGCAGGATTTTTCGCATCGAGTGATTGATGATGATGTGGTCCCAATACACCCATAGCAGCGGCGGAATTCGCAGCCGGCGGAAGAAGAGTTTGCGGCGCGAGAATTCGTGCATGTAAAGCAGCTCGCGGATGACTTCCTCGCACAGCCGCAGAAAGCGTGTCAGGCGCGTCACGTCGGCGCCCGGAAGCCGCGTTCGGGCGAAATCCGCAATGGCCTCCTCCGCCGTCATTCCCTCGCGCAGGATGCGCAGCGCGACGTGGAGGTTCAGCTCCGACCAGATCGCATTATCGTCGAGCAGCGTCAACCGCCGAAACGGGCCCCAGCCGCCGGTCTGGCACCAGAGCGAGGCGCCGACGACGACGTCCGGTCGGTCCCGCAGTTGCAGCGCGACATTCTCACAGTCCCATCCGATGAACGCCGGATACTCGCCGAAGCCCTCGTATTCGCGGCGCGCCTGCAGCTCGATGATCTTTCGGTGGCCGGTGCGGAAGAACTGCTTGTTCAGGGGGAGGAAGCGGAAGAAGTCCGATTCGCCGTGTTTCAGCGAGATGATGAGCGCCGGGCTTTCGATGCCGTCGAAGGTGCGGCGGAAGGTATTGCGGTTCCACATCAGGTCGCCGATGGGATAGGCGCCGACGCTCCAGGTGCGGAAGATGAGCGCGCGGTCGTGCCGTTCGAAAACCGGCAGCCAGCGACGCAACAGCCGGCGGGCCTGCCGCGGCGTTCGTATGGTGAGCTCGCTGAGAAAATCGCCTTCGACGTCTTGCCCGTCGCTCTCTCCGATGCGCGAGATGACGCCGGCGAGGTTGGGGAATTCCGCGAACAGCCGGTCGCAGGCCGCCGCGAGATAATCGGCAATCCGGCCGATGTTTCCGCGCAGCCGTCGGCGCAACAGGTCATTGTAATACATCACGTCGGTCGTCAGGAAGACGCGGAGATCCCGCGCGGCGGCGATGTCGAACAGTTCGCGGTACAGCGCGCGGTAGTCGCCGATGCGCGCGCGCAGCGGGGCGGGGAATTCGAGATCGTCGTACAGGTGCGCGAGGTCGTCGAGCGTCAGCGCGCTGAAGCCGATCCGTGCGGCGGCATCCGCGAGACGGCGAAAATCGTCTCGGATCTGTTGCGCGCGCGCGGGGGCGATGCGCCCATCCTCTTCAATGGCGCGAAAGGGAATTTTGGACCAGTTGATGCGCCGGCTGCGGCAGGCTCGAAAGAAAGGCCCGATGGCGTCCAGCAAGAACAGACGAGAGTCGGCGGCGTCCGGCATGCGCGGGATCTTAGTTGGGCCGGGTGCGGAAAGAAAGCGAATGCCGCCCTCGCACCGCCGGTCCACCTCCTCCAAGGTCGCAAAACACATCGCGACCGTGAGGTGTTTTGCGACGATCCGCCGTCGGCTGCCCGATTGCCACGGCCAATCCGTCGCGCTGTCCGGTTCATCGGGTTAGCCGATCGGTCGCGCGGCCCAATCCGTCGCGTGGTTCTTTCCATCGCGGCATGGCGCATTCGGTTGCGGCGGAGCTTCGGTTACGTCCGGGGCGCGGGAGGGGCGTGGGAATGTGGCGCGCGAGGGCGATGGGCCGTGTCTCTTGATTGGGGACCCTAACAATCACTTTCCGCGGAGGCGATGGCGGCTTCATGGTCGCTCTACCGGAGGTTGGCGCCCCCTGCGCGGTTTTGAACGGAGAGGATTGCATTATGGTCAAATAACTCCGATTATCGCCGTTCATGCGCCGTGGCGGAAGAGGCCCGGCACGGGAGCGCAGGCTCATGATCAAAGTGGAGAACCTGGAGAAGTATTTCGACGGACGTCCCGCCGTGCGCGGCGTGTCGTTCGAGATCGGCAAGGGAGAGGTGGTCGGCTTTCTGGGGCCGAATGGCGCCGGGAAGTCCACGACGATGCGGATGATCGTCGGATTTCTGGTCCCGACGGCAGGCCGCGTATGGGTGGACGGGGTGGATGTTCTGGAGAACCCGGTCGCTGCGCAGGAGCGCATCGGCTACCTGCCGGAGAACGCGCCGGCCTATGGCGACATGACGGTCGAGGAATTTCTCGGCTTCGTGGCCGCGATTCGCGGTTTCGACGGCGCGGACCGTCGGTCGCGTGTCGAAGCCGCATTGGAGCGCTGTCTGCTCCAAAACGTGCGCCGGCAGCCGATCGAAACGCTGTCGAAGGGCTACCGCCAGCGAACCTGCTTCGCCCAGGCGATCCTGCACGATCCGCCGGTGTTGATCATGGATGAGCCGACGGAGGGCCTGGATCCGAATCAGAAGCATGTGGTGCGCGAGATGATCCGGCGCATGGGGCGCGAGAAGACGATCGTTCTTTCAACGCATATTCTCGAAGAGGTCGAGGCCATCTGCTCGCGAGCGATCATCATCAGCGGCGGGACAATCGTCGCCGACGGCGCGCCGGCGGAGCTTCGCCGGGCGGGCGCCGGCGGGCGGGAGCGCACGCTGGAGGAGGTATTCCGGGAAAAGACGCGGACGGCGGATGTCGTCGAGGCCGCCGGCGGGGAGCGTCGGTCATGAAGATTCGGAATGTCGGGTCGGTGTTGCGGCGGGAGTGGCAGTCGTATTTTCATTCGCCGATTGCCTACGTGTTTCTGGTCATGTTCCTGGCGCTGGCCGCGTTCTTCACGTTTTTCATCGGCCGTTTCTACGAGGTCGGTCAGGCGGACCTGCGGGGCTTCTTCTTCTGGCATCCGTGGCTGTATCTGGTATTGGTGCCGGCGGCGGCGATGCGGCTCTGGGCCGAGGAGCGGCGGTCGGGTACGATCGAGCTGTTGTTGACGCTGCCGATCACGCCGCTGGAGGCGCTGCTGGGCAAATTTGTCGCGGCGTGGCTTTTCCTCGCGCTGGCGTTGGGGCTGACGTTTCCGGTGCCGTTGTCGGCCTTTTACCTGGGCCGGCCCGATCCGGGCGTGATCGTGACCGGCTACCTCGGCAGCCTGCTGCTGGCCGGCGCCTATCTTTCGGTGGGGTTGTTCACCTCGGCGCTGACCCGCGACCAGGTGATCAGTTTCATTCTGGCGGTGGTGATCGGCCTGTTTCTGATCCTTGCGGGTTTCCCGCCGGTCACGGACTTCGTGGCGCGGTTCGCGCCGCAGCGGCTGGTCGAGGGCGTGGCGGCGTTCAGTTTCGTCACGCACTTCGAGGCGCTGCAACGGGGGGTGCTGGACGCGCGCGACCTGCTGTATTTCGTGAGCGTGATCGTGTTCATGCTCTTTACCACGCAGGTGGTGTTGCGTAATCGGGTCCGCCGATAGGATGTTGGAGGGGAGAGACTGATCGCCATGAAGACTTCGCAATCCACGGGCCGATGGCAGGGCATCGCCGGCGTTGCGGCCCTCTTCCTGGGACTGGTGGCGTTGAACGTGCTGGTGGCGGGTTTCCGCTGGCGGGCCGATCTGACGGATGAAAAGCTCTACACGTTGTCGGCGGGCACGCGTTCGCTGCTGCGTTCGCTGCCGCGTCCGGTGCAGTTCAAGTTGTACGCCACCCGCGGGGAGACGATGCCGATACCGTTGCGGCAGTACGCCGACCGCGTGCACGATCTGCTTCGGGAGTACGCGCGGTTGTCGGGCGGACGCGTGACGGTCGAGGTGTACGATCCGCGGCCCGATTCCGACGAAGAGGAATGGGCGCGAAAGTACGGCATCGAGGGTCGGGCGCTCACTGCCGCGGACGGAGGACCGGCGATCTTCCTCGGGCTGGCGGCGGTCTCCGGCACGCGCGAGGCCTCGCTGCCGTTTCTCTCGCCGGAGGCGGAGCCGCGGCTCGAATACGAGATCACGCGCATGTTGCATGAGGTCACGCGTTCCGCCCGGCCGCGGATCGGTCTCTTGAATTCGCTGAATGTTCTGGGCGCCCCGGCCTCGCCCTTCGCGCCGGGGCGCGGCGCGGAACCGTGGGCGTTTGCCCGGGAACTGCAGGCGCTTTACGACGTCGTCAGCGTGGACCCCGGCGCCGAAGTGCTGCCTGAAAACCTGACGGCGCTGGTCGTCATTCACCCGCAGGAACTCTCGGATCGTCTGCTTTATGCGATCGACCAATACGTGCTGGGCGGCGGGCATCTGCTGGCCTTCGTGGATCCGATGTGCGTGGCCGACCTCGAACGGCAGGATCCGCGGATGATGCAGTTCGGTTTCATGGGCGCGAAGTCGGACCTGAACCGCCTCACCCAGAGCTGGGGTTTCGTGCTGAACCCGATGCTGGTGTGCGACCCCGTTGCGGCGACGATGGTGCGCGCGGGCGGCGGTCCGCCGCAGCGCAACACGGCATGGCTTTCGCTCGGAGAGGACGCGCTCGATCGCAGCGAGATCGCGTCGAGCGGCCTCAACGACCTGATGATCCCGTTTGCCGGCGCGTTCGCCGGCTCCGCCGCGCCGGGGTTGACCCTGACACCGCTCGTGCAGGCCTCGCCCGCGGCCGGTCTCGCGGACGTCATGTCGGCCATGGGCGGCAGCGACCTGTCGCTCGCGCCGGCGCCCGATCCGACCGCTCGACTGATCGCCCTCCGGCTTTCGGGCCGCTTCCCGACGGCCTTTCCGGATGGGAAACCTGGCGCGACGGACGCCGGCGGGACCCCTTCCGCATCGGACGAAGAGTCGGGCACACCCGACAGCGCCTCCAAGAAGACGACGGATACGGCGGCCGACACGGCGAAGAAGGACGATGTCCCGTCCGCCGCCGCGGAGTCCGCTCCCCGGCACTTGAAGGAAGGGGTCGCCAACGGCGTGGTCGTGCTGGTGGGAGATGTTGATCTGATCTACGACCGGTTTGCGATCGAGCGCGGCAATTTCTTCGGCTACGAAGTGGCCCAGCTCGCCAACGACAACCTGAATTTCGCGTGGAACCTCGTCGAGCAACTCGCCGGCAGCGAGGAATTGATCGGCTTACGCAGCCGCGGCCGTTTCTCCCGTCCGTTCCATCGTGTCCAGGAGATTGATCGGCGCGCACAGGCGCAGTGGCGGGCGGAGGAGGAACGGCTGATGGCGCAATTGCAGCAGACCCGCCAGCGGCTTGCGGAACTGCGCCGCACGGCGGACCCGAGTCAGCAAACCATCCTGACCGAGGAACAGCGCCGGGAGATCGAACGCTTCCGCAACGAACAATTCCAGACGGAGCGCCAGCTCAAGGAAGTGCGCAAGCAGCGCACCCGCGAAATCGAGCGGCTGGGGTGGTCGGTCAAGATCGCCAACCTGGCGACGATGCCGGCACTCGTCGGCGTGTTCGGCATCGTTCGCCTCGCGGTACGGCGGCGGCGCGCCAGTCGGTGAGGGTACGCCCATGAAGACACGCACGTTATTCGGTTTGCTGGCGGCGGCGCTGGTCATCGCATTGGCGGCGGGGCTGTTGGCGCGCCGCCGCGCGAGCGCGATCCGCCCCGATGCGCGGGCGGGCGCTCCCTTGATCGCCTTCGACGTCAACCAGGTGGCCGCCGTGCGCATCCAGGCCGGAACCAACGCGACCGTCGTGGCGCGGCGGGAGGGGCGGTGGGTCGTGGAGTCGCTCTTCGGCTATCCGGCGGATTTCGAGCGGCTGACGGAACGGTTGCGCGATCTCGCGGAGCTGAAGATCGGGCAGGTGGTGCCGGGCGGCGCCGAAATCCTGGCGGAATTCGGACTGGATGCGGCCGGTGCCGAGGCCGTTGTGGATTTTGAGGACGCCGCCGGAAAGCGGCTGGGGCGGCTGACGCTGGGCCGCACGCGGGAAGCGCGGGGCGGCGGACCGTTCGGCGGCTTTCCGGACGGACAGTATGCGCGCGTAGACGATGGGCCGGTGGCGCTGCTGGGGCGGGCCGTGAGCGGCTACCGCGGCGACGCGCGCGACTGGATCAAGAGCGACCTGCTGGCCGTCGCGCCGGCCGCCGGCGCCGTCGTGGAGATCACGGTCGGCGGCGATACGTACCGATTGCGCGTGGGCGAGGGCGGCAAACCGGAACTGGAAGGCCGGGGCGAGGGCGAGGAATTGGATGAGGCCATGGCCCGGCGCGCCGTCGGTGCGCTGCAATATCTGAACTTTCTCAACGTGGGCGATCCGGCGAAAAGCGACGAAGATTTCGGCTTGAGCGCGCCGGATCGCTATGTGTTCCGGACGGCTGACGGCTTTGTGTACACTGTTTTGCTGGGCGCGGCGCGGGAAGGCGGCACGCGCTATGCGCGCATCGCCGTCGCGTACGAACGTCCGGCGCCGCCGCCCGCGGCTCCGGAGTCCGAGAACGGGATGGCCGATGGTGAGACGCCATCGCAACCCGCGGCTGCCGCCGGGGTGTCGGATGAGGAGGCCGCAAAGAACGCGCAACGGGCAGCGGACGAACAGGCCCGGCTCTCGCGATGGACGTATGAACTTTCCGCCTGGAATGCCGAGTCGCTCACGTTGCCGCGCGCGAAGTTGATCAAAGCGCCGCCGGCGCCGGTGAAGTCGGACGACGCGTCAGAAACATCCGACGCATCGGACGCCTCCGACGATGCGCCGCGGGCGCAGGAATGAAGGGGCGGGCTGCCGTCCGCGCGCGGGCCGGAGGTTTATGCATCCGCCGCGCTCAGTCGGCGGATGCGCCGACCATCGCCGACGCGCAAATCCGCATGGCGCTGGAAACCGAGGGCGTTCGACTGCAACCGGCCACGGTCCGGCGCGGTGTTCGCGCGGTCCTGGCGGACGCGGACAAAGGCCGCTATTACGTGGCCGAGCGCGACGGCACTTTCGCCGGTTGCCTGATGGTCACTCGGGAATGGAGCGACTGGCGGCACGGCTGGATTTGGTGGATACAGTCGCTCTATGTGCCGCCGGCCGGACGGCGGCAGGGTGTGTTTCGTGCGCTCTATCGCCGCGTACTGGACGATGCGCGCGCGGCGGGGGCGCGCGGACTGCGGCTGTATGTGGACCGTCGCAACGCCGCCGCGCAAAAAGCCTATGCCGCCGTCGGGATGGACGGAGACCATTATCGCGTCTTCGAGCGGGTCCTGCCGGCGGAGTGAAGGATCCGCAGCGGTGCGCGGATGACGGGGCCGCATTTCCGAAATTTCCAACGCAGGGAAAGCCTGTCGGGCCGATCTTCCCGGCCTTGGAAAGCGTACGCCCCGCGCTGCCGCGCGCGCCCGCGGTCACTTCGTGAAAAACAGTTGCAGCTGCTCGCCTTCGCGATCGGCCGGCTTATCGTGGTCTTCCTTGGCCCAGGAGATGTTGAACCCCTGCGCCGGGAGGTTGTCGGGGTAGATATAGCCGGAGAGCAGGCCGCCCCGCTTGGGCCGCGGGATGCGCAGCGTCACCGGCCCAAACACGCCGCCGCCGATCTCGTAACCGCCGACGTTGTATCCAATCTGGTTGACGCTGCGATTGTAAGGCCAGCGCTCGGTCTTGCCGCGGCGCGCGTCCAGCGGAAAGCACCGCAGCTCGAAACCGGAGATCGAGCTCATGAACGTCGCGCGTTCGATCCCATCGGGATAGCGCGGATTGAACACGATGGTCGGAACCGTGTCCGGCGTCTCCCAGAAGATCGCCGGGAAGGCGCACGAAATGCGCGGCGAAGAAGGATACTGAATGCGCTTGGGGTCGCGCAGCAGGTACCCGAGGTCCACGCCGTCGGGCCGCACCGCCATGCGGAATTCCGCGTACACGTCATCTTCCATGTTCATCCGGAAGTGCGCGACGTTGTCCTTGAACTCCGGTATGCCCAACACCTGCAGCGTTCGCCGCTGGCGGTGGCGTTTGGTCTCGGTTTCATAGTAGCCGACACCGAAGGAAATCCGGATCGGCGGGCTTAGGTAGCGGCCCTCTTCCTTGACGAAGAGGTCCATGCGGCCGGACGGCTCGTAAACGAACGCGTCGAACAACGGCGCCTCGTATTTGCCCAGCAGGCTTTCGTTTGAGTTCTGGTAGGCGTCCGGAATCACGATCCGGCGTTCCTCGACCGCCTTGCGGACGGCCAGTTGCCGCTCGCGCTCGCGCCGGGCGAGCTCGGCGCGGACGCGGCCCTGGCCGTTGGGATTGAGCGCGTCGAGCGGGATCTGCAGCAGCACCCCGGCTTCCGTGCGCAGCACGACCTGCCCCGCCTCGTTGACCTCAACGAATTCCGCCTCGACGGAATCGCCGGCCTTGCTGGTCCATTTCGGTAGCGGCTTCTTCTCTTCGGCGGGCTTTTCCTCGGCTGCCGGTTTCTCCGTCGGGGTTTCCTCCGCCGACGCCGACGGAGCGGGTTCCTCCGCGGCGCCCGGATTCGGCGGACTCTCCGCGGGCGCGGCGGGTTCCGGCGCGGTGTCACCCGGCAGCGCGACACCGGCGTCTGACGCGACCGGCGTGTCGGGGCCGGGCGCTGAAGAATCCTCGGTCTGCGCGCGGGCGGCGCCGACCGGCAACAGGGTGGCGACGGCGAGAATCCAAATACGCGGCGTCTTCATACGGGCGGTCTCCGTTACGGCGATTCATTATAGGGGCGATCCGCCAGGGCGTCGAGCGGCACGCGCAGACGAATGCCTGCGGCTCCGGAGCGGTCCGGCGAACGGTTTTCTAACACGATCCTCGCCCGCCGCTAAAACGGTTGTCGCAGACTTTCCGCGAGTGCCGCCGGGCCGCGCCGGGGCCGGCGGGTTGAGCGGAGCGCAACAGCATGATTGCGGAAACAGCCTCGCGCGCGGATCTGCATGTCCACAGCAAGCACTCGGACCGTCCGAGCGAGTGGTTCTTGCGCCGGATCGGAGCGCCGGAGAGTTTCGTGGAGCCGCGCGAACTGTATGCCGCGCTGCGCGACCGCGGCATGGACTTCGTCACGATCACCGATCACAACAGCCTCGGCGGCGCGCTGGAAATCGCCGATCTGCCCGGCACGTTTCTCTCCAGCGAACTGACGACGTATTTTCCGGAAGACGGCTGCAAGATCCACTGCCTGGTCTGGGGCGTGACGGAGGCGCAGTTCGCTGTCCTGCAGCGGGCCCGCGAGAACATCTACGATCTGCGCGCCGTGCTGCGGCGCGAGGGGATCCCGCACGGTATCGCGCATCCGCTGTTCCGCGTGAACGACAAGCTTACGGTGGAGCACTTCGAGAAACTGATCCTGTTATTCGATTGCTTCGAGGGCATCAACGGCTCGCGCGATCCGCGCGCATGCGACCTCGCCAACGCCATTCTCCGATCGCTCACGCCGGTCGATCTGGCGGCCTTGGCGGACCGCCACGGCATTGCCCCGGAAGGGCCGACGCCCTGGGTCAAGCGGCTGACCGGCGGCAGCGACGACCACAGCGGTCTCTACGCCGGCGGGGCGCACACGGTCGCGCCGCCTGCCGATACGGTGGGGGAATTTCTCGCCTGCCTGCGCGAAAGGCGGCACGAACCCGGAGGCCGCGGCGGATCGAGCCTGCGCCTGGCGCATAGTCTCTATCACATCGCCTACAGCTATTACCGCAGTCGGTTCCTGCGCGGCGGACGGGCCGACACGTCCGTCGTGGGGGCGATCCTGCGGCGGCTGTCGGGCGTGGCGGCCGAGGCGTCGCTGAAACGGAGCCGGTGCGCAGCGGTGTATTCGGCGGTGTTGCGGCCTATCGGGCGCGTGGCGCACCATGTCCGACGTCGCCGGCTGAGCGACATCGAACGGGCGATCGTGGATGAGGTCATGGCGCTGGTCGAGCGCAACCGCCGCGCGGAGGCGCTGGGCGGGCTCCCGGCGCCGACGCCGGACGCCGAGCGGCAGCGATTCGAGGCGGCCTGTCGGATCACGCAGCAACTGACCTTCACGTTCGCGCGCCGCACCCTCGAGCATGCGAAATCCGGGCGGCTGATCGAGGCCATCCAGTCGGTGGCGGCGATCGGGCCGATTCTGTTGGGCGTTGCCCCGTACATCACGGCCTTCGGAGCGCAGCACAAGGATGAATCGCTGCTGCGCGCGGTGGAGGATCGCTACCCGGCGGCGCGCCGCGGAGGTTCCGCCCAGCCGAAGCGCGCATGGCTGACGGACACGTTTGACGACATCAATGGAGTGGCCCATACGATTCGCACGCTGGCCGGGCTTTCCGCAGGGCAGGGGCGGCCGATCACCGTCGTCACGTGCCGACCCTCGCGGCCGGAGACGGCGTTTCCGCTGAAGAATTTCGATCCGCTCGGCACGTTTGTCTTCCCCGAATACAAGGACCAGACGCTCGTCGCACCGCCCTTCATGGAAATGATCGCCTGGATCGAAGAACAGCGCTTCGATGAGCTGATCATTTCCACGCCGGGACCGGTGGGGCTGGCCGGCCGGCTGGCGGCCCGATTGCTCGGACTGCGCGTCCGCGGTCTGTACCACACCGATTTTCCGAAGTACGTCCGACAGTGGACGGACGACGATGCGATGGAAGAGCTGGGCTGGCGGTACATGCGGTGGTTCTATGGCGGCATGGAGGCTGTTTATGCGCCGAGCCGCTATTACCTCGAGCAGCTCGCCAAAGCCGGTTTCGATCGTGCACGGTTGGCGGTGCTGCCCCGTGGGATTGACCTGGAACGGTTCCGCCCCGAACGGCGCGATCCGGATTTCTGGCGGGCCTGGGGTTGGAACGGCGGTTTCAAGTACCTGTATGTCGGGCGGATCTCCGAGGAGAAGAACGTGCGCACGCTCCTCGAGGCCTTCACCCGGCTGGCGGGCGCGCGACCCGACGGTTCCGTCCATCTCGCCGTCGTCGGCGACGGTCCCGCGCGAATGGAGCTTCAGCGCGCCTACCGGAGGCCGGACATTGTGTTCACAGGCGCGCTGCACAGCGAAACGCTCGCGGCGGCGTATGCGAGCGCCGACGTCTTTGTCTTTCCCAGCGTGACGGACACCTTCGGCAACGTCGTGCTCGAGGCGCACGCTTCGGGCTTGCCGGCGATCGTGGCCGACCGCGGCGGTCCGCCGGAGATCGTCGGCACGCACGGGTCGGGTCTGGTGACGGAGGCCGGTCCGGAAGCGCTGGCGGCGGCGATGCGGCGGTTGCGGGACGACGCCGAGCTGCGGCGCGCGCTGCGCGAGCGCGCCCTCGCCAAAGCGCGCGACAGCCGTTGGGAGACCGCGCTGGCCGTGCTGGACGGCTGTTGAGCGGCTCCGCACCGTCGGTTGTGCGCACATTTCCGCGATCCCCGACGCGTTGACGGCGCCCGGAGAGGCGGTTAGGGTCAGCTCATGATTGAGCTGGGGGTGCCTGCTTCCGCCGCGCCCGGCGTTCTGCCGGCGCCGCTGGCCGCCGTGCTGCGTCCCGTGCTGAGCGCGGCGTACGGCGTGCTGTATCGGCGCCGCCATCGCCGGTTTCGCCGTTATTGCGCGCGCATTCCGGAACGCCGGCCGTCGCCCCTCTATGTCAGCGTGGGCGCCAACGACGGGACGTCCGGCGATCCCTTGAGCGATCTGATCGTACGGGATTCCCGGTGGCGAGCATTGTTGATTGAACCGGTTCCCGCCTGTTTCGAGCGCTTGCGGGCGCGATTCGGCCGCGAATCGCGGTTGGGGCTCGAACGCGTGGCGATTGGCCGTCCGACGGGCCGCGCGCTCTTTCATGCGGTGGACCCGGAGGCGCGGCGGGTCCGGCCCGATCTGCCGGCGTGGTGCGATCAGCTCGGCTCCTTTTCGCGGGAACACATCACGCGCCACCTCGGCGAGAGCATCGCGCCTTTTGTGCGCTCGATCGAGGTGGAGGTGCGGGGACTTTCGGAACTGCTAAACCTTCGGAACCTGGGCGCGCCGGATCTCTTGCAGATCGACACCGAAGGACACGAGGCAGAGGTGCTGGACACGCTGGACTTCGACCGGCATGCGCCGGTTGCGCTGTTCGTGGAACATAAGCATTTGCGCCCGGAAGTCCGGCGCGGGCTCTTCGAACAGTTGCGCCGAAGGGGGTATCGGATTCGCCTCTGCGGGCACGACTTCATGGCCGTACGGTGCCGCGCGGGCCAGGGTTCGAACGGCTAGACCTT
Source organism: uncultured Verrucomicrobiota bacterium (assembly GCA_964386675.1). Lineage (GTDB taxonomy): Bacteria > Verrucomicrobiota > Kiritimatiellia > PWTM01 > PWTM01 > CALGXT01. The sequence goes on from CAYLTB010000035.1 coordinate 13,711, forward strand.
TCCCGGGAGGTGCGGAGCGGGAATGCCCAGCAGAGCGCGCAGCGGGCGCTTGACGAATTCCGGAAGGAGTCGGCCGCCGAGGATGATCATGCCCTTCCGCGCATGGCCGAATTCATAGGGGTGGAACCTCCAAGGCGTACGCCGGCGCATTTCGCGGTAGCAGTGTCGGAGGGGATGCGTATTCCAGAAATTCCACGGCTTCACGTCACCCAGGTAGTGGACGATCCAGGGCTCGAGCGGCAGGTCGGCGTCCGGAGACGACACGATCTGGTAGTTCCATGCGAAGGACAGCTCCCGGACCTGGCCGCGGCAGGCCAGGTTGAAGGCATCCTGGTCGGGTACGAGGAAATGGCCCGGATTTTGTTCGAGCAGGTCCCGCATGGATTCGGAGCATCCGGAGGCCTTCCAGGCCGCCAGATCCATGACCAGCATTCCCGTGTTGAAATAATCGCGCGCGTGGACCGGCCAACCCGGCACCCGCCGCGGAGCCTCGTGAAGATACTTGTCGAGCGCGGCGCCGACCGGCCGACCGCCGAGGTCCGCCGTATAGAGCTCCGTCAGGTCCCGGCGCACGACCATGTCACAGTCCAGATACAAGACGCGACCGATTTCCGGCGGCATCGAGCGGTGCATCCAGTACCGGTAATAGACCGGAACCCGATAATAGTGCCGCAGCGGCAGATCCCGGACCCAGCCGTCATCGGGCCGGATGAACTCCAGTTGGAAACGATTGCCGCCGCGACGAGTCACGCGATGCAACCGCCGCCGATTGGCGGGCGAGATGCCGCCGTCCAATACGCGGATGACCGCGCGCGTGGACGGCGCGCTGGTCGCGATGAGGCTCGCGAGCGCAACGCCCAGATGCGGCGCGTAACGCTCATCGCTCGAAAACACGATCTGGAGCGCGTCCTTCATGGCGTGGCCGGCGCCGCGCCCGCGGCGGGAAGGGACTCGATGCGCAACCGGTGCAGCAGCACGCCCAGATCGGCGTCGAATCCCCGAATTCCGGCGGCGGCCGGATCGTAGGGCCAACGTCCCTCGATTCGATACCGGCCGGTCGGCTCGCCGTCCGTTTCGCGTTCCGGTCGCCGGAGCACGCCGGCGGTTTGCGTGAACCCCTGTTCCACCCGGAGTTCCAACGGCGGCCCGTCCCACGGCGGGACAATGGCGACGATCTGATGGGTGCGACCGTCCCGCCGGGCGGCGGCGCCCTCGATGGTGATCCGCACCGCGCCGCCCGGCGCGGGGACCGGCCCGATGACGGCGGAACCGGCGCGGGTCCAGCGGCCGGTCCGTTCGCCGCCGTCCGCCAGGGCCATGCGGAGGCCGCCGCGACCCCAGGGCCCCCGCAGGCCGAGCTGCGGCCGATCGGGTCCGCCGCCCGCGCCCGATTCAAAGACGATATCGAGCGCGGCCGGAGCGCCGGGCGCCAGCGGTTCAACGCGCAGCAACTCCATCCGGATACCGTGCGAAGCCGGAAGCGCGGGCAGCGCGGTGCGCGCGCGCACGCGGTCCAGCGCGGCCGTGTGAAGCCCCAGCGGTCGAAGAAGGACGCCGTCTTCGACGCCCGGATTGCCCGCGGCGGTCACCCAGAGCACGGTTTCGGTACGACAGCGCTCGCGAATCCACGCGGCGATCGCGGGCAGCGCCGGCGCGGCCGCGGAGTTCAGTCCGTAGACGCGGCGGCCGGGTAGCACCGCGAACGGAAGGCTGTGCGTATGGTATTCGAAAAACACCGTGGCGTCCTTCAGTTCGGCATCCACTCGCTCGACCAGGGCGTCGGCGTTGCGATCGAACTGCACCCGGTAGGGCGCGGGCCAACGGAGGGGATTGGCCAGACCGGCGAGCACCGCTCCGCCAAGCAGCAACGCCCGAGCGCTGCGGAAGTCCAAGAGCGCCGCCGGAGGGCCGGCGAGCGCCGCCGCGCCCGCGGGGCCGACCGCCGCGACCAGCAGCAACCACGATGCCAGTAGCCGGCGCTGGCTCCAGAGCCCCATGGGCTCGAGGGCCTTGAGGTGCAGAAAGACGGGAAACGTCAACGCCGCGGCCGTTACGATCCAGCGCTCCCGGGCCCCGCCGGGCCGGCGGGCCGCGATCCACAGCAGCGCCAGCGTCAGCGCGGCGGCCGGCCCTTGCAGTCCGTCTATCCGCTCCTGCCACCCGCGCCCCACGGTCGCCGCGAGGTCGCGGCCGGCGGCGCCGAGCGCGGCCGCCAGCGCCGGAGCGGCCCAGACCAGCATCAGCGCGAACGCCGTGGACGCGCTCGCGGGCGGAACGAGGGCGCGCCACCAACGCATCGGACGCAGCGCCAGCCCGGCGCCGAGTGCCGCGACACAGAGCGCCAGCAGCGCGGCGGCGGGCCGGATGAACGGATTGTGGAAGACGGCATTCCGGATGGCGCTCCATTGCAGACCGCCGTACGGCGCGCAGATCCACGCCGTCATGGCGAACAGGGGCGCGACTCCGAGCAATCCCGCGCACGTCAGCCGGCAGCGCTCGCGCCGGTTCTCGCAGGAGGCCAGCAAGCCGATGCCGATCGGCACAGCCGGCAGAATCATGATCGGATGATAGGAGACCGCGAGGCCGACGGCGAAACCGGCCATTGACGGCGGGCCGCCGCCCGATGGCCGCGCCAGCCAGTGTAACGTGGCCAGACCGAGCAACGCCGCGGCGACCGCTTCCAAGTGGCAGCCGCGGCCCAGCCAGGCCGGCAGCGGAGAAGCCGCGGCGAGCGCAACGCCGAGCACGACACCCGGCCCACCGGCGCGTCCGCCCAGGACAAGCAGAAACGCGGCCCAGAAAGCGAAGGAAACGGCGGGCACGAAGTAGTCCATCCATCGGCCGCCGTTCCCGGCGCCCAGCCCTGCCAGATTGAGCGCGAGCAACGGATAGAAATAGGGACGGGTGATCGGCCGGTCGGGCGCGTCAATCTGGAACGAGCGATCGCGCGTGGCGCGCTCTCCGGTCTCGAAGGCGCGGGCGTCCATCAGTACCCACGGCCGCAGTTCCGGCGGCAAGGCCTCGAAAGCCATGTCGCGGTCGTGAAAACCGCGGCCGGCGATGAACGCGCGGGCCATGTTTCGGAAGGCCGAAGCATCGAGCGCCTGAAAGACATCCCGGTGCGGTCGAAACAGTGCGAGCGCCAGGAGCGCCAGCCCCGCGGCCAGCGCCGCGCGATCCGCGGCCGACCAGCGTCTCGCACCGAGCACGGCGCGTGCGATCCGGTACAGGAGCCGAACGATCGGCGCCAGCACGAGTGCCAGCGAGGCGGCAGACAGCACCCAGATTTCCGCTCTCATGCCTTTGCCGTGCGTCTCCAAAAAGCCCGCGGCGCGGGGTGTCGGCCTTGCCCATCCGCCTTGGTAAGGCCCGCCGGCTCCTGCACGTTCCGTATCGTCGAAGGTGGGCCTTTCGAATAAACTCCGCCGCGCATGATATCCGTCATCACGCCGAATTACAATGGAGCGCGGTACCTGTCAGCGGCCATGGAGAGCGTTCTGGCGCAGCGCCGCGCGGGGGTGGACCTCGAATATATCGTCGTAGACGGCGGAAGCACGGATGGTTCGCGGGCGATTCTGGAGCGGTACCGGACGGAGTTGGCGCGGCTGGTGGTGGAGCCGGACCGCGGGCCGGCGTCCGCCATCAATAAGGGGCTCGCGCTGGCGCGGGGCGAGATCGTCGGCTGGCTGAATGCCGACGACCTGTACCGGCCGGGGTCGCTGGCGCGCGTGGCGGCCGCGTTCGCCCAGAGGCCGGACCGGGCGCTGGGCTTTGGGCGCTGCCGCATCGTGGACGAGAACGGCTGCGAAATCCGGAAGGGCATCACCCGCTTCAAGGACGTGTTCCATCCGATTTCGTGCCGGTTTCTGATTCAGACGCTGAACTATATCTCGCAGCCGGCAATGTTTTTTCGGCGCTCGGCCTTCGAGCGGGCGGGGCCGCTGCGGGAAGACCTGCGCGCGGCCTTCGACTACGATCTGATCCTGCGCCTGTGGCGGCAGGGCGGCGGGTTTCGGATAGCCGGTCCGCCGCTCGCGGATTTTCGGTGGCATCCCGATTCCATCAGCGGCCGGGGTTTCCGCGAGCAGTTCCGCGAAGAGTACGAGGCGGCGCGCCGCGATGCGGGCCGCTGGGCGCCGCAGGTCTGGCTCCATGCCGGTGTACGGTGGGGCATCGTGACGATCTATGCGCGCATGGCGGCGCGCCGCCGCGCGAAGTCGGGGTCCGGCGGCGGATGAAAGTCGGCGTCAATACGCTGTTCTTGTTGCCGGGGGAAGTCGGCGGCTCGGAGACCTACCTGGTTGAAACCCTGGCGGCGCTGTTGCGCGTGGCGTCGGATCTGGAATTGGTCCTGTTCACGGCGCAGGAGGGCCACGCGGCGCTGTTTCCAAGGTTTGGAAGCCATCCGCGCGTTGCGTTCCAACCCTTGGAATTCCGCGCCGCGCGCCGCCCCGTCCGGATTCTGCGCGAGCAGTTTGCGCTGGCGCGCGCCGCGCGCCGATGGCGTCTGGACGCGCTCTGGTCGCCCGGCTACACCGGCCCGCTGGCCTGTCCCTGCCCGCACGTGTTGAGCATCCTCGACCTGCAATACCGTCGCTTCCCGGAATCGCTGCGGCGGACCTACCGCTGGGCCTCCGACGCGCTGATCCGCGCCGGAGCGCGGCGCGCGGACCGTGTGCTCGCCATTTCCGAGTTCAGCCGCGGCGAAATCCTGCGGTTCACTCGGGCGCCGGCCGGGCGTGTGTCCGTCACGCCGCTGGGGGTGGACGACGCGTTCGAGCGGGACGCGGGGGCGCCGGATGCGCCGCGGCCCTATCTGCTCTGCGTCGCCCATACGCATCCGCACAAGAACGTGGATGCGCTGGCGCGGGCCTACACGGCCTTGCAGCGCGAACGGCCGCACCACCTGGTGCTCGTCGGGGGACCGCGGCGCGGCGAAGCGGCCGTGCGCGCGGCGCTCGACGGCGCCATCGCGCCGGCGCGGATCCACCGCCGCGAGCGCTTGGATCGAGCGGCGTTGATCCGGTTGTATCAGGGCGCGGAGCTGTTCGTGTTTCCGTCGCGCTACGAGGGCTTCGGCCTGCCGGTCCTCGAAGCGATGCGGGCGGGAACACCGGTGCTGACCACCCGGTGCGGGGCGATTCCGGAAATCGGGGGCGACGCGGTGCGGTACTTTGATCCCGACACGCCCGGCGACTTGGCGCAGGCCCTCCGGATGGCGCTGGACCACCCGGACGCGGATCAGGTCCGCCGCGCGCGGGAGCGCGCCCGCCGGTTCACGTGGGAGCGGACGGCCCGGCTGACGTTGGCGGCGTTGGGTCAGGCGGCGGGGGCGGCGTAGGGTTGCGCGGCGGCACCGAGCGCCGGACGATTTCCTCAACACGAGCCAATTCGCGCGCAATGCGCGCCATGCGCTCCTGTGCGCCGCTCAACGCCACGCACAGGTGGAACAGCAATAAGAGCATCAAGGCGAACACCGTCACGCCGACGACCGCCCCATAGCTCATGCCTGTCAGGCGCTCCGCCCAGCGCGCCGGCGGATTGCTGAGCGCGCCGACCAGCAGGAGCGCGCCCGCCGCCAACCACAACAGCGCGTAGCGCTCCTGCATCCGGGCGGTCCGGATGGATTCGAGCGTGATCGTCAGCATCAGGAGGCTCAACAGGCCCACGATCCACCGCAACCGCAGGACGTCCGAGTCCGGCCCCATGACGACGATGACGCTCGGGCGCCACGCCGCATACAGCATCCCCGCGCCGACGATCATCCCCACCAGCGCGCGGAGACGAAAGGTCCGTCGGCGCAGAAACACCCCGACGCTGGCGAGGAGCAGCGCCGCGCCCGCGACGGCGGTGGCGATTTGCGGCGGGGTCATGCGCGGCCCTTCACGTTATGCCGGTCGAAAAGCGGATCCACGGCGCGGAAACGATCCACGAACAACGCCACGCCTACCTTGAATGCATAGAACAGCGTGCCCCAGTGGCGGATCGAGGAAACCCCGGCGCGGCGCGGTCGGAATACGACCGGGACCTCGCAGCACCGATAGCCCTGGCGGCTCAGCAGCGCCAGCGCCTCCGGCTCCGGGTAGTCGGCCGGATAGTGGTGGGCGAAGTATGCCATCGCCGCACGATTGGCCATCTGGAATCCGGAGGTCGGATCCGTGATCCGGCGGCGGCACGCCCGGCTCAAGAGCCACGCCAGCGCGTAAATTCCGGCCTGGCGATGCCAGGCCGTCCGATAGCCGCCGTCGGCTAGAAAACGGGAGCCCACGACCAGATCCACGTCGTCCCGCCGCATGCGCTCCGCGAGCCGGATGCACTGGTCGGGCGGATGCTGGCCGTCGCCGTCCAGTCGGATGGCGTATTCGAAGCCTTCGTCCAGCGCGTAGCGAAAGCCCGTTTGAAGGGCGCTGCCGATCCCGAGATTGCAGGGCAGGTTCAGCCACCGACGGCCGGTCGCGCGGATTTCCCGGTCGGATCCGTCGCTGGATCCGTCGTTGATCCAGCAGACCTCGATGCCCGGCAGCGCCGCACGAATCTCGGCATTCAAGGCCGCAATGTTCTCCGCCTCGTTGAATACCGGGATCAGCAACAGCGTTGGACCGGCGATCGGGAGCATGGGGTGAAGTATAGCGGAAACCGCCTTGTCTAGGCATGGTCTTTCCGCGCGGCGAGCGTGCGCCACACGCCGGCATGATAGGCCACTCGGGACGCGAGGCAGACCGGAACGAACGAAAGCACAGCCGGCTCCCGGCGCGCTTCGCGGAGCGCGTGGATTCCCACTTGAAGCGCCGCGTCGAGGGGAACGAGCAGCGGGTACAGCGCCGGATGCCGCAGCCGCAGGGTCAGTCGGGCCCAGCCGGAGACCTGTGCGCGATGCCGGAGTTGAACCGTCAGACCGCTGTGCCGCCCCGAGGCGTAGGCGCTGCGAAGGATCGCGCCCAGCGAGTGGCGCCCGTGGCGATGCAGGACGGTGATGGACGGGTCGTAGCGCACACGCCACCCCGCCGCCTGCAGCCGGAGTCCGAAGTCCCAGTCCTCGGAGGCCAAGAGTTCCGCATCGAAACCGCCGACCTGGCGATACGCTTCAGCGCGAACCGCCATCGCAGCGGAACCGAAGGGGCGGTCTGCCGGAAACGAGGATGCGCAGGCGGCAAACAGCGCGTGATCGGCGCAGCGCTCCCGCCAGTCCGGCGCGGCTGAACGATAGCGGCAGCCGACCGCGCCGAGGTCCGGTGCGGCATGGAGGGCGGCGACCATCCGGGCGGCCCAATCCGGTGGCGGTGCGCAATCGTCGTCCAGAAACAGCAGGATGTCGCCCCGGGCGGCGTCGGCGCCGCGGTTGCGCATTCCGCCCGGCGGCAGCAGCGCGGGGACCGTCACGCGGCGGAAAGCGGGATCGCGCGGCAGGGGGAATTCGGCGTGCGGCGTGACCCAGAGCAATTCAAGTCCGGATGAATGCGCCATCAGCGCCTGCAACGCCGGCAGCACCTCCGGTGGCGGCGCCGCCCGCCCAGCCGGCACGATGAGACTCCCACGCGGTTTGTCGAGCGCGGAGGGAAACGCCGGCGCGCGGGCGTTCACGGAGCGGCTCCCGCCAGGAAGGCCAGATACCGCGAGGCCACGACGTCGGGATGAAACTCGCGCAGCGCCTTCTCGCGGCCGCGCCGACCCGCCTGCGTTCGGGCGTCCGCGTCCGTCAGCAGGCCCGTCAACGCATCGGAGAACTCCGCGCCGCGCGGATCGGCCGCTACGCTGCCAGTATCGGCCAACAGGGCCGGCACATCGCCCACGCGGCTGGCGACGACCGGGCGGGACCGCACCATCGCTTCGGCGATGACGTTTCCAAAGCTCTCCCATCGAGACGGGTGCATCAACACCCAAGCCCGGCGATACGCGGCATCGAGTTGCGCCTCATTGAGCCGCCCCAGGAACTGAACGCGCGGGAGCGCGCCGTGGCGCCGAAGGTCGGCGCGCAGCCATTCCGCCAGGGATCCGATGCCGCGCGCCCGGGAATCGGCCCCGGCGATCTCCAGCCGTACCGCCGGACAGCGTTCGGCGACGCGCGCGAGGATGGGGGCGACGTGGGCGATGCCCTTCATGAACGCCAGACGCCCGGCCATCAGCAGCGTCGGTTCGGCGGCCGCGTCAGCGGCGTCCGCCGGCGGTGCGGGGCGGACGGGATTCGGCACCACGCCGTGGCGGGCCGGCAGCCGGACGCCCTGGCCGCGCAGCCAGCCGAACATCGCGGGGCCGGGCGCGAGCAACACGTCCGCGCGTTCGAGGCTGCGCCACTCCGCCGCCAACTGCGGCGCGATTTTCAGCAGCGCCGCGCCGAGGGTCAGCGCCTGCCAGGGATAGTGCAGTTGGGCGCGCTGCGCGACCCAGAGGCACTGCGGGCCGTGCGCTTTGATCACCACCGGCGGGCGCCGCCGCATCGCCAGCAGCCGTA
>CAYLTB010000036.1:0-21694 GCA_964386675.1 uncultured Verrucomicrobiota bacterium
GCAATGTACGACCGCGCGATGCCCAAAGATGCCTGGCGCTCGATCCCCCGCGCCGTGATGCGGTGCCACCCGTCCTCGACATCCGCCCGCAACGGTCTTGTCATGCGACCCGTCTGCCCGCTACTACCTTCGCCGTCAAGCCATTTGTAGATTGTCGAGACGTGACCCTTAACTTTCCTTAACTTTCTCTTGAGACGTGACCCTTAACTTTCTCTTAACTTTCGTATCCACACTTGTCCGCTACTGCCTCCACCGTCTAACTATTTGAAGATTGTCGAGACGCGATCCTTTGCGCCTTCGTGCCCTTCACGCCCCCGGGTTTTCACTTGCCAGAAGGGGAGGCGCGGATTCATGCTGCCCGGGGAACTGGCTTTCCCGCCGGTAATGGGGGGATGGACGAACATGCACGCACACGAGCACGGGACGGCGCGGACATTAATGTGCGCCCTGATTCTGGCCCTCTTTGCCGGTCTATTTTTCAGGGTTCCGACCGGCGCCGCAGATTCGGCGGCCGATAACCGTGTGGAAGAAATCCGCGCGCGCCTCCAGGAGGCCGAAGACCTGCTCGCAGCCGAAACCAATGCCGTGTTGCGGGCGGTCGCCGAGAAAAGGCGCGAGTTACTGACACAGGATCTCCGGAATATGGAACGGCGCCTGGCCTTGGAGCGGCGGGAACAGGAACGCCGGGAAAAACAGAAACGCGATCCGGCGTCGGAGCTAAAGACGCTGGCGCTATCCTTGCAAGGTGATCGCGACGCCCCAAGGGGACTGGCACGCGCCTTCGAAGAACAGTACCGCCAACTGCGTCAACAGCGAATGCAGGCTGCAGAGCGTCTGGTCCAAATGCGCGCCGCCGAAACGCCGGATGTTCGCCTGATCGGAGAAATGGAGCGCGCGCTCCGCTTAGACGATGAACGCCTTACGCACGTGATGCTGCAGCGTCAGCTCGCCGAGCTACAGCTCGCCGTGAGGTCGGACGCCGCGCGTATCGCGGAGACGCTGTCGACGGAGACCGAAGCGCCGGCGACGATCAAGGCGACGCTGGCCCTCCGACGGGACATCGGCATGCGCGAAAAGCGGCGGGTGGAGGTCGAACAACGGGTAGCGGAATTGGAGGAGCGTCTCGAAGACGTGCGCTCAGGACTAGCGCTCTCGCAGGCGCGATTGGCGCAACTGGAGGACGCCATCGTGATCCGTCGCGAACAGGAACGGATCGAACGCGGCCGTTCCCGCCTATTGTCATGGCTATCCTCCACGGACGAGGAAAAGCAACGCGCGCTCGAGCAGCAGCAGATTCGCGTGCAGGAGCAGCAGGTACAGACCGTCGAGGAGGCCAAGGCCATCGCGCAACAATGGCAGGAATTGATCGCGAAAGAGACGGACTGGTTGCGTCATCGTTTGGCGGCGCAACGCCGAAACTACCTCGCCAGTATCGCCGCGCCGGCCCTAACCGTTCTGGCGATCCTCGCCCTGCACTTGGCCTTGCGTTATGTCGTCCTGCCCTTGTTCGCCCGGCACGACCGTCTGTTCGTCCTGCGGCGCAATTTGGGTTATACCACGGCCCTGCTGATTCTGGTCGTGGCGGTTCGGTTTTTTCTGGAGGATTTGAAGGATATCGGCACGGTGCTGGGCATCGCGGGCGCCGCGCTCGTGATCGCGTTACAAGACATGTGTTCGGCGTTCGCCGGCTGGTTCATCATCGTCGCCAGCGGCAAGATCCGCGTCGGCGACCGGGTCGAAATCGGCGGGGTGGTCGGCGATGTAATTGACATCCAATTACTGCGGACCACGCTCAACGAACTGAACAACTGGATGCGTGCAGATGAACCGACCGGTCGCGTCGTTACGATTCCGAACAGTTTCATTTTCAAAGAAAAAGTCGTCAATTTCACCCACGTCCACCCATTTGTGTGGAATCGCCTGGATATTATCGTGACATTCGAAACGCCGGCCCTGGAGGCGCGAGAAACGCTCTGGCATATTCTGCAGGAAGAGACCCGGGCCTCCTTCGAGGAGGCGCGGCTGGCGGCCGAAAGGAAGATGGAGAAACGTTACGGCGCGAGGGACGCAACCTATGAGCCGAAACTGGTCTCCAGCATTGACGACAGTGGGGTGACCTTCGGCTTGCTGTACGTCACCCACTACCGCAAACGGTCCGCGATGCGGAACCGGCTGAACGAGCGGATTATTGCGGAATTCACCAAGAATCCGCGTTTGCAGTTTGCCTACCCGACGACCCGTCAGATTCCAACGCCGGAAATCGGCGGACTGCCCGTGCGGCTCGAAAAAGCGTGAAAATGCTACAAGGTCACGTCTCGACCATCGATTCCGCGGAAAAGCACGAATGTCGCATAACCCAAAAATCATCATGTCTTGAGACTTGCCCTATACGGGCCGATCTTGTTATCGCTCTTGATCTTCCCTCGGAATCTCGGCTGGTCACCTGACAGCGGGGTTTTTCAGTGCAAACGACAATCCAAGCGATCGCGGGAAAGGTGGCGGTCCGGCGGAGACCACGACACGGCTGCCGCAGATGGATGTCGAGGGCGCTTGGCGCCACATCACCGCGCGCTGAATCGTGGATAGTTGGCGGCCAGCGAAAGCGATCGAGACGCGGGAAGGCGGCAACACGACCGAGCGCCTCTCCACATGGGGCCTCGACCAGGCTGGCAGGATCGACGCTCGTACGAGGAGAGCGGAGGCGTCGGCGGCTCACTGGCCGTGCGCGAGCGGTCAACGGCGGACGTGGGCGACTTTCTGCGTCCTCGGCGATCCGATGGGCAATGCCATGGCGTCGGCGACGTCGGACCAGAAGTCGGCAACAGAATACGACTGCGATCCTACGGCCGTTACAGCGGTTCACGCGGATCCCGTTGAATTCATGGGGGGCACCGCGAAATCCGTTCGCGTTACTGCTGAAGTTGGACTAGCCTGCCCGTGAAGTCATGGATATGACCCGACATCTGTCCGGCTTGATCGAGCGGTATCCGGTGCTCGCACCGCTGCGCGGCGATCTGGATCAGGCCTTTGCCGCGCTGCGCGAGGTTTTCCGCGGCGGCGGCCGCCTACTGCTGTGCGGCAACGGCGGCAGCGCGGCCGATGCCGAGCATATCGCCGGCGAACTGCTCAAGGGTTTCGCGAAACGGCGGCCGCTCGCCGGGGCGCGCGCCGCGGCGCTCGGCGACCTCGCGCCGCACCTGCAGGGCGCGCTGCCCTGCATCCCGTTGACCGGTTTCCTGGCGCTCCGAACGGCTTGGCAGAACGATTGCGCATCGGACTATCTGTACGCACAGCTCGTCCACGCGCTCGGACGCCCCGGCGACGCGCTGCTGGCGATCAGCACCTCCGGCAATGCCGCCAATGTCGGCCACGCGCTCCGCGCCGCCCGCGCGCTGGGCCTGCGGACGATCGGTCTGACCGGACGCACCGGCGGCGCAATGGCCGGCGCCTGCGACGTACTGCTGCGGGCGCCGGCCGACGAAACCTTCCGCATACAGGAGCTGCACGCGCCGATTTACCACGCGCTGTGCCGGATGCTGGAGGACGAGTTCTTCCCGGAGTAAGCACCTGCCGCTCCGGCGTTCACCGATCGCCGATTCCCAACCTCTCGACGTCGGCGCCCAGCGACGCCGCGATGCCGCGCCGGATCAGCATAACGGCAATGGCCGCCAGCAGCAGGCTGGCAACCTTCGAGAGCGTTCGCGACCCCGCCCGTCCGAGAAAACGGGTGATCGGGCGCGCGAAGCAGAATACGCCGCCGGCCAACGCGATGTTGGCGACCGCCGCCGCGCCGGTGACGACCGCGCCATGCAGCTTGGCCAGCAGTACGCAGGTCGTCAGCACCGCCGGCCCGGCGATCAACGGGATGCCGATCGGCACCGCGCCGAGGATCTCCGGATCGGCGCGCATCGCGCCCTTGTCGTAGGAAAGCAGATCGCCGAAGGAGAGCGCCAGCAGCAACAGGCCGCCCGCGATCAGGAAATCCGGCGGCGTGACGCCGAGGAAGCGCAGCAGTTCCGGACCGAAGCTCAGGAACGCGAGCACCACCGCGGCCGCGGTCCATACCGACTGGATGACGATCCGCCGCAACCGCCGATCGTCGCAACCCTCCGTGAGCGCCAGGAACACCGGCACGCCGCCGAGCGCGTCCACGGCCACGAACATCGGCACGAAACAGAGCCAGAACGTGCGCACGATCTAACCCTCCGCGCGGGAGCGCTCCAACATGGCCGTCAACCGGCGGCGCAGATTCTCCTCTTCCCGGTCACTCAAGTCGAGGATGGCGCGCAGTCCGCCGGCGAGATGCGGAATGTATTTTTCGATGTGGCTGCGTTTGCGCTCGGCCTCAGCTTCCCGCCGGCGGCGGCTCAGAAAGACGGCCAGTTGCCGGCCGCACTCCTGCAGGGCGAAGGTCATCTCGCGGATGATCTCCGGATAGTGCGCGATCGCATCCTTGCTCTCGCTGGTGAACGGCACCCAGACGCTCGCCATGTGCACGAGGATCACCGCCGGGCCAAGCGGCAGCGCGCCCTTCGGCTGCGCGAGGCCGTAGGCCTTCCAGTTGACGCCGGTCGCGGCGCGCGTGACGGCGCACGCGCCCGCCGCGTAGAGCAGCGGCACGCGGTTGGCAAAGCGCAGCAGGCGCACCGGCTCGTCCACGGCGATATCGGCGTCAGCGCCCGGCCGTGCATACGCCAGCCCCGCCTCGATCTGGAACGGATGACCGCGGTAAACCTCCGGCTCCCGCGTGACGGCGGCGTAGAAATCCGCCGTCACTTCCTTCCGCAGCCCGGCGAGCAGCCGCTCCTCGCCGATCGGCGACAGGCAATCCGTCGGCGGACGCATCAGCTTGACCGCCTGCAACGCCTGGAACAGCGCCTCGCTCTCGCGGTGCGCGATGCGCGTCGGGCTGGCCTTCGGGTCCACGCCGGCCCGCGCGCAGATCTCCAGCGCAACCCGGTCGCTGACGCGCGAGAAGTCCTGCGTCAATGCCGAGCGCAGCGTCCGTGCACCGGTGTTTTTCAGCATCTGGATCAGCAGGCCGAGTTCAACGCCGTGCGGATGCGGACGGATTTCCACCGGCGCCGCCGGCAGCTCCTCGACCGCGCGCGGCCAGCAGCGCCACTCGCCCGACGCTGAATTTTCGCCGCCGGCGGACGCGCCGTCGGCCGTCCCGGCGACGCCCTCCGGTGCAACTTTTCCGGCGCTCTTCTCAAGGCCTTGCGCATCCTCTCCGCCTTTCTTCGGCAGCAGCGCGATCCGCGCGTGCAGCCGCAGGTGCGGATTCACGATGGCGCACTGGCGCAGATACTCATCCACGGAAAGCCGGCCGCGCACGTAGGCCGCTTCCATCGCCATCGTGACCGCCGTTCCGTGATCGGCGACCGTCGGAGCGGCCGGAGGCGCGCCCTCCGCGGACGGCGCGCCGGGAAATGTCGGACGCCAGTCGCATTCGACGTCTTTCAGAATCACGGGCTTGTTCGCGCGCGTGTCCATCGCGACCTCGATCTCGTGCGCGGCTTTGGCCCGCGCGGTGCGCGAGCGGATCCGCGCGGGCCGGCCGGTCGTGAGTTGCCCGTACATCGCCGCCGCGCTGATGCCGATGCCCTGCTGGCCGCGCGACATGCGCAGGCGGTGAAATTTCGATCCATAGAGCAGCTTCGCAAAGATCTTCGGAATCTGCGCGCGGACGATACCCGGCCCGTTGTCCGTAACCGTCACCTCGAAACGGTCGGCGGCAATCTGGACCAGCTCGACGGCGATTTCCGGCAGAAGGCCGGCCTCCTCGCAGGCGTCGAGCGCGTTGTCCACCGCCTCCTTGACGGCCGTCAGCAGCGCGCGGCGCGGGCTGTCGAAACCGAGCAGGTGCCGATTCTTCAGAAAGAACTCGGAGACCGAGATGTCGCGCTGGCGGCGGGCCATCTCCTCGGCGGTGGGCGCGGGATGGGCGGTTCGGGGCATGGCGGGATTGGATGGTCGGCCTAGGTTTGGCGTGGCGGGCGTTCGTTCCGCGGTTCGATTGTCAGAGGCATGATCGGTTTCCCCGTCAATCCGCGATGGCCTGGTACACCGCGTGCTTGAAAAGCTTCGTGAAGCTGTGCGGCCGCGCGGGCCGGAGTTGCAGCAGAATGATCGAGACGAGATCCTCCCGGGGATCCACCCACGCCTCCGTGCTGGCGGCGCCGCCCCAGCCGAATTCGCCGATGGAACCGAGCCCTTGTTTCTCGCCGAGACTTCGCAACACCGAGACGCCCAGCCCGTAACCGAACTTGAACGGCTCGATCGGCGGATGGTCCGGCGGAAGGTGGTCCGCGGTCATCAGCTCGACCGTTTTGCGGCCCAGCAGCCGGACCCCGTTCCACGCGCCGTTGTTGAGCAGCATCAGGCAGAAGCGCAGGTAGTCGCCGGCGGTTGAAACCAATCCGCCGCCGCCCGAGAAGAAGCACGGCTGGCCGGGCGGCGGCGCCTCGAAAGCAAACCACGGATCCACCTCGGACGTCAGCCGTCCTTCGGCGTCCTCGGTATAGAGCGTTGCCAACCGGTCGCGCTTCTCCGCGGGCACGTGAAAGAAGGTGTCGGTCATACCGAGCGGGCGGAAGACGCGCTCCTCCAGAAAGGCATCGAGGGGCCGGCCGGACAGCACCTCGATCAAGCGCCCCAGCACGTCGTGCGAGGCCGAGTAGAGCCAGCGCTCGCCCGGGTGGTGCGCCAGCGGAACTTGTACGAATCGCCGCAGGAACTCCGCGAGGGTCCAGCCCTCTTTTCGCGCCTGCAACGCGCATTCGTAGGTCAGGCCGCCCAGATGCGTGAGCAGATCATGAATCGTCACGTCGCGCTTCGGACGCACGAGTTCGTCCGCCCCGTCGGCGCCCTTGACCCTGACCCGGAACTCGGCGCATTCCGACAGATACGAACGGACGGGGTCGTCGAGCAAGAAACGGCCTTCCTCGTAGAGCATCAACGTGGCGGCGCAGGTGATCGGCTTGGTCATCGAATAGATGCGGAAGAGCGTGTCGTCGCGCAGGGGCGTCCGGCGTGCCAGGTCGGCCCAGCCCTGGACGCCGAGGTGCGCGATACGCCCGTGGCGAGCGACGAGCGTGACGCCGCCGGCAATGCGGCCCTCGGCGATCCAGGCGGCCATCAGGCGGTCCACCGTCTGCAGGCGCCGCGCGTCGAGTCCCACGTGTTCCGGCACAGCGCGTTCCAATGGCCAGCCGCTCATAGAAGAGGAGCCTGTCATGTCCCCGTTTCCCTTCCCGGAGTTTCCCACGACCGGGTTAGTCGATCTCCAGCTCGTAGAGCAGTTGCGCGCCGTCGGGGCCGACGACGCTGCACTCCAGTGCGACCGAACCGTCCGGCTCGATGCGCGCGGGGGTCTCCGCCAGCCGGCGGCCGCCGGTGGACAGCGCCCAGGCGCGCGCGGCGCGCGGCGGCGCGGTCCGCTCGATGCGCACATGCGCGCGCCCGTTGCGCGCGAGAACCGGCAGCCGGCCCCAATCGCTCAATATCCGCGTGCGCGAATCGCAGCGCTGATCCGTGTTGCGCACGTCGGTCAGGTGCGTAACGAGCACGCGGCCGCTTTCGCGCAGCGGATTTCCGTCGAGACTGGCGGCGACGAGCGTCGCCGGCGTGTCGAGCACTTCGACCTCGAGGGCGCCCGCGCGGAGGCGCTGGCCGGCCGATCCCACCACACCGGCAATGCGCGCGCCATCCAGTCGAATCGAGCGCTGCGATCCGTTGATGTTCAGCGCACTGCCGACGCTTTCGAATCGGACGGCCAGATCGGTCTCGTTGTCGTCACCCAGCCGCCCATCCGCGCGCAACGCGGCCAGGATCCGTGTCTTCGCCGCTTCGTCCATCGGATCGGGCACGTCCGGCGGCGGCGCCACCGACACCCGCCATTCGTCGGCGGGCGCCGTGGATGGAGTTGCCACCCGGTATCCGACCCGCGCGACGAGCGCCATCGCCGACCATGCGGGCGTCACCGGCGCGTTGACGGCCTCCAGCCCGACGAAATCGCGCTCGACGCCGGTCAGTGCAACGGCCAGCCGGGCCGGCGCCACATCGCCGCGCAGGAAGACCAGCAGCGCGACACGATCCGCGGCCAGGTTCAGCGGATCGGAGGCCAGATCAAAATAGTCGAGCCGCTCGGGCGCGAACATCTTGTCGAGGGAATGGCTGTAGGCGAAGCGGAAGACGGCGGACCAGTCCTGCAGCGCGGCGAGCGCCCCGGTCAACAGTCCGCCCGCGCCACGGTATGGGCCCGGCGCGCAATAGCTGTATTTACTGACCACAAACGGCTTGCCAAAGATCCGGGTGAATGCCGTCCCCGCGCCGCCGGCGCCGCCAAGCAGCGCCGGATGCAGGTGGGCGCTGCGGGACGGCAGGTGCCACGGTTGCTCGGTGAACTCCGGGTAGTCCACGTAGAAATGGTCGTCCACGTAATCGAAGGCGGACCGGGTCCACTGGAACCCGCGGCGCTGTGCCCCGCCGTTCAGGTTGGTTAGCAGCGCCTGGCATTTGAGTTCCTCGCGCAGGAAACGCGCAGTGCGCTCGTAGAAGCCCCGCTGCATTTCGGCGACGAAGGCGGCGAAGTCCCGCCCGCGGGGTGAATCCTCCGATAGCGTCGCCAGCAGCGCGTCGTTTCGGAAGAGCGCGCCGAAGTTGGCGTCGCGGCCCCAGGCCAGCGAGAGATCCGCGGGACGGGGATAGCGCGACTCCAGCCAGCGATTCCAGGCCGCGCGCCACTCGACGGCGACGCGCGCCGGGAGCTTGGCCCAGTAGTTCGAGGGAGTGTTCTCGTTCACGAGACAGATCCACGCCAGTGCCGGATCGGCCGCCAGCGTCTGGCCGGTATGCGGATTCTTCGCGCCCAGCCAGCGCCGCGTGAACTCGCGGAGATCCGCCTCGGCGCGGGCGTTGACCGGCAACAGCAGCTGGTATTCCTCCGCCGTCAGCTCGTCGGCGGCGTCCGGCCAGACGACGGCAGCGGGAACCGCGCGCGAGGCATGGAGGTCGGTCGAAACATGAATGCCGCGCTGCTTGAGCGCGGCGAAGAAATAGTGGAGCCGCTCGAGCGCTCCGGACGCCGGCCGCGAGCTGTCCCTGGGATCGGCAAGCTCGCGCTCGAAGTCATGCCAGCGCACCGCATTGTAGCCGAGGCGGGCCAGCCGTTCCGCGAGGCGATCGGCCTGCGCGCGCTCCGGCAGAACGGCGTCGCGGCAGAGGTTCACGCCATAAAAGCGGCGCGGCACGCCCGGCGCGCGCTCGAACGCGAACGCGCCGTCCGGCCGCGCGATCAGCCGGCCGTTCCGACCGGCCGGCGCATCGAGCCACGGTGCGCCGGAGAAGTCCAGCGCGGACCCCTCCGCGATGTCGAGTTCCACCGCGACCGGTGCCCACTGTTCGGGAACGGCCGCCGCCGGACGGAAGCCCTCCATCTGAATCGGGCCGTCGGCCGACAGGGTGAACTCGATTTTCAATGCATCCTCGGGCCGGAAGGCTTTGAGCGCCGCATGGTAGCCGCAGCGGATCGTGAAGGACGGATTCCAGCGGCGGTTGTCCTGAAACAGCACCGGGGTCGCCTCCTCGAAGTCGAATTGCAGCCGGCGTCCCTTGGCATCCCGCAGGCCGGCGCTCCGCATGGTGCCGGAAAACAGCCGCACATCCTCCTGCAATTCCTCCGGAATTTCCCCCCCCATTCCCTCCCCGGCCTGCCATTGACCGCCGCTGACGACCGCATAGGGTGTGACCAGCGCCACGTTCATGCCCATCAACTGCGTCGGCGCCCGCGGCTTCAGTTCGTAGGCGAAGCGGATCGCGCCGCCCTCGGCCGGCTCGACACTCATCGTGACCTCGACCGTCTCGTTGTTGGGGCCGATGAGGACCGGCCGCGGCAATCCCTTCGAATCCAGTTCGGCGGCCGCCTCGTCCAATTGCACGTGCTTCCACTGGTTCGCGAAAATCGAAGGCTCAATGACCCCGTAATCCTCGCCGTCGCAGGTCAGCCGCACCGAGCCGTTCGGCTGGAGGGCGGCCTTCCAGGCCCGCGGTGCGCGCCGCAGCTCGTCGTCCTGCGCGCCGGCGGTCGCCGCCAAGACCGCGCCACAGCATACCGCGACAGTGATAAACGATTTCATGATGTCATTCCTCTTCGCCTCGCGGTCGCGAAGCCGTTCGATCCTGCCCGATTCCGGCCCGTTTTCCAAGCCTTGGAAACGTCGGCGCGGAGGCCGTCCAAGCCCGGGAAACGCGGCGGCCCTGCGCCGGCGGGGGCCGCCGCCGGCCTTTGACCGGACAGGCCGGAAGGCGTATGATGCCGGCCATGAGCATCGTCGCCTTGTTCCTGGGCGGCGCGGCGCTGTTCGCGCTGGCCTATGTCCTCTACGGCGGCTTCCTCTCCCGCCGGCTCGGCGTGGACGACGCCCGCCCCACCCCATCCCAAACCCAGACCGATGGGGTGGACTTTGTCCCCACTCCGACCGCCGTCGTTTTCGGCCACCACTTCAGCTCGATTGCCGGGGCCGGGCCGATCGTCGGCCCGATCATTGCCGGCATGGCGTTTGGCTGGCTGCCCGCGATCCTGTGGATTGTGCTCGGCGCCATTTTCTTCGGCGGCGTCCACGATTTCACCGCCTTGTACGCGAGCCTGCGCAACCGGGGCCGGACCATCGCGGAAATCTGCCGCGATTCCCTTGGACGCGTGACCCATATCATTCTGCTGCTCTTCATCTTGTTCACGCTGATCTACGTCATTCTTGTTTTTCTCGACCTGACGGCGATCAGCTTTGCGCCAAAAGTGAACATCGCCGCCTTGCGCGAGAGTGCGGCAAAGGCGGCGGAGACGGCGCGGACGGTGACGCCGGAACTGGCGGAGGATGCGCTCGCGCAAGCCCAGACCGCCGCCGATGCGCTGGCGAAGGGCCATGCCGATCTGACGCGCGGCGGGGCGGTCGCGACCGCGTCGCTGGCCTATATCGCGCTGGCGCTGATTTTCGGCCTGGCGGTCTATTGCTTTCGTCTGCCATTGCGGGCGGGCACGCTGATTTTCGTTCCGCTCGTGTTCGGAGCGCTGTGGCTGGGCCAGGCGGCCCCCCTTTCCGCGGAGCATCTGCCGGCCTTTCTGGGATCGGTGAAAAACGCATGGGCGCTGGCGTTGCTCGTCTATTGCGCCATCGCATCCATACTGCCGGTCTGGATTCTTTTGCAACCGCGCGATTATCTTTCGTCCTTCCTGCTCTACGCCTGCCTCGCCGGCGGCGCAGCGGGGCTTTTGGCATCCGGAGTGAGCGGCGGCGCGAACATTGCGTACCCCGCTTTCACCGGCTGGACCGACACCGGCCCCAGTAAGCTGGGCTTCTTTTTCCCCGCGCTCTTCGTGACGATCGCCTGTGGCGCAATCAGCGGATTTCATTCGATGGTCGCCTCGGGCACGACCGCGCGCCAGGCCCGCACGGAATCCGCAGCGCGCGTCGTCGGCTACGGCGGCATGCTGGTCGAGGGCGTGCTGGCGCTGCTGGCGCTGGCGACGGTCATGATCCCTTCCCAGCGGAGCTCGGCGCAACCGGTCGCGGTGTTCGCCGACGGGCTGGGCCGCTTCCTTGGCGCGCTGGGCGTGCCGCCGCAATTCGCCCGCACCTTCGGCATGCTGGCGGTGAGCACGTTTCTGCTGACCACGCTCGACACCTGCACCCGTCTCTGCCGGTTTGTCGTGCAGGAATTGTTCGGCGTCAACGCATCGCTCGGAAATCGGATATGGACGACGCTGCTGGTGCTCGCGCTGCCCGCCGCCGTCGCCTTTCGTGAGATCGGCGGCAAACCGGTCTGGCAGGCCATCTGGCCGGCGTTCGGCGCCTCGAACCAGCTCATGGCGGCGCTGGCGCTGCTGGTGGTCTACGCGTGGCTGCGGTCGGAGGGACGCCCGGCCGGTTACGTGCTGGCGCCGACCCTCTTCATGTTCGTGACCACGGTCGCCGCGCTCGGCCGGCTCGCGTGGGTCAACCTGTATGCCGAACCGGACCCCGGCAAACGCAGCGCCCTCGTCGGCGGCATCAGCCTCGGCCTCGCTGTGCTCGCCGTCTATGTCGCCGCCGCCTCTTCCGTCACACTGCTGCGCCGGCGGGCCGCGGCCGTGAAAACCGGGTGACACGCCCGCTCACGGCGTGGGCGCGTGATCAGGTTCGGCGACCCGCGCCTCGATCCAGTCCACGCCGCCGACCGGGCCGACCCGGCGTTGGCCCCCGGTGCGCGGATCGAGCCGGAGCACGTGGCGCATCAGCGCGACGATCGGCACGCCCGCCCAGCCGTGGCACAGGCTGCTGCGGCCGTCGAATCCTTCCCATGCGGTGTCCGAGCCGGCATCCGCCATCGGCCCCCAACAGCGCAGGATCTCCTGCACCACCGCATCGGGACAGCCGAGAGTGCCCAGAGCCTCGAGAGTGACAAACTTGCCGAACGGCGACGGCAGGATCGCATCCCGACCCGCCGTGCGCCACGCCTCGAACCGGCGCCACAGCGCGCGAACGTTCAGACCCGGCGGCCGCGTCAGCACCGCCAGCGCATGGCCCATCTCGCTGACGCTGCACGGCACGACCGGCTCGGCGGCGTCGCGCAGCAGACCGGTGGCCGGATCGAGAAACGCCGGCGCGATGCGCGCGGCCAGCGCCCGCCGTTCGGCGCGCGCGGCGCGCGCCTCCGCGCGGCGGTTCAGCAGGTCCAGCGCGCGCGAGACATCGTCCAGAAAGAGCAGGTAGCGAAGATTCAGCGCCAGGAAGGCCGACGCGCGCGCATGGCGGCGCAGCGGACCATAGGGGTTGTCCATCCACAGCAGCGAGGGCGGCTCGGGCAGACGGAAGAGCCCGGCCGCATCGCGCTGCCGCAGAAACCATGCGTGGACGCGGATGAGCGCGTCCGCGACTTCGGGCAGCAGCGTAGCATCGCCGGTGTAGTCGCCATACTCGAGCACCGCGCGCAGCCATTCCATGGTTTGATCGGGATACTCCTCGTAGAGCGGCAGGCAAACCCAGAGCCGGCCGGTGGGCGGGTCCTGAAACTGCGCGTGCTGGCGCAGCACGCCGCGCACGAGCGCGCGATCGCCGAAGGCATAATGATTCACCAGCGCTATGCGCTGCACGTCGCCGATCCACTGCCGGCGCTCGCGCCAGGGGCAGTCCATAATGTTGTCCTGCATGCACAGCCGCGCCGAGTTCAGGCCGATTTCGACGACGCGGGACAGGCGCGCATCCGAGGATGCGAAGACCGTCCGACGCGGCAGCGGATACGCCGCCTCCGTCCACGCCAGCTCCGCAACGCGCAGCGGGCGCGTGACCTTGCGAAAGGTCAGTTGCACATAGCGGCCGCAGATCCAGTCTTCGCTTTCGATCGTCTCCAGCGCCCCGGAAAGCACGAAGCGGTCTGCGGTATAGACGCGGCTGTCGCGCACATCGAACCGCCCGTTCGCCAGCCGTTCATGCCACGAAACGTCCACGACGGCGCCGGGCGGGCCTTCGACGCCGAGCCGCAGGTAGCCGCGGCGATAGCCGTCCAGCGCGAACACGACGGCGGCGCACCGGCCTTCCGGCGGCGGCGGAACCGTGAAGCCTTCCGCGTCGCCGCGAATCGCCGCCGCCTCCTCGATGTCTTCTTCGGAAACGGCGAGCGCCGGATTGGGCTGGTGGAACGACCGATCGGCCGCCCAGCCGGCGCGCAACACGCGCAGCGCGCCGGGCGCCGGCGTGTACTGCAGGTTATGAAACGGGCGTGGCTCCAGCCGGACGTACCGCACGCCCGGCTCGCGGATCGCCTCCGGCGTTTCGCCCGGCCCGTCGGGATGCGGCCAGCCCGCGGGGAGCCGGCGCCGATCGCAGTGCTCGATAAGGTCGAGGTTGAACCAGTGCGAGCGCCGCGTCTGCCCGACCCAGGCATCGAGCCGGCGGCAGGTCCAGTCGCCGCCCGAGGCGACGACCGTGCGCTCTCCGCCGACCCCCTCGATCTCGAACTCGCACAGCAGGCCGGGATCCTGCGGACACGAATTGCCGCTCGGGACGCCGATCCAGCGGACGAGCACGGCGATCCGGTTGCGGCCGGCGCGCCAGGGCGCCGTGACGTCGGCGGTCTCGTAGTAATGATGGCCGGGATACGAGATCGAAGTGGTGCGGTGAGCCTCCGCGCCGTTGACCCAAACGCGGGCAAAGGACTCTGCGGCGATGCGCAGCGTCACGCGACGCGGAACCTCATCGAGCTCAACCTCATGCTGGAACAACACATGGGCGTTCGCCGCCACATGGCCATAGGGCCAGAGCCACTTCGCCTGCCACTGATGCATCGCCGCCTCCTGCGCGCAGACGCGCGTCGAGCAATTCTATCCCGAAAGGGCCGCGCTGCGAAATCATCGAATTGACACCCGGGACGGCGCAGCGGACGATGGCGCTCCACGTCGGGCGGAGTTTAACATGCGCACGAAATCGGTCGGTTACCGACGGCAATGTCTTTCCGCTGCGGTCGCCGTCTGTTCCCTGCTCTTGTCTTTTGCGGCGGCAGAGGCCGCGACGCCGCGCCGAAGCGTCGAGCAGTACGGGATTACATGGACATTTGATCGAGAATACCCGGTCGGTCAGTTTGCCAACGGCGATTACTGGGTGCTCGGGCCCGTGGTCATCGAGCGCATCGAGCCGGACTTCGACGGCGAGCGCCATGGCTGGGAGGTCAATCCCGTGGTGCGCGGCGGACAGGGCTTCCGGAAAGGGCCCGGTTTTGACCCTGCGCGGGTACCGGCGCTGCCCTATCGGGCCGAGGAAACCGTTTCGATCGTCAAGACGATCGCGAATCCGGCGGAAGACCGCGTGCTGCTGCGGCGTGCGGCGGTGCTGACGGTCGTGGCGGAAATCCCGCCGGAGGACGGTCGCGCGGTGTTCCGCCCGCCCTATGTCGGGAACGAGAAGCCGTTGTACCGCGTGGCCGATCTGCGGCTGGACCGGTTGCCGGCGCTCGCGCCGGTCGAACCGCGGCCGGACCTTGCGAAGATCGCACAGCGATACGCGGCGTTGCAAATGGACCACAAGGGCGGCGCGCTCGGCCGTTTCCTGCGCCCCGTGGAGAACCTGGCCGACTACCAGCCGAAGAACACGGCCGACCAGAACGAGGCGGCGCTGCGGCTGATGCTGGACGACCCGATCGCGGCCAAGATGCCGGCCCTGATCGCGTTCGTTCAGTTCGGCCTCGACAAGTTGCACACCATCTACCTCGGACAGACCTGGCCCGACGGCGGCGGCCACCAGCCCGGACATCGGTTGGCGCCCGCGTTCGCCGCCGTGCTGCTGGACCTTGAAAAGGGCAAACGGGCGCTGCGCGAGGCGGAGTTCTTCCACGGCAACCGGATGTTCTACCGGGGTCGGAACGGCGTGGTGCTGTGGGGGACGCCGGACGCGGAACGGACCTACTGGGGTTACATCGCGGGCCGCGGCGGCAACCGGTCCATCCGCGATCCCTACGGCTACATTGACGGGGGCAAGGTGACGGAAGGCGCCTATCAAGTCATCACCTCCCAGTCGCACAAAGGCGAGATACTCGCCACGTTGCTGATGCCCGCCCTGCGCGAGGCCTGGCACCCGGAGGAATGGGCGAAAGTCCGCGAATACGTGGACCGCTGGGTGACCGTGGGACAGTGGGCGCAGCCGGATCCGGTCGCGCCGTATGACGGCAACCCCGACCATTATGGCGTCACCTACGGACCGGACCCGGCGCGGCCCGGCGAGGCGATCGCGGGCGCGGGCCGATTTCCGGAGGCGCACGGCAGGCACCGCGACGGCGGGCAGTACCGCAGCGCGTTCGTCGCCGCGATGTGGGACGCCTACCGCGCCGCCGCCGAGCCGCGGCCGGCGCCATGAAAGCGGCCGTACGCAGGGCAAGCGGCGAGAGTCGAGAAGACCTGCCCCTCCCCGGCCGGACGATTCAACGGCCATTCGAGGGCATCGCTGTGTGCTGCCGGAGGCGCCGATGATTCATTCGACCGGTGTGATCCGGTAGAGGTGAACGCCGAAGGCTTCGAAGTCGTCGCGAAACACGCCATCCGTCACCGCGAGCCGCCGGTCTTCGTCCAACACCTCCGCGACGGCGCGGGCGGGCAGGCCGGACACCTCGAAGGAGGCCGTTGCCGCAGCATTCTCCATCCGCACCGCGAACACATACGTCTCCGTCCCAGCCCGCTTCACCATCGTCGCCACCGGCAGTCCGTCGAGAAAACCCGCGTTGTCGCGACTGACTTCAGCCGGCTCCGTCCAGACGCGGACGGCGTCCGGCACGGTCGGGCGGTTCAAAATCGGGGCGAGGCGGTGAATCTGCGCATTGATCCGCCCCACAGCCTCCGCCATTTCCGGATCGTCGAGCAGGCCGGTTCCGCTGAACCGCGATTTCTCCATGACATGGGCAAAATAGATGATGCCGGTCGAACCGTGCACCAACGACATCCAAACCTCGGCGCGCACCTGCGCCGGCGTGGGTCGCCGATCCACGCTGGTTATCGCCGTGCACTCCAGCGAGTTCCAGACCACCTTGCGGTTCTGCGACCAGCGGCGCAGACGCCGCACGCCATACGGCACATAGTGGATGCGTCCGAGGACCTCCTTCGCGCTGGTGGCAAACGGATAAATGTCGAAACCCACGATGTCCGCGCCTTCGATGTACCGCGGATAATCCTGCGGATGGTCGGCCCGACGGCGGCCTTGCCAGCCGTCCCAAGCCACGCCGACGCCCAGCCCGAGATACACCGGCCGGGTCGGATCCCGGGCGACGATTTCCGCATAGCGCGCGGCGATCTGGCGCGGCGAATAGGGCGGGCCCCACTCGCCCCAGTCCTCGAAGGACCGCTTGTGCCAAGCCTCCTCGCCAGGCCACGCCTCGCGAATCTGTTCGACGCTTTTCCACACGCTGCCCATCCGCTGGGCGTTGTCGGGTTCATCCACGTGCATCCATCCGACGATGATCGGATCGTCCAGGTGCTTCAGCGCGACGTCGTTCTGCTCGCAGATCACCCGCATGCCGTGCCGGCGCAACTCGGCCAACTGCTCCTCGGTTGGTCCCCTCCAGAGACCGATGAACAGGTTGATGCCGATCTTCTGGTAGCGCGGCGCCGTGGATGGTGCCTGGAGATAAACGGCAATCGGGAAGAAGTTCGGATCGGCAGGCGGACCGTTTTTCCAGGCCGCAAAAGGGGATTCGGCGCCGAGCGGATCGGCCGCTCGAATGCCGCCGGCCAGCGCGCAGAACGCCATCGCGACCGCCAGCGACGCCGCCAGGGAGCCGCCGCCCCAAGAATCCAGAATCCGCATCCCGCTCATGCCTCTCCTCCTGCCGCCTTGCGGCGATCTACGGTCGGGCTCTTCCACCGAGGGCCCTACTGTAATGCTTCGGCCGACAACTTCCAAGCCTTGGAAGCCCGGGCCGTCTTTGCTTCCAATCCTTGGGCGGACTGAGCCGCTCATGAATCCGCATCCCCGTCGTCGCCATCGAGAAACCGGCCGTTCTGAACGACCGTGTGACCGTCCACACGGAGGGTCGGCCGGTGCACTTCGCAATCCATGTGCCGCGGACCGTGGACGATCGCATCGCGCCGGACGCTGTTGCCCAAGGCCACATGCACGCAGTCGTGGTGATGGGTCCCGTCGCTCCAATAGAACAGGTCATTTTCGACCAGCGACGTGGTGACGATGCCGACCTCATCCACGGCATCCGCCGCCGGAGAACCGCTGGCGATGAAGCGCCGGAGCCGTTCCAGTTGCGCGGGATCTCCGCCGGCGAGGTTCCGTACCCGGCCCGCCTCGATCTCGATCCGAAGCGGCGGCCGGTCCTGCTCGGTGGCCGGGCGCACGTCGAGCTGGGTCGGGCCGTCTACGACGAGCACGCCGCACGTCGCCGTCAATTCGGGTACGACGGCCACCTCGCCATAGAGCGGGATGATTCCCAATATCGGCGTTCGCGTGGCGCCGGCACCTAGGCCGAATTCGAGATCGGTTCCGGCCTCCGAGGTGATTCGTCCGCGGAAGGCTGAACCGAGCCGGCAGAGGAGATCCAGCGTCCGATGCCGGATTGCGGCCACACCTTCCCGCGTCAATTTCCATTGCTCCATGCCCCGGCACTGGAGAATGCACCACCGGCGCTCGCCGGTCAGCGCGGCGTCCTGCAGGTCCGGCCGGCCGGTCAGTCGGCCGTAATCCGGCCGGTTGGTCACCCAGGTGTCGGGCAGATTCTGGAGGACGATATCCGCCGCTTCGATCGCGGCCTTGAGCGCCGGGTGGATGTACCCCCGGGCATAGGCCGGGGCTGAAAGAAACTCTTGAACGTCCAGCACGACGGGGACTACTCCGATTCCCCGGGCGGCCGCGCACAGCGCCGGCACGCGGGTCCGCATCGCGTCATCCGCCAGAATCAGCAGGCTCTCGCCGGCCCGGGCCCGACAGGACACCTCGAGGACGATGCGGGCGTTCTCGATCATCCGGTCGGTCCCAGGTCGCAAACCGTCCGGGCAAATCGGCTGATGACTCGGCACGCCGCGAAGAATCTCGACGTGCGCGCAATCTGTCAAGCCGGCCCGCCGATATTTCGTTCACGGTCCCGCCCGGTCAGCGCGGCACGGCATCCAGCGCGGCGCGCAGGGCGCGGATGTGGTCGGGGGTAGTGCCGCAGCAACCGCCGACGATGTTCGCGCCGGCGGCGACCAGGGCCGGGACCTGGGCGGCCGTTTCCGCCGGCGTCTCCGGAAAAACCGTGACGCCGCCAACCTCTTTCGGAAGCCCCGCGTTCGCCTGCGCCATGAGCGGCACGCCCGGATGCGCGGCGCGCATCCGGCGGATAATGCCGACCATGTCGCGCATGCCGGCGCCGCAGTTGGCGCCGACGATGTGCGCCCCGGCCTCCAGCGCCGCGGCGGCCGCCTCTTCCGGACTCGCCCCCATCATCGTTCGGTAATCGCCCTGCACGGTTCGCGAAAACGTAAAGGTGCAGATCACCGCGCACGCCGTGCGCGCGCGCGCTGCGCGCACGGCGATGGCGGCTTCGTCGGTCGCGCTCATCGTCTCCACGCAGATCGCATCCGCCCCTCCGCGCGCCAGCGCCGCCGCCTGCTCGCCGAATACGTCGAACAGCTCCTCTTCGGTCGTATCCTCCATCAGCAGCATCCGGCCCGTCGGCCCGACCGAACCGGCGATCCAGCGGTCCGGACCCGCGCCCGTGCGGGAAAGCCGCGCGGCCGTTGCGTTGATTTCCGCGCAGCGGTCGGCGAGTCCATAGTGCCCCAGCTTCAGACGGTTGCCGCCGAAGCTGTTGGTTTCGACCAGGTCGGCGCCGGCTTCGGCATAGGCGCGCGCAATAGCCGCCACGTCGTCCGGCCGGTCCAGGCACCAACGCTCAGGGCATTCGCCCGGGCCCAGCCCGCGGCGCTGCAGTTCGGTGCCCCAGGCCCCGTCGCACAACAGCACGCGGCCGCCCGCAAGCGCTTCCATAAGTGTTGGCGTCATCGGCGTCTCCCCGGTACAGTGACCTATATGCCCCGCCGACGCCGCGAACGCAATCGCGAACGTCGGCGGACGAAGATGGAACGCATGAACCATCCGCGGGAGATCATCGGCATCGCCCACAGCCGGCCCACGCTGGAGGGCGCGGGCGTTCACCTGCGCCGCGCCTTCGGTTTCCACGACACGGCGCTGTTCGACCCGTTCCTGCTGCTGGACGATTTTCGCGGCGACCGCCCGGAACAGTTCGTCGCGGGATTTCCCTGGCATCCGCACCGCGGCATCGAAACGATTACCTACATGTTCGAAGGCAGCGTCGAACACGGCGACAGCCTCGGTAACCGCGGCACGATCCGCGCCGGCGATGTGCAGTGGATGACCGCAGGCCGGGGGATTATCCACCAGGAAATGCCGAAGCCCGACGCGTGCGGTCGCATGGGCGGATTTCAGCTCTGGGCCAATCTACCGGCGGACCGGAAGATGATCGCGCCCCGATACCAGGAATTCGGCCGCGAGGCCCTCCCGCGCGCAAACCTCGATGGCGGCGCGCACGCCATCGTCGTCTGCGGCCGGCTCGGCGGCGTCGAGGGGCCGGTCAACGCGGTGGCCGCCGCGCCGGGATTTTTCGACATCGCGGCGCCGGCCGGTCGACGGATCGCGCTTCCCACGCCGGCCGAACACAATGCGCTCGCCTATGTGTTTGTGGGCCGAGCGCGGTTCGAGGAACCGTGCGATCCCCGGCGCTGGGAGGTCCGCGACGACGGTTACACGGCGCGCATCACCGAGCCGTGGCTCGGCGACCACACGCTGATCCGGTTCGGGCCCGGCGACGAAATTCGCGTTGAAACGGGCGACGCGCCGGTGCGGTTCCTCCTGATGACCGGCCGACCCCTTCGCGAGCCGATCGCCTGGGGCGGACCGATCGTCATGAACACCCGCGAAGAACTCGAAACGGCGTTCCGGCAACTGGACGACGGCACATTCCTGGATACCCCGCCGCGCGGTTCCGCCGCGACGAGGCCGGCCGCACCATGAACCGGGATCGCGCAGCGCGCTCGATCCGGCGCGCGCGGCCAGCCGACCGGGCGGAACTGGGCGCGCTGATGGACCGTTGTTTCCGGCTTCCGCTGGCGGAGCAGATCGGCCCCTTCCTCGGCGACGCGCGCATCGGCAACCACTGGGTGGTCGAGGAAGACGGCCGTTTGGTTTCGAACATCGGGTTCTACCCGCATCGCTTTCGCTGGGGCGGCGTCACGTTCGACGTCGCGGCCGTCGGTCAGGTCTGTTCCGATCCGGAGCGGCGCGGCGGCGGCCGTATGACTGCGTTGCTGCGGCACATCCTCCCGTTGGCGGATGCCTGTGATTTTGCCTGGCTGGACGGCGACCGTCTCCGCTACGGCCGCTACGGCTGGGCGCCGGGCGGCTTCCGCTACGGTTTTTCGTTCGGCCCGCGCAACCTGCCGGCGCCGCCGCCGGCGGACGCCGTGGCGATTTGCGATGTTGCGGATTGCGCGGCGGACCTGGCCGCCGCGCTGGAGGCGGAGCCGCAGGCGCTGCTGTTCGGGCCGGGCGAGACGGAGGCGCTCTTCCGCGCAGGGCGCGGGCGGGATTTCCGGGTGGCCCGGCTCGGTCGTTCGCGGATCGTGTTCAACCGTGCCAGCGACCAGGTTGTGCACGGCGAGGGCGATGCCGAGGAGCTCGCGCTGCTCCTGTCGGCCCGGCTGGCCGCGCGGGCCGCCGCCGCTCCCGCCGGCTCGAACGTCAGCCTGGACGCCTTGTGCGGACCCGATCCCTCGCCCTGGCTCGACTGTTGCTGCCGCCGGTCTGCCCGGATGTGGCTCGGCATATCCGACAGCTTCCGCGTCGGCGCGCTGGAGCGGTTTTGCCGTCGCGCGTGCCGGGCGGCGCAGCCGCGCGTGTCGGCCGGCAACGGCAGGCTCGCTTTTCTCAACTCAGACAACGGGCAAACGGTCGTGCTGGAGTGCCGGGACGGCCGGCTTTCCGCGCGCGCCGCCCGGCCGGACGAGCCCTGCCGCGCGCTGACGACGGCGCACTTGAGCGCGTTCTTTTTCGGCATCTGCCCGCCGGAAACCGTGCTGCCGGATTATCCGCCGGACTCGCCGTTCCGCCGCGTATTTCCGCTGCCGCTGTGCACCAGCAAGCTGGTCTCGCTGTAAGGTCTGCGCCCTCAG
>CAYLTB010000037.1:0-21223 GCA_964386675.1 uncultured Verrucomicrobiota bacterium
ATGCCGGGGGCTCGGCCTTCGAATTCGTACGCCCGACCGCCGCGGCCGCGCCCCACTGGCTGCGCGCGGTGCGCGCGCACCTGCCCGCCCGCGGCCGCCGTGCGCTGCTGGCCGCCGCCGCGCTGCTGGTGCTCGTCGTGCTGGCCCGCGGGGTCATCGAAACTGTTCTGCGCCGGCAGGCGCATGCGCTCTCCCCGACGGCGAAAGAATCGGCCGAACTGCAGCGGCGCCTGCGCCATTACCGCGCCTGGCTGGAGCCGGTCCGGCCCGGAGCGGCGGCGCTCGAGGCGCTGGCGAGGGCCTTTCCCGAAGACGGCCGCGTATGGGCGCGGCGCGTCGAACTGCGCGACGGCCGAAAGATCGTCTGTACGGGACTGGCGCGCAGCGCGGCGGAAGCCGTCGCGCTGATGGAACGGCTGCGGCGGACGGCCGGCCTACAGGAACTGCAGACCCAATACCTGCGCGGCGGCGATCCGGTCCAGTTTGCGTTCGAATTCGAATGGAGTCCCGCGCCGTGAACGACGCAACGCGAAAAGCCTGGTTGACGTGGACCGCGGGCGGAATGCTGGCGCTGCTGGCGGCCGATCGGCTGCTCTGGCGCCCGGCCGCGCGCGCGTGGTCGGCGCAATCGCAGCGGATCGCGGCGCTGCGCGAGCAGGTCGCCCAAGGCCGCCTGGCGCGGGATCGCATCGAGACCGTCCGCCGGCGCTGGGCGGAGGCCGTGGAGCGCTCGCTGCCCCCGGACGGCGCGGCCGGCGAGGAGCGCATGCTCAAGGCGATCCACGACGAGGCCCGCGAAGCCCGAATCGCCCTGACCGCGTTGAATCCGCGCTGGCGGAAGGAGACGGGCGGTTTCGAGGTGCTGGAATGCCGCGTGACGGCCCAGGGCGATTGGGGCAGCCTGGCGCGCTGGCTGGACGCGATGGAAAACGCGCGGCCGGCCATTCGCCTGGAGGCGTTCGACCTCGCGCCGCGCGACGATCGCGGTTCACGGCTGACGCTGACCGCGCGGTTCAGCGCCCTGCAGATCGCAGACCGCGACCGGGAGTATCGGCCATGAACGGCAGCCTTCGAGCGATGGGGGCTGCGGCCGTTGCGCTGGCGCTGGCCGGCGCCGTCGCCGGCGCGGAGCCCCGCCCCTTCTCCGAGCGGTATCCGACGCTGTCGCGACGGAATATTTTCGATCCCGACCGGGGCCGGCCGCGCCCGAGCGTCGAATCCGCGCGGCCCGCGATACCGGCGCCGCCGCCGCGGCGCGAGTCGGTGCAGTTGCTGGGCGTGGCGTTGACCGAAAGCGACGCCTTCGCGCACCTGTCGGGATCGAACGCGCCCGCGGTGGCGCGGGCGGGCGACCGGGTCGGCGACCTGCGCGTCGTCGAAATCCGCGATGACGCCGTCGTGTTCGAGTCAGAAGGCCGTCAATGGACACTGCCGGTCGGACGCCGCCTCGTGCGGTTCGGCGCACAGGAATGGACGATGGCCGCGGGCGAATCGCCCATGGTCCCGGCCGCGTCATCGGCGGCGGCGCCTCCGGCAGCGGGCGCGGGTGGAAACGCCGGAACGGCGGCGCCCACCGGAGGGATGAGCGAGGTGATGCGGCGGTTGATGGAACGCAGACAACGGGAGATGGGACCATGAAAGCACGATGGACGAATGCGATCGGAAGCTGGATCGGCGCGGCGTGGCTCGCCGGGGCGCTGCTCGCCGTTGCCCCATCGGGTGCGGACGATCCGGAGCCGGAAAACCCCGCGCCGAACGGCGCGCCGGCGGCCGCACCTGCCCCGCCGCCGGAAGGAATCGCCATAGAATTTCCGCTGCCCACCGAGGAACCGGCGGAACCGGCGCCGCACGTGACGATCGCACCGGCGGCCCCGCCGACGGAATCCGCGGCGATCCCGGCCGCGCGGCCTTCGGTCAGCGGCGCGCGGGAACTGCGGCTGAACTTCCAGAACGCGCCGCTGATCGACGTGCTGCAATACCTGAGCGAGGCGGCGGGTTTGATCATCCTGCAGGAAACGCCGGTCTCGGGAAACATCAACGTCATTGCGCGAACGCCATTGACGACCGACGAGGCCGTGGACTTGCTGAATACGCTGCTGGCGGAAAAGGGCTATGCGGCGCTCCGCAGCGGACGGATTCTGCGCATCGTGGACCGTCGCACCGCCGCCCGCCGCCCGTTGCCGGTCTATTCGGCCAGCCGGCCGGAGGACGTGCGCGCCGGCGACGAGCTGGCGACGCAGATCATCCCGCTGCGCTTCACACAGGCGGCCCGCGTGGTCGAGAACCTCTCCCCGCTGCTGGCGGAAGGCGCCTCGATGACGGCCAACGAGGCGAGCAACTCGCTGATCCTGACCGACACCGGAACGAACGCGCGGCGCATTATCGAAATCGTGCGCGCGCTGGACGACTCGATCGCCGGCATCGCCGAAATCCGCGTCTTTCCGCTGCGGTTCGCCAGGGCCGCGGACACGGCCAAGATTCTGACGGACTTCTTCGCCTCCAACGCCGCCGGCGCCGCCGCGGCCCCGGGCGGCGGCGGGCCCATGGGGCGGATGTTCTTCATGCAGCGGGGCGGGGGCGGCGATAACCGCGGCGCCACCGCCGCCGACGCCCGCTCGGCAGCCATCCGCGTGGCCGCCGTGGCGGACGAACGGACCAACTCGGTGATCGTGAACGCGCCGCAGAACCTGCTGCCGACAATCGAGGAAATCATCGCCAAGCTCGACGCCGACCAGGGCGCGCTGACGCGGTACTTCAAGCTGGAGCGCGCCGACGCGCTGGAGGCGGCCGAGTTATTGCGCGGCCTGTTCGGCACCAGCTTCACGATCGTCGGCGACGCGCGCACCAACACGGTCATGGTACGCGCGCCGGCCGAGTTTGTGATCCAGATCGCGGAGGCGATCGGCCGGCTGGACGCGACGGATGCCCGCACGCAGCAGGTGTTCGTGTATCCGATTCGCCACGGCGACCCGGAGAACATCGCGAACATCATGCAGGGCATGTTCCAAAACAATACGCGAACCGGCACTGCGCGCAGCGGGACCGCCGGACGCGGGACCGCCGGAACGACCGCCGGCGGCCGCCTGGCCGAGCGCTCCGCGCAGGGCGCTTCCACCGACACCTCGCTGACCGGAAGCGGTTCCGGTTCCACCCGCTCCAACCGGAGATAAGACCATGATCCCGACCCGAACCATCGCCGGACTCGCCGCGCTGCTGCTCGCCGTGCCGCGCGTTCACGCCCAGCAGCAACAGCTCCCGCCGTGGATGCGCCCGCCGCAGAATCCGACGCCCGGCGGCGGCGCGGCGCGCACGCCGGGGGCGTCCGCCCAGCGCAATTACGCCAACCGCACGGAGATCGGCAACGCGATCATCCAGATCGATCCGGAGACGCGTTCGCTGATCGTCATCGCCGACCCCGAGACCAACGAGCAGGTGCGGCGTGTGATCCAGTCGCTCGACCAGCCGAAGCCGCAGGTGCTGATCAAGGTGTTGTTCTGCGAGGTCACGCACCGCCGCGGAATGGACCTGGGCGCCGATATCCTGCACACCTCGGCCTCGCGCGACGTCCAGGAAAGCCGCGCGCGCACGGCCTGGGGTGTGGCCGCGGAAATGGAAGGCGGGTTCTGGAGCCTGCTGACGAACGATTTCGACGTCACGCTGCGCGCCATGGCGGAACGCGGCACGCTCGAAGTGCTCTCGCGGCCGGCGATTCTCGCGCGCAATAACCAGGAGGCGGTGATCGTGGTCGGCGAAGAGGTGCCGTTCGTCACCAACAGCCGCGTGTCGGATACCGGCTCGGTCTTCAATACGATCGAGTACGCGGACGTCGGCATTATCCTGCGCGTTACGCCGTTCATCCTCTCGGACGAGCAGGTGGAGCTGATTGTCGCGCCGGAAATCTCGACGCTGACGGACAAGACGGTGCCGGTGTCCGAGACGGTCCGCTCGCCGGTGATCGCCAAACGCAAGGCGGAAACGGTCGTCGTCACGCCCAACGGCCGCACGGTGGTCATCGGCGGCCTGATGGAAAGCCAGAAGACGGAATCCATCCGCAAGGTGCCGCTGCTGGGCAGCATTCCGGTGCTCGGAATGCTGTTCCGGCGCACGGTGACCGAGGATGTGAAGAAGGAACTGGTGATTTTCCTCACGCCTTACATCGTTGCGCAGCCCGGGGAGCTGGATGAAATCGCCCGGGCGGAGATGCGGCGCGGGCGGATGGTGTCGGATCTGCTGGATTCCAAACCGGGCGCGGCGTACCAGCGCGAGCTGAGCGGGCCGCCGCCGGCGGAAGCGGAGGGGGAGAACGGCAATGAACGGTAAGCGATCCATTTCGACCTGGTGGCGCCGTGCCGCCGCGCTGACGGCCCTGGGCACGGTCTTCCTGCTGGGCTGCGAAAGCGTGGAAACGAACCAGACCGCGATCACGGTGACGCCCGCTTCGACGACGCTCGCCGGCGGCCGCGGCGCGGTTGTGCTCACGGCGGCGCCGGCGAACACCAACGCGGTGCCGCGGCTTTATCTGCCGCTGGTCTGGACGGTGTCCAATCCCGCGCTGGGCCGCATCGAGGCCACCGGCGGCGCCGGCGCGGTCTACATCGGCAACGGCGGCGCGGGCGCGAATCCGATCGTCGTCCGCGACCAGAGGAACCGCGAAGGGGTCGCGGTCGTGTATCACGGGGAATGAGGCGCCCGCCGTTCGGCGCTCGACAGGCGGCGGGGCGCATGAAACACTGTGTCTGGGAATCGCCCCCGCTTCGGGACGGCCCGCTATCCATGAACAGCGACGCCATAGCGCCGGATTTGCAGGCCTGCCTGCTCTGCGACGACGTGCGGCAGGAATGCAACGGCAAGTTCATCCTGATCGGGCTGTTCGACACGATCGGCACGCCGCAGTTCCCGCTCACGTATCCCAAGCTGTGCATCGTTTCGCGCTGGTGCAGCGGCGAGGGCGATTTCCGCCAGCGCAGCGTGATCCGCGCGCCGGACCAGCGCACGGTGATTATCGAAGGCAAGAGCATTCCGATCCGGCTGCCGAGCCGGGAAGCGACGGCGACCAATGTCGAGCTCTTTCTGAACGTGGTTTTTCGCGCGCCGGGCACGCATTGGATCGAAATCTTCCTGGACGACGACATGAAACTCATGTTCCCGCTGCGCGTGAACCAGATCCATGCCCCGGCGCCGCCCCTGGGCATGCCGCCGGAAGTGTGAACGATCGAAGGAGTTTTCGGGTCCGTTGCGCCGGAGCCGCGCTCGGTCTCGCGGCGATGGCCGGCTGCAGCGCCGCCCCGCGGGACGGCCCGCGGGGATTCGCGCGGATTCCCGCCGGCGCGGCGTGGCTGGGCAGCGCGGAGACCCGCGATACCCATCCGCCGCGCCGGTCGGAGTTTTCCGCGTTCTGGCTGGGGCGCGCCCCCGTCACGATCGCCGAGTACGCCGAACACCTCAACGAGATCGGCGCCGAAGCGCCCGCGCCGGGCGATCCCGGAATTTCCTTCCGGGGGGGACGCTGGCGGCCGGCGCGCGGCGCCGGGCGGCGGCCAATCACCGGTATATCCCGCGCCGAGGCGGAGGACTATTGCCGGCGGCTCTCGATTCGCTTCAACGTGACCGCCCGGCTGCCCACGGCAGACGAATGGGAGTACGCGGCGCGCGGCGGGATTGACGGAGGTCGCTATCCCTGGGGTTGGGGCGATCCCGCGGGGCGCGTGCCGCAGAACGCCGCCGGTCCGGTATCCGTCGGACGCTTCCCCGCCAATCCATTCGGGCTGCGCGACCTGGTCGGCAACATCTTTCAGTGGTGCTCGGACCGCGCGCCCGACGGCCGCGCGATCGCCTGCGGCGGCAGTTGGGCGGAACGGGATCCCCGATTTCTACGGGTTTTCCATCGCGTCCGCTTCCCAGCGGACTACCGCGGACGCGATATGGGGTTTCGCGTGCTGATCGAGGACCCTTGCCCCGGCCGCCCTTGAATCGGATGCGCGCCGACTTCCGGCAGCGAAAGATACGCCGACGATCCAATCCGGACCGGGCGAACCGCCGTCTTACGGCAGGTTGATCTTCTGGCCGATTTTCAGGCGGGTAGGCTCCACCTGGGGGTTGGCCTTCATGAGGTCGGCGAGGCTGACGTTGTTCGCCTTGGCGATCTTCTCCAGCGTCTCGCCCTGTTTTACCTCGTGGACCTTGCCGGAAACGCCGCCGGCGGTGTCGGTCCGGGTGCCGCGCGCGGGCGGCGGCGGGGGCGGCGGCGCGGCCAGTTTCTCTTCATGACGCTTGACGTCGGTCTCGAGGGTGATGAGCCGCCGGCCGATGCTCTCCAAGGTCTGATTGGAGCGGGTGACGAACGAGTTCATCTGCCCGATCAGGTTCTGGCTGCTGTCCGCCGTCTCGCGGAGCTTCGCCTCGACCGAATCCATGCGCGCCGCCAACGCTTCGATCTGCGTGCCCGCCGAACCGCCGCGCACCGCGCCGATGATACCGGCCACCAAACCAACCACGGCCAACGCCACCGCGACGTACACCACCTTGTTGGAACGTTCGCCGCCGCTCAACTGCATGTCCATGGACGCAACCTCTGATCGGCGGGGGTTGGCGCTCCGCAAATGCCACGGCCGCCACTGGGCAGACGCCGGGAAGCGATTCCACGCCGACCCGGCAAGGTTACTACAGGACAATGGACGGATGCAAGCGCGCAATGAACCGGCGGATTTCGTCGAGGTAGGCGCCGTCCGGATCGCGCGCTCCGCTGACGGCGATGTAGGCCCATTTGTGAGCCACGCTATGCACGATGCGGTCCCAGGCCAGCCAGAACATGCGGGCAAAATCGGAAGGCGTCTCGCGGTTCTGCCCGACGAACCAGTAGGCGTAATACCCGCGATAGGAGACCGGCCCCTTGGGCGTGTCCCAGGAGCGCAGCGTGTGGATGACCATGACGCGGAGCGGGTCGCGCCCCTCCATGGGGACTTCCACGATCTCGCGCTTTTCCATGGTGAAGCCCTGCGCGGTCAGACAGCGCTCGGGCCGGTGGATGCTCTCGCGTTCGCGGCCGGAGAGCACGATCGCCACGAAAATCTGCTCGTTGTCCGGCCCGAGGTAGCGGCTCTTGACGAAGCCCGTATCCTTGGGCAGGGCGTCGTATTCCTCCTTGCTCATGGGGTACAGCGGCTTCCCGCAGTGGGGACAGTGCGCGGTATCGGCGCCCAGTTCGTCCACGAAGAATTCGCGCTTGGCGCATTCCTCGTTGTGGCAGTACCGCAGTTCGCGGCCCGTCCATTGCTCGATGCGCTCCGGCAACGCCATGCGGACGCCGGGCTGGTCCACCAGCGTCACATCCACGCCGAACGCCAGCGCGAACGCCGCGACGACCAGCAGCGCAAATACAATGACCAGCGGCTTATACCGGTTAGACGGCATGGAGCGTATTCCCGGGCTCGCGCCAGCGCTGGACCAGCCGGCGGACATCCAGGTTGAGCAGCGAACCGATGCTCACCATCAACAGGATGCCGACGGCGAAGACGATGTAGCCGGAGTAGTCGTGGTAGATGCCCAGCGCCAGCCGCTCGCCGAAGGCCTCGGCCACCAGGCCGATCGTCGTGATCCGCGCGATGTTGCCGGCCACGGCCAGCGGAATGCTGCACAGGAAGAGCAGCCACTGGCGGCCGAGCGTGCGCTGTGTGAAGAAGGCATATACGGCGGTGAGCGCCGTCATCGCCAGCAGCGACCGCAGTCCGCTGCACGCGCCCGCGACCTCGAAACTGAAGCCGGACTCCGAGAACAGTCGAACGCCTTCGCGCCGGACCGCGATCCCCAGCCCGTTGAGCAATCCGGAGGAAATCACACTTGTGAAGACCTGGAGGCGGCCCGAAACGAACTCCAGAAAGTTCAGCGGGATCGCGAACACCAAGTAGGCGGCCGGAAAGACCAGTTGTCGCGCCACGCCCCAGCCATAGAAATAGAACGGGAAACCCCACAGCAGCAGGATCAGCGCCAGCAGCGAAAGGCGCGTCTGCTGCATCTTCGCGCCCACCCAGTGCATCAGCAGGGCCCCGACGATCACGACCAGGCCCCAGTTGCTGACCTGCTTGCGGGCGTTCAGGATCGCCTTGCGGCGGTGCCACACCACGAAAAGGCTAACCAGCGGAATCAGCCAGCCGTGGGAGTAGTCCGCATCGCCGAAGGCCACCCGGTCCGACCAGCGGGCGAGCGTCCAGGCGAACGCCGAGCGCGAGTTGACGTCGCCGACCGTGTTGCCGAGGTAATGGAACAGGACGAAAAGGAACGCGACGATGCCGGCCGCCACCGCGACGCCCCTCCACTCCTCGCGCGTCAGGGCCGCCAGCCGGTATCGCTCGCTCCAGATCAACTCCGACGTGCCGTTCGCCGTTCGCGTCTGCCCGTTCATGGCTGCCGCTCCGAGATGCGCCCGAATATAGCGCCTTGTTTCGACCCGCGCCACCGGGAAATCGTTCAATTCGGGCCCATCGGCTCCTTGTGCTCGCCGCGCGCCGTGTCCCGGACATAGGCCGGCACCGCCAATCCGGTCAGGCGCCGGCGCAGCTCGCGCATCAGGGCCCGCCCGCGCGCCGGCGGGACGCGGAAATGGCCGACGCCCCGCACCGGGTCGCACTGGAACAGGTAATACGGCCGAACGCGCATCCGGATCAGGCCGCGGAACAACGCCTCGAGCGTGTCGGCGTCGTCGTTGACTCCGCGCAACAGCACGGTTTGGTTGTTCAGCGGAACGCCTGCGTCCGCCAGCCGCGCGCACGCCGCCGCGGCCTCCGCCGTCAGCTCCGCCGGGTGATTGAAGTGCAGGCTCATCCAGACCGGGTGATGTCGCCGCAACATCGCGCAGAGCGCCCGGTCCACGCGCTGCGGCAGCACGACCGGCACGCGCGTGCCGATGCGGACGATCTCAATGTTTGGCGCGCCCGCCCGAAGCGCGCCGAACAGGCGGTCGAGCCGCCCGGTGGGGAGGGTCAGCGGGTCTCCGCCCGATACCAAAACCTCCCGGATCTCGGGATGCGCCCGCAGCCACGCGGCCGCGCGGCGCGGGTCGGCGGCCGTCCCGCGCCGCCCGACGCTATGCTTGCGCGTGCAGTGACGGCAGTAGGCCGCGCAATCCAGCGTCGCCAGCACGAGCGCGCGATCGCGGTAACGGCGGATCAGCCCCGGCGCCGGGGAATGCGCCGATTCATCGAATGGATCGGCCCGGCCGAAGACGCGGTCGGCCAGCTCGACGGCGCGCGCGACGCACAACCGGAAGATCGGATCGGTATCGTCCGGGGTCCGGATCAGCGCGGCGTAGTACGGCGTCACAGCCATCGGGAAGCGCGCGGCGGCAGGCGCGTCGCCGCGGGCGGGGAGCCAGTCCGGAAACACGCGCCGCAGGGCCGCCGGCGAGCGCAGCCGGTGGCGCAACTGCCAGCGCCAGTCGCGCCATTCCGTCAGCGCCGCCCGCGCCCACGCGGACGGTTTTCCAAGGCTTGGAAAACCCTCGGCCCCGACGTTCCAAGCCTTGGAAACCGCGCCGCCGCCCGTTGTCATGCCGCCGCTCTCCCGCCGCACCGCACGGTTCCGCCCTCCACCGTTTACCGGTCACCGGCGACCGATGACCGATCACCACCCGCACCCCCGCCGCCCAACCGCCAATATTTCTCCATGCCGTAGGGAAACGCGTGCGGCCGGTAGTTTTCCAGCCGTTCCCGCCGCAGCGCGACCTCGATGGGCCGTCCGATCAGCAGCCACGGCGCATCCGCGACGACCATTTCCGCCATCCGGGCGCACAGCGCCGTGCGCTCGGGGCCGTCGGGCAGGTCGCGCATCTGTTCGTATAGCCGGTCGTATTCTGCGTTCGCATAGTTCGTCCGGTTCGGGCCGGGCGACGCGTTCGGGCCATAGAACAGTTGAAGGAAGTTCTGCGCGTCCGGATAGTCCGCCACCCAGCTCAGGCGGAAGAGCTGCGCCTGCCGGCGCGCGATCTTCTGGAAGAACGTCGGCCGGTTGTTGAAGCTCGGCTGAATGACGACGCCGATGCGGTCCATGAACTGCGCGAACAGATCTGTGGACTGCCGAATCTCGGGGCGGTCGGCATCGGCGATCTCGAGAGTCAGTTGCAACCGCCGCCCGGTGCGCGGGTCCAGGCCGCTGGGATAGCCGGCCTCCGCCAGCAGCGCGCGGGCGCGGTCGAGATCGTAGCCGATCGCGCCTGCCGGCAGGCCGGCGTAGCCCGCGATGCCCTCCGGCACGGGCGAATCGGGGCGCATCACGCGCCCGCCGTGGAAGCGGGACCAGGCTTCGCCATCGAACGCCCAGGCCAGCGCCTGGCGCAGCGCGCGATTGGGCCCCACGACCGGGTCGTCCATGTTGAATCCGATGTACTGCACCTCGAGGGTCGGCCAGCGCTCGGCCGCGACGCCGCGACGCCGCACCTCCGGCCGCAGTTCGCCGCGTTCGTCGAACACGGCATCCCAGTTGTCGCGCGAGACCGCGACCAGGTCGAGCCGCCCCTGGAGGAACAGCAGCCATTGCGTGGTCGGGTCCTGCACCACGTGCAACGCGATGCGCCCGATCGCCGGCGGGTCCGACGCCGCGGGATTGCGCTCGAACACCATGCGGTAATTCGGCCGCCACTCCGCCAGCCGATAGGGCCCCGAACCCACCGGATGCCGCGCGAAGGCGTCGCCGTAGTATTCGACGGCTTCCCGCGGCACCGCGTACGCGTAGTGCAGCGCCAGCACCCAGCGCAATTGCGGGTAGGGCCGCTTGAGCCGCAACCGCAGCGTGTGCGCGTCCGGCGCAGTGAGCCCCGCGACCGGCCGATCGTAGTCGGTCGGCTCCGGTCCCAGCGACGCCGCGCGGAATTCGTCCAGCCCCTCGATGCGGTCGCTGAACGCCCACCAGCCGGAGGAGGCGACCTTCGCGTCCGCAACGCGCTTGAGGCTATAGACGAAGTCCTGCGCCGTCACCTCACGCCCGCGCCCGCCGGTCGCGACGAAGCAGGGATCGTCCGCGAAGCGCGCGTCCGGCCGCAAGCGGAACGTGTACTCGAGACCGTCGGCAGAGATTTCCGGCATCGCTGCCGCCAGCGCGGGAATCACGCGATACGGCCGGGCCTCATAATCGTATTGCAGCAGCCCCTCGTACACCCGCGCGTAGGCCGAGGCCGAGGCGAAATCCCCCGCCTTCGCCGGATCGAACCCTCCGATGCGCGCGCCGACGAGGTTCAGCGTGTCTGCCGGCGCCGCCGCCTCGCGGACGCAGCCGGCGCCGAGCAGCGAGATCAGCAGGCAGTGAACGGTGACCGATAACCGATAACCGATCACCGATAACCAGCCACCGTTTCTCCCTGGACGGCCCCCGCTCACGGCGCGTCCCATCCGATCGGCGCGCTGGGCCGCACTTCAAGGCCCGCGACGGGCCGCACGGTGCGGCCGAAACCCGCGGCCGCGACGGCGGCGACCATCGCCGCGTTGTC
The DNA here is from genome assembly GCA_964386675.1 of uncultured Verrucomicrobiota bacterium. Classification (GTDB taxonomy): domain Bacteria; phylum Verrucomicrobiota; class Kiritimatiellia; order PWTM01; family PWTM01; genus CALGXT01. Next base: position 11,474 of record CAYLTB010000037.1, read on the forward strand.
GGCGCAGAATTCGGGCGCCGCCAATCCCAGGCGGATGCCGCGGCGCGCCGCCATTTCCGCAAGCTGGGCGCGGAGGCGCCGGTTGCGCGCCACGCCGCCGGCGGCGGCGGCCTGCGGCGCGCCGGTCCGTTCGAGCGCTGCCTCGAGGCGCTCGACCAGCGCGGATACGACCGCCTGCTCGTAACTCGCCGCCACGTGCGGCAACGACAGCGCGTCGCGCGCGTCCGGATGGTCGCGCAGGTAATACCGCAGCGCCGTTTTGAGGCCGCTGAAACTGAAACAGAGCGCGGGATCGAATCCCTCGATGGCGGACGCGACGCCGCCCCGCGGAAACGCGACGCGGTTCGGATCGCCGCCGCCGGCGGCCGCTTCGATCGCCGGGCCGCCGGGATAGCCAAGACCGAGCAGTTTCGCCCCTTTGTCCAGCGCCTCGCCCGCGGCGTCGTCGAGCGTCTGCCCGAGCAGCCGCGGCGCGCCGTCCGGCGCGAGCTCGATCAGGCAGGTGTGGCCGCCGGAGACGACCAGCGCGACGGTCGCCGCCGCCGGGTCCAGCGGGCTTTCGCCCAGAAACACCGAGCGCAGATGCGCTTCAATGTGATTGACCGCCACCAGCGGGCGGTCGAGCCGCAGCGCCAGCGCCTTGGCCGCGGTCACGCCGACGAGCAGCGAACTCGCCAGGCCCGGCTCGCTGGTCACGGCGATGCCGTCTATTTCGCCCCACGCCAGGCCGGCTTCGGTAAGGGCCTGCCGGACAATGCCGGGCAGCCATTCGACGTGCGCGCGGGAAGCGATCTCGGGCACGACCCCGCCGAAGGGCGCGTGATCGGCGATCTGGCTATACACGATATTGGAGAGCACGCGCCCCGATGAGCTGACGACGGCCGCCGCCGTCTCGTCGCACGAGGTCTCGATGCCGAGGAAGTGAATCACCCCGGCATCTCAACCCGATCCCCCCACCCGCGTCAAGCCGGCCCCCGTCGCCGGCAGGTACCGGGAAAGTCAGGCGCCGTCGCCGTCGCCGCCTCCACCTCCGCCCCTGTCTTCCGAAACGGCACCCCCCGTGCGCGATGACGGTCGTCTCGGGGCGGTGGCGGTCTGGCGGTTCGGATCGAAAGCGGAACGGGAGTCACCCTCGGCGATTCGTTTATACAAATCTTCGGCCCGGCGGCGATATTGAGGTGACAAAGCGATGCGGCGAAATGCGACGAAGGCCGTGGACGGACGCAGGATTGGACTGGAACGAAGTCATCGAAACGTACGGTTCGCGGCTGTTGCTCCATGCGCGGCAGCGGTGCCCATCGCGGGCGGACGCCGAGGACGCCGTGCAGGGCGGGCTGATTCGAATCTGGCAGAGACGGAGACAACTCGATGAAGGTTCCATCGCCCTGCTGTTCACGGCCGTCAACGGAAAGCGCTCCGTACGCGCGACCGGCCGTGACGGGGCCGTCCTTTTCGACGGCCCGATCGCGTCGGACGAAGACCTGGCGAAGGTGCCCGCGGAATTGCGCGAAAGCGTGGATCGGGTGCTGGAAATGGAGGAGAACCGTTTCCGGGGAATTCTGGGAGCCGCCGATCCCGCGCCGTACGACCGCGCGCCACCGCCCGAGCCGGCCATCACACTGAAGATACAGGATATGCCGCTGGAGGCGGCGCTGGACATGTTATCCCGGATTTCGGGCATTCCGGTGGAAATCCGCGGCGGGCCGCTGCCGGAAACGACCGTCAGTGCGGAAATGGTCAACACGCCGTTTCGGGAAGCGTTGGAGTATATCCTCAAACGCAACGGGCTTTCCTACGCGATGGCGGATGGCCGCGTCGTCATCACCGTCGGCGGCCGGTAGCCGATGTCGTGGATGGTTGGGCCGGCCGCGCCCACCGTGGCCCTGCCGTCCTGTCGCCAGGAGTCGTGGGGGGCCGCTCGGATTCGCCCCGCCCCCCATCACTCACGCCGGCGGGCGGTAGCGATACCCGATGCCGTGCACGGTGAGGATCGCGCGGGGGTCGGCGGGGTCGGCCTCGATCTTCTTGCGCAACTGCGCGATGTGCTGGTCGAGCGTGCGCGTGGTGCCGAAGTAGTGCCTGCCCCACGCGGCGTTCAGCAACGCGTCGCGGCTCATGACCTCGTCGGGATGCGCCGCGAAGATCTCGATCAGCTTCATCTCGCGGACGGTCAGCGGCGTCTCGCGCTTGCCGCGGCGGCAGACGAACCGGCGGCGGTCCACCGCCGCCGCGCCGAAGTGGAACTCGTCCGGCAGCGCGGCGTCCGCCGGCGCGGCGTCGCGCGCCCGCGCCCGCCGCAGCGCCGCCGCGACCCGCGCCAGCAGCTCGCGCAGGCCGAAGGGCTTGGTGATGTAGTCGTCGGCCCCGAGCTCGAGGCCCACGACCTTATCGATCTCCTCGCCCTTCGCGGTCAGCATGATCACCGGCGTGCGCGCATCGCGCCGACGGAATTCCCGGCAGACTTCGAATCCGCTCCTGCCCGGCATCATGAGATCGAGCAGCACGAGATCGAACCGGTCCGCCGCCAGGCGCTGCGCGCCTTCCTCGCCGTCGCGCGCGGTTTCCACCGCATAGTTCTCGCTTTGCAGCGCCGCCGCCAGCCCCTCGCGAATGTGGGCGTCGTCCTCCACGACCAGAATCCGCGCCGTCTTCATGCCGTTTCCTCCGCCGGCAGATAAAGAGAAAACCAGGCCCCGCCGCCGGGTCGAGGCCGATAGATCGCGTCGCCGTCGAGGTCGCGCGCCAGCCGGCGCGCGATGCTGAGCCCCAGTCCGACGCCCGTCGCCGTCGCTGTGATGGAATCGTCCACGCGGTGAAAGGCCTCGAAAATGCGCTCGCGGTGCTCTGGTGGAACCCCCGGCCCACGATCCAGCACGTCGAGACGCCACCGCGCGCCCTCGCGTTCCAGTGCGACCTCCACCGTGCCGCCGGTCCGCCCATACTTCAGCGCATTGTCGAGCAGGTTGAGCAGGGCCTGCTCCAGCGCGTCGCGATCGAAGCGAACCGCCGCTTCGTCGGGCAGCCGGGACTCGACCCGCATCCCGGCCGTCTCGAACCGGAGCCGCTCCCGCTCGATCACGGCGCGCGCCGCCTCGGCGACGTTCTGCCGCTTGATCCGGTACTTCTTCCGGCCCTGCTCCAGCCGGCTGAAATCGAGCACGTTGGCGATGAGCCGTCCGAGCCGCTCGCTTTCGGAGGCGATGACGCCAAGGTATTGCGCGCGCTGACCGGCGTCGGTCACGCGGCCCTCGCCGAGCAGCTCGGCGTACATGCGGATGGTTGTCAGCGGCGTCTTCAGCTCGTGCGAGACGTTCGAGACGAAGGTCGTCTTACGGCGTGCGTCGAGCGCGTTGCGCCAGGACTCGCGCAGCAGCACCCCGCCCCCCGCCAGCAGCGTCGCGACCGTCGCCAGCACCATCAGCCGCAGCGCCAGCCGCGCTCCGGGCGCGGTCCCGGCGCCGGACGATGGCGCCGCGTACCACCCTGCGCGCCAGTGGGGCAGGCTCGCGCCGAGGGGCACCGCCTCGACGAGCCGCGCGCCCGCCGCAATGTCCGTACCGCCTGACTGCGCGGCGACGCCTTCCGATCCGTCGAGCAGGGCATAGGCCTCGCCCTCCCGCTCCGGCGCCGGCAGCAGCGGCAGCAGGCGCGAGAGCAACGCCGTCAGTTCGATCTCGACGCCGGCGATCCATTCGCCATCCAGCCGTGCCCACGCCAGCGGACGCAGGCTTTCGCCCGCAAACCATGCGAGCCAGCCTTCCGCGGGCGCCCCGCGCGGACGGACCGCCTCCTCTTCGGCCGGCGGCGCCGTCCACGGCGCGCGGCCGGCGAACAGCGGCTCGAAGACCCGCAGGAATTCGGCTTCGTCGCTCGTGACGCCGAGCGCCCGGTCCGGCAGGTACAGGCGTCCGCTTTCAAGGTTCAGGAGGAATACGTTCCGGACCAGCGGATCGGTTTGCTGCCACGCGCGCAAGGCCTCGATGCGACCTTCCGCCGGCAAGGCCCGCAGCCGCGCGTGCGCCGCCCGCCGGGTGGCGGCGACGACCGATTCGATCTCGAAGGCGACCGCCCGCAGCCGCGTTCGCGCCGCCTCCACTGCCGCGCGCCGCAGGCGCTCCTCCTCGTGGCGCGCCAGCCGCCAGGCCACGGCGCCGATGATCAGCGCGGGCAGCAGCACCAGCGCGCCGCCGAGAATGGTTCGCCGAAGGGTCATGGCGCAATGATTGCCGATATCCAAAAGCGTTATCGCGTCGGAACGTAACGCTGACATCGATAGTTGATGCGCTTCGTCTCGTCGGGCTGGAGCGTCAATCGCCAGCGGATGTTGCCCGTCCGCTCCATCAGTTTCAGGTTGGCCGTGTCCAGCGAGATCAGTCCGTCGTCCGACGCGGAAAGCGGAACGCCCGCGATCGGCAGGTCCACAAGCAATTCCGCCGGCGCTTTTCCGAAATTGCGCGCGGTGAGTTCGCCCTCGAGCGTCACGAGATCCACCCAGAAGTTGGACGACAGCTCCAGTGCTTTCATCTTCCGCTCGACCTCCGTTTCCCGACAGTCGTGGGCGATGTTGATGGCGGTCGTAACGGGGAATTCACCGCGGCCGCCCTTGGGGATGTATTTCAAAAGGTCTTCGCTGAGCGCGGTGCCGCCGCTGAAGGCCAGGCAGGGACCGGTGGTCCAAGCCGTATCCGTGTCGTTGTGCAGCACAAGCAAGTGCCGGATATCGCCCGGCGGCGACCAGCGGTAGACATGGCCGTATTTGATCCGTCGGGTGAACAGCGTCACGATGGCCTTTTCGCCGCGCCGCAGCGTCAGGTTCTTTCGGGTGTACACCGTGAAGTCGTCCGCGCCCGCACCCTCCAGTTGAGGCAGGTTGCCGGTCGCCGCGCGCACGTCGCCGACCGGCGTCACCGGCCGCTCCACTACGCCGAACTGATCCGCGCGAATATCGCTCGCAATGGCGGCGCGGTTCATCATCTGCGTCATCACCTCGCGCGGCGCGACGGCGGCGCCGATGGTGCGGATCACCTGCCCCACGGCGATCGGGGCCATGAAATCCGTGTGCAGGAAATTCGGGACGCCGACGACGAAATTGACGTCACAGCCGACGATGTCCTCCGCCTCGTTGACCAGCGTGCCGCGCAGCGTCAGCTCCGCGGTGTCGTCATCAAGGAGGCGCAGCGTGTATTCCGGAATCCACGTCACGCCCTTGCGGAGATACGCCATGCCGAGCTTCGTCGGCGCCGGGGGTGCGCGCGGCTTCTCAAAGGCCACATGAACCCGCAATGGCTTTTCGAGAACCTGGATTTGTCGGACCACTGCGAGCGGCACCGCGAAATGCTGGTTCTCCGCCTCCAGCACCGCATATTCCGGCCCTGCGGAAACGAGCCGGCCAGCGGCGATTTTGGGCGCGGTCTCGGCGCCGTAAGTGATTTGGAGCTTCAGGAGCTTCAGCGCATCGAGCCGCGCCGCTTTGGCGGCGGTGTCCTTCGGCGCATCCACGCCGTCGAATTCCGTGATTTCGCCGGGACCCGACCCGACGACATCCACCGTCCCGTTCGGATCGTGCGCGTAAATGGCCAGTGTGCCGAACGCCGCGGGCGGCACGGCATCGGCCGCGCACCAGCCGTCGCGCAGTACGGCGTCTCCTTCACGGAGAAAGAAACCCAGTCCGTTTTTGAAGACCGTCACCGACGTGACCTTGGACTTCCAAATGTGCGGATTTTCCGCGGCTTCCTCCGCGGGAACGCTCAATGGAGCGCTGGCCGCACATATCGCAGCCAATAATGTTGCGAACTGCTCCTTCATGGCATGCCCTTTCCACGGTTATTCGTTTCGATCGCTTGCTGTCCTTGGCGGCGCACCGTCACGGATATCGGCGCGCCACCGGGATCGTTTCGGCGATTAGCGGTTCTGCTGCTGACCACGGAATTGATAGCTTTCCGCGCGAAACGCTTTTCGTTCCTCTTTCCGCAGGCCCTCCTTCTCGATCTGGCGGGCTTCCACTTCGAGTTTTTCGATCTCAGCCTGGGTCTCCCGGTCAAGATTAGGCGCAAGATCTTGAAGCGCCTTATTCTGCGCGCGTAATGCAGCGGCCGCGCCGGCGTTATCCCGCCGGTCGGCCAGTTCGACCGCCCGATCCTTCGCTTCGGCGATGATGTTGAAGACGAAGTCGCGCTGGACCGCGGCATTCACCGACTCCCGCACCCATCGCTCGTCCGAGCTGAAGCGCACGGCGGCCTGGCCCTCGGTCTGCTCCGCCCGCTGGTTCAGCAGGTTTTCGTACCGCACCCGCGCGGCGGCCACTTCGCGCGTCTCCGCCTCGCGGCCGGCCGGAATCTCGACCTCCACCAGCGCGTACTTGGCCTGCCCGCCGTAGAGCTGGTTGAGCGAAACCTCGACGCTGCGCGCGCCGATGCGGCCGTCGCGGCCGATGATGCGGATCGGGCGCACGCCATCCGGGAACTCGATCTCGATCCGCACATCGCGCGCGACAACGCTGAGCACGTCACCCAGCTCCGCGTTGAAGATGCGGGCCAGATCGCGGTGGTTGGCGACGTAGTAGGTGTTCCCATCGCTGCGCTCCGCCAGCCGGGTCATCAGGTCCTCGTTGTAATCGTTCCCGACGCCGATGGTCGTCACGGAGATGCGTTCCTTGCGGAGCGCCTCGCCGAAGCGACCCAGGTCGTCCGGGCTGCTCGGCCCGACGTTCGCCTGGCCGTCGGAGAGCAGGATGATCCGGTGCACGCAATCGCTCTCGATATTCTTGCGGATCTCCGCGGCGCCCTGGCTGATGCCCGCGAAAAGCGCCGTATTGCCCCGCGCCTGAATCGCGCGGATGCGCGGCTCGATCCACTCCACCCGCGCCGCGCTCTGCGGCGGAACGACCGTTTCCACCTCGTGATCGAAGATCACCAACGAAAAGATATCGCGAGGCCCGAGCCGCCGCAGCGCCTCGATGGCCGCGTCCTTGGCGCGCTCGATCTTCTCTCCACTCATCGAGCCGGAGCGGTCCAGCACGATCGTCAAGTTGACCGGCGGCCGCTCGCCCGTCGAAGGCGGCTTCGGCGCGTCCAGCGTCACCTTCACGACCGCGCGTTGCGGCGCGCCCGCCGGCAGCACGCCGCGGTCCAGTTCCACCCGGCACGTCACCGCGGCGCCCGCTGCGGTGATTCCCGCCGCCCATAGCGCGGCGGCGCATCCGATGCCCTGTATCGCCTTCATCGCCCCATCCTCCATCCTACCGTTTCCGCCTCACCCCGGCGAGCGCACCCGCGCCCGCTCATTGACCACGCCCATTAGACGCGCGGGGAGAGGAAAAGAGGTCAGGAGGACGCAAAAAGATTGTAAAAAAATGTCATGGGACGCGGCGTGGCGAGTCCGTCGAGGGCGTTTTCCAAGGCTTGGAAGGCCCGGTCCCGTTTTCGTCCAAGCCTTGGGAAACGGGGCTTTCTCTGTCCGCGGCCGATGGACGCCGCCAGTTTCCCGAGCTTCACGACCCAGGGCGCCGCCGCGCGCCCGGCGCGCCCGTCAATCCGCGTGGCCGGCGACCCAGATCGGGCTGGACCACGCGCGCTGGCCGTTGCGCTGCTCGACGCGCACACGGTAGTGCGTCTCGCCGCGGAGCGGCTCGTCGTCGCTCCACTCGAACGCCGCCGTGTAGCCGGCTTCCGGGATCGCGCGGTGCACCTTGGCCTTGCGGCCGGTGTGGTAGAACGTGTCCACACGCTCGTGCTCCTCCTCGCGCAGGCCGGTCAGGGCGGCCACCTGCCGCCGCGCCTCCTCCTCCAGCCAGAGCACCCGGCTGGATCGGCACAGCTCCGCCAGGGGCGCCGTCAACCGCACGCCGTTGAGCTCCAGCGCCACCGGCTGCTCCGGCATGGCCTCGATCTCGAAGACGTCGGCGTTGAAGAGCAGGTCGGCAATGTAGGCGCCGGGGAACTGGCGCGTCCGAAGGCCGAACCGTGCGCGTCCGCCTTCGATATCCGCGGGGGTCTGCCCGAAATCCACCCAGCACGGCTCCCAGCCCGAGATCCGGCCCTGCGCAACGCTCAGCTCGCCGCGCCATTCCTCGGAGGCCAGCGGGATTTCGTTCGGGAACGCGCCCCAGCCGCACTCGACGCGGACCTTGAACCGGGACACCTGTCCGGCGCGCGGCGGATCCCAGCGGCCCTGGTGGCAGTAGGTGGCGACGACGCGGTTATTTCGGAGGATCTCGATGCGGTCAATCGCATCGCTGCCCCGGACGCGGACCGCGATCGCGCGGCGCCGGGCCGCCGGCAGCCGGCAGCCCATGTGCGCGCCGTTGAGCGTGAAATCGAGTGCGATGCGGTCGCCGGTGACGCCATACACACGCCGCGCGAGGAATGCCTCCCAGAGGCTCTCGCGTGTCAGCTCCCGCGCGAGGCACGCCATCAGGCCGCGCCCGTACCAGCCGGGCATGAAGCCGAAGCTGTCGGGGCTGCAGATCGCGCCGACGTGCAGCCCGCGGTCGAGCGCGGCCGCGTAGGTGCCGCCGCCCGTCTTGGGCCCCATGTGCGGATTGCGCCGCATCGGCGCCCAGTCCTCGTCGGCCTCCGAGCAGCCGTGGCACGAGAAGATCTCCGCGAACGGGGAAATGCCCTCGTCGAAGACTTCCCAGTTCTTCGATCGGTGGCCGCCGACGTACGCGGTGTGGTGCGGGATCGCGATGGAATCGGTGCCGCGCAGCCCGGCGTAGAGTTCGGCGCTCGTGGGCACCAGCAAGACGCCGCGGCCTTCCTGCCGGTGGATAACGTTGTGGTCGCCCCACTCGCCGTTGCCCTGCCACTCGTAGCACGGGAACGTGACGAACCGCCCGGGCCGGTGCGCCGCCGCCGTCGCCGCCTCGACCTCCGCCCACTCGCGCCGGACGCGCTCCGCGCTCTTCGTGCCCTCGGTTTTCACGCCGATGTAGCGCCCGTCCGGGTTCAACTCCGGCTTCACCGGGTGCGAGAACATAACCGCTGTGTAGTAGGCGGGCGCATAGAAATCCAGAAAGGACGCGGCGTACCGGCACACGTCGTTCACATCCGGCGTCTGCGGCTTGTTCTCCGGCCCCACGTAGATGTTGTTGTGCGTGTCGCCCCAGAAGATGCGGTAATCGGACATGGCAGGATCCTCGGGTTTACTGGTGGCTTGTTTCGCTCGGTCATCCCAGCTCCGGCCCGGAGCTGACGTGGAACAGGGACGAATCTTCAATGACTTCGCGCCCGCGGCACATGCGCAGGAAGCCGCGCGCGACCTCGAGACCGGCTTCCCGCGCGATGCCGCTCAGGTCCGCGCGGTCCGCCGGCAGGTCGAGAAACACGGGCCGGCCGGCATGATGCGCGAGCGCGTGGCGCAGCAGCGACCGCAACCGCCCGGCATCGCCGCACCCCGGACCAATCAGCCGCGCGACACGGCCGGGGCGGGAGAACAGAAAGGCCCGCACGCGGCCGTCACCATCCTGCGCGATCCACGGCGCGGATTCCGCCGCCAGCCGCCGCAATAGCAGCGCGCGGTCGGTGCGCGTCGCCGCGCGATCCATCGCGGCGATGGCGGCCAGTTCCGCAGACGTCCGGGCCCGCGCCGGCGCAGAACCGCGAGCGGCGGCGTCCAAACGGGGTGTCCCGGCCCAGCGGCTGATCTCGAACTGCGGGCGGAACCCCATTTTCTCGTACAGCGGACGGCCCAGCGGCGTCGCGTCGAGGCGGATCGTCCGGCAGCCGAACCGCTCCGCGCAGCGGAGGCCGT
>CAYLTB010000038.1:0-20640 GCA_964386675.1 uncultured Verrucomicrobiota bacterium
GTAATTGCAAACTGCGGGGTGGCGCTAGGTGATAGGTTCTTGGTATAGGCAACATCAGTGTCTATAGCATCTAACTATGATTCGGTTTTGCAGCAGATAACGTCTGCCGGCCTGGTCATCGATCGTGCGCGCGGGCTGTTGGTTGATCAGGGCGGATTCGCGCGATGTAAGGTTGAGGGCCGCTCAGGCAAGCCTGGGTGGTACCGGCTCTATTCGCTGCGCGGTGCTGATGGCGGGTTTCTCATCGTCGGCTCGTACGGCGTAAGCGACTGGGCTGCGAACGACCACGGCGCAACCAAAATTCGCCTGAATCGCGATCAGCGCAAGACGCTCAACATGGACCAGCTCGCGGCCGAGCGGGCGCGCGTCGAGTCTGATCGCAAGGCCGAGGCTGCCCGGATGCTGGCGCGCCAGAAGCGCGCCGCAGCGCAGGCGTCTGCTTGGTGGCGGCAATGCGCGCCAAGCGGGCGCTCGTCCTATCTGGAGCGCAAGGGGTTTACGCCCGGCGCGCTGTACGGTGCGCGCTGTTCGCCATCTGGCAATACCGTTATCCCGGTTCAGGACCATGCCGGCATGGTATGGGGGTTGCAGGTAATCTACTGCGATCCGGAAGCCAGGCGGCGCAAAGAGCGAGACAAAGATTTCACCCCGGGCACGGTCAAACGCGGCCACTGGTTCGGCATCGGCAGCCTGGCAGTGGGCGGGGTTGCTCTGGTGTGCGAAGGGTTCGCTACCGGCGCCTCGTTGCACGAGGCGACAGGACTGCCTGTCGTCGTGGCATTTGATGCCGGCAACCTGTTGCCGGTTGCCCTGACTCTCGTTGAGATCTGGCGCGGACTTCGCCTGCTGTTTTGTGCCGATGACGATTATGACTGGCAGCAAAACGGCAAGGCCAATGCCGGAATCGAAGCGGCAAAAGCCGCGGCTCTGGCCACTGACGGCCGCGTCGTCTGGCCGGAGTTTCCGGCCGTCCGACCAGTCGGAACGCACAAAGGCCCGAGCGACTTCAACGACCTGCACGTTCACCCGTCTGGCGGGCTGCATGTCGTCAGAGCGCAGATCGACGCCTCATTGTCGGCTTCCGGATGGCGCCTGTCGGCAGCGCAGGGCGCCAGGGTGGCAGCGGTTAGCAAGGGGGAAGGGGATGGCTGGCGCCCGGCGTTGCGCAGCAATATATCGATTGACGAGGCGCGGGAGCGCTGGGTTTTTGTGTATGGCGGCAATGACCTGATGTTTGACCGGCAGGAGCATGTGCTCGTGCCGAGGCGAGACGTGATGACCCTGATGCCGGATCATGCATGGCGAGAGTGGAAACGATCCGGGCTGGAGGTCTGCCGGCTGTCAGAGGTGGGCTTTGATCCGGGCGGGAAAGACCAGGCTGTGCTCTGCAACCTGTGGGGCGGCTGGCCAACGGTCCCTAGGGAAGGAAACTGCAGCAGCCTGCTTGAGTTGCTGCGCTTTTTGTGCAGCGACGACCCGGACAGCGACGGCCTCTATCAATGGGTTTTGCGCTGGCTGGCGTATCCGATCCAGCACCCTGGGGCAAAAATGCGCTCGACGCTGGTTTTCCACGGCCTGCAGGGTGCTGGCAAAAACCTGATTTTTGAAACGGTGATGGCGATCTACGGAGAGTATGGGCGCGTCATCGATCAGTCAGCGATCGAGGACAAATACAACGATTTTGCCAGCAGAAAGCTGTTTCTGGTGGCGGATGAGGTGGTCGCGCGCAGCGACCTGTATCACGTCAAAAACAAGCTCAAAGCGATGATCACCGGAGCGTGGATCAGGATCAATCCGAAACACATTGCCGCGTACGACGAAAGAAACCATGTGAACATGGTTTTTCTCTCCAACGAATATTTGCCAGCCGTCATCGAGGTTGGCGACCGCAGGCACTGCGTCATCTGGACCCCGCCATCCTTGTCCGAAGAGTTTTACCGGGAGTGCAAGGCCGAACTGAATGCCGGCGGGCGCGAGGCTCTCCATTGGTTTCTGCTGCATTTGCCGCTCGGCGATTTCGATGAGCACACCAAGCCGCCCATGACGAAGGCGAAATCCGACGTGCAGGAGTTGTCCGCCGGGAGCATCGAACGGTTCGTCCGTGACTGGATCGCTGGCGAGACAAACTGCCCGGTTTGCCCCTGCGCCAGCGGGCAGGTTTATCTGGCCTACCAGCGCTGGTGCACGGCGCGCGGCGAAAAAGCCCGCGCACAGAACCATTTGTCCGGTTATCTCGGCAAGCAGCCCGGGTTTTCCATCCAGCTAAAAGACTGTTTCAAGTCGGCCAGTTATGGCGGGGCGCCGATCCGGCGACGAATGGTCATTCCGCCGGAGTCGTTGCTGCATCGTGCCGAAGTTGGAGCGACCGACTACCGAAAACCTGCCAGCCAGACCGAAACCCAGTGGATTACCGACTGCTATTATGTTTTCCAGGCGGCGCTTGGGGGGGAATCCGATGTTTGACCGACCAAATGTGCGGCTTTACCGAACGCACCGAACGCACCCCGTACGCACGACCGAACGCAGCAAGTTGTTGATTTTCAAACAACCGTACACACCGAACGCAGTTATGCAGGATCTACGTGCACACGCGCGCGATGACACGTTCGCCGACGCGTGCATCCCTCGCGCGCATAGATTGTGTGCGTTCGGTGCGTTCGGTGCGTACGGTACACGCATAATCAACGGGTTACGTGCACTCGCCCGCGTTCGCCCGTGCGTTCGGTGCGTACGGTCATGGCGCTCGCGCGCGCGGCCGCAGCTTTCTTTTCTTTTATTTGTAAAAAAAAGAAAAGAAAGGAGTCTGCCATGAGCCGCCCGCTCGCCTCATCGGATTTTGTGGCCTTTGGCCGAGAGCGTCCGGCCGCTTTCGCTGCCCGGCTGGGGGTTGCTCGATCGACCATTAGCCGGGCGATCCGCCGCGGCCGGCTTGTTCTCGGTTCGGACGGCTGCCTGGACGTGTCCAGCAGCCTCATCCTGTGGCAGCAGACGACGTCCGGGCTGCGGCCGGATGTTTCCGCCCGGCATGCGGCCGGCCGGCGAAGTGGCCTAACAGGGGGCGCCGCCGAGCCTGTTGTGACGGGCGCCGTTGGTGAGGATCAAGGCGAGGAGGATCACGGCGAGGTCGACGGCCAGGACTCCACTGAAACGATCGAGCACGGCACGCTGCGCTACTGGACCGCCCGCCGCCTGGCCGCGCAGAACGGGCTGGCCCTGCTCTCGCTGCAGATGCGGAGACACCAGCGCTATGCGCGCGACGCCGTGCGCCGCGAGGCGCATGCCATAGGCGGAGTCCTGCGCGCCGCGCTCGAGCGGATGGTGGACCAGACGGCGCCCCGCCTGGCCGCTGCCGATCCTGACGCCAGGACTGCCCTTGTTGCCGCAGAACTGGCCCTGGTGCGTCGCGCCATCCGGGAAGAGTTCGTGCGCTCTCTGCGCCGGCTGCGCAAGCCATGAGCACGGCGCCCGTGCGCGGGGAAGCGCCAACGCGGATGCGCGATCAGATGCCCCGGGTTGCCGAGTGGCTGGACGCGCTCCGCCAGGAGTTCGGCGCGGCGCCGGTTGTTGCCGCGATCCGGAACGGCCTGCGCGGCGGGACCGATTTTCACGCGGTGGAAAACGGATTCGAGATCGGTCATTTGCCGCCGCCGCCTTCGGCGCGATTCAACGCCGACTATCTGCTCGAGGTGACCAGCCCAGGCAGCACGCCGGCCGTCCCGTCCAGAAATTTCGTTTTCCCAACCGCCAGGAGAGGCCGCCAATCATGAGCGATTTCATTTCCATCGATCTGCGCGGCCTGTCGACGGCGCAGGCTGCCCTGGGCGCGCAGATCGGCCATCTGCCGTTCGTCCTCGCGCGCGCGCTGACCGTTACCGCGCATGCCGTCAACCGCGAAATCCGTGTCGAGATGGGCGCCAAAATTGCCGGCGGCGCCACGCCCTATACACTGCGCGCCTTCGAGGTGCAGATGGCGACCCGGCAAACGCTGCGCGCCGAGGTCCGGCTGCGCCCAACCCCGGACACTGCCGGCCGCGGGACGCCCTACGAACGCTCGCTCGGCCATCTGTTCCGCCCCGGGTCGGGCGCCCGCCAGTTCAAGCGGATCGAAAAACTGCTCGCCTTCCGCGGCCTGATGCCGGCCGGCATGCAGCTTGCCCCGGCGCCCGGACTGAGACTCGACGCGCGCGGCAACCCGCGGCCGGCAGACATTCATGAAATGCTGGGGATCCTGCGCTCATCGATTCGCAACCTGCGCACGTTCCGGGCGGTGAGCGGGCGCGGCAAGCAGCAGCGCGCCGTCGGATTTTTCGTCGTCGTTCCTGGGTCGCCTGCCAGCAAACATCTAGCTCCCGGCATCTGGCGGCGTGACGAGACCGGCAATCGTTCGGTGGTTCATCCCTGGTTTCATTTTGTTTCGCCGCCCGGCTACCGCCAGCTGTTCTCCCTCTCGGCGATCGCCCAGCGGGTGGTCGATACGCAATTCTCTGCCGCGCTGGATCAGTCGGTTGCCCGCGCGCTGGCGTCGCCGCGGCCATGACTGGCGCCCTCGCCGTTCCGCCCGCTGGGGTCGCCCACGAGGGGGCTGCCAGTCAGTCGATGGTTGCGCTGCAGACGGAAAAGGCGCGCCTCGGCGCCCTCGACCTCGAGATGCAGCTTGCCGAGGCACGCGCGACCTCCTGCCGGCAGGCCGCTGTGGTTGCCGCCGGGCTGGCCGTCCGCAACGCGGTTTGTGCGGCGCTCGACGCCCTGCCGGAAATGCTGCGCCGTGCGCTGGGCGAGCCGTCCCGTGGTCCGGCTGACGAAACGCTCGTGCATTACCGTCTGTCAGACGCGGTGCATGAAACGGTTGACCGCCTCGGGCGGCTGGCCGAATCGGCAGCCGTCCCGGCGCTGCCAGAGTTCGGCGCCAACTTTCGGCGCGGTTGCCGGCCGCGCAGCCTGCTGACCGTCAGCGAGTGGGCCGACCGCCACCGCTGGCTGGCGTCCGGCACCAATGCGCCCGGGCGCTGGCGAACGTCGCTCACCCCCTACCTGCGCGACATCATGGACGACCTCTCGGAGCACTCCCCGGTGCGCACCGTCGTTTTCTGCAAAGCGTCCGGCATCGGCGGAACCGAGGCCATGTACAACTGGCTGGGTTACATCATGGCCCACCTCGGGAATCGCGACGTGCTGCACGTCAGCTCGACGCTAGAGCTGCGCGATCGGTCGTTCAACCCGCGCCTATCCAAAATGATGCGCGAAACGCCAGCCCTCGCAGCCATTTCGCAGACAGCCTCGCGGCACTCGGCCAATCGGTCAGACGTGCTCGAATACAGCCCGGTTTCCCGCCTGATCAAGGCGGGCGCCAACTCTCCCGACTCTCTCTCGTCAGATCATGTGCCCTATGTGGCGCTCGACGAGGTCGATCGCTACCCCTGGGATGTCGGCGGCGAGGGCGACCCGCTGACCCTGATCAGCAATCGGCAGCGCTCATTCTCGCGCGCCAAAACTTTTCTGTTGTCCACCCCGACGCGGGCGGACCACTCGCGCATCTGGGACGCCTACCTCGAGGGCGACCAGCGGCGGCTGCACGTGCCCTGCCCGCACTGTCAGGGTTATCACGAGATGACCCGCGACCGCCTGCGCTGGCGCTGCGCGCATCCCGTTGGCGGGCATGCCGCCGCCGCCGTCGAATCGATGCAGTCCCTGCAGGCGCCAGACGGCGCGCCGGCCGGCAATCCCGGTGGCCAGCGCGCCGTGCTCTCCGCCTGGTTCGTCTGCCCGTCGTGCGGGGCGGAAATCGACGAACGCGCCAAACCGTGGATGCTGGAGCACTGCCGCTGGGTGGCGAGCGTCGCTCGCCCGAGCGTTCCCGGAACGCGCAGTTACCAGATGTCCGCGGCGTACTCTCCCGTTGGCCTGGGTCTGACCTGGCGCGATCTGGCGCAACGTCTGGTCAATGCGCAGACCGACACGACAAAGGTCCGGGCCATTATCAATACCGACTGGGGCGAGGTTTACAAGGAGCCGGCCGAGGCCATCGAGGGCGGGGTGCTCCTGCTGCGCCGCGAGACCTACACCCGCGAGTCGCTCGAAGCCGCCGGGAAAATCTGGCGCGTCACCGCATGGACCGACGTCCAGAAAGACCGGCTTGAAATGAGCGTGGTAGGGTGGGGCGCCGGCGAGGAGGCGTGGCTGTTCGATCACGTCATTCTGTCCGGCGACACGGCGCGCGAGGACGTGTGGCATGATCTGGCGGCAGCCGAAGAAGAGGCTGGCGTCGACTTCGCCGGCGTGGACGCGGGCTATAACACAACGCTGGTGCTCGCCCATGTCGCGCGCGGCGCCTGGCGCCGGGCGACGAAGGGCGTGCCTGGCACCTGGCGCGCCATCATCGAAGACGCCGGCCGGCGGGCGCAGCGCCTGCGCCGGCAGCGCCGTGCCGGCCCGATGGTCGAGCCGATGGGCGTAGACCAGGCAAAATCCATCATTCTCGCCCGCCTGCGGCAGGCAAAGCCAGGTCCCGGATACCTTCATTTCCCGGTGTCCGAGGCGTTTGACCAGGAATATTTCGACCAGCTCGGCGCCGAAGAGCTGCGCCGCAGGGTGCGCAATGGCCGCGTCCTCGTCGAGTGGGTTCAGGTCCGCCCGAGAAACGAGGCGCTCGACTGTCTGGTCGGCAACCTGGCAATTTGCCGCCTGGCCGGGCCGCTGCTCAACCTGCCGCACAAACGCCGCGCGTCGCCGGCGCCTAACCCCCTGGGCGACGCCCCGCCTGCCGCGGCCAGCCCGGCGCCCGCAGCGCCCCCGGCGTTCGATCTGCAGGCCGCCATCGCCTCGGCCGCGAGGGTGCTGCGTGGTCGGCGATGACCTCCTGCAGTTGCTCGCCGTCGCCCGCCAGGCGGCGCCCGAGATTCCGCCGGCGGTCTGGTTGCGGGTAGAAGCGGCCATCCGTCAATCTGATTTGCGCGCGCAGCGGTTGTACATCGCCGCGCGCGCCAAGCGGCGGAACCTGCAGGCGGTCGAGGCCGCGCCGCCGGAAGAATCCACCGACGCCCTGGCTTGCCGCCTCGGCCTGTCGCCACGCCGGATTCGACAGCTGCGGCAACTCGCGCGCGGCGGGTGACGCGCAGAGGATCCCGCGCGTCACGCCGCGATTCCCCCCGGAAAATTTTTGCCTAGTTCCGGACCGCCGGGCGGGCGATGATTGGACATGACCCTCGCCATCCCGAACGCAGAACCGCTGGCCATCCGCGCCGGCGAGACCATCGCCTGGCAGCGCGAGCTGCCAGAATTCTCGACCGCAGACGGCTGGCAGCTCGCTTACCGCCTGCTCTGGCGCGATGCTGGCGCGCCGTCGCCGGTTGACATTCCGGCCGTCGGCGCCGGCACCTTTCATACGGTTGAGCTGTCCGCCACGTCCACCGCCACGTGGACCGCTGGCTGGGCGTCTCTCTGGGGGCGAGTCGAGCGCACCGTCGGCGGGGTGCTTGAGCGATTCGGCCTCGGCGTTACCAGCGTCGAGATTTTGCCGAACCTGCTGACGGCAACGACGCTCGACGCGCGCAGCGACACGAATCGCGCGCTGGCCGATTTGCGCGAGGCCCTGGCGTCCTATGTTGCCGGCGGTCAGGGGGCCGTGGTGTCCTACACCATCGGCGACAAATCCATGACGTTTCGCAGCGTTTCCGACATTACGGCGCTGATCCGATATTACGAGGCGCAGGCGATCCGCGAGTGCATCGACCGCAATCCGCGCGTGCTCTACCGTGCCGGGTAGTCTGGTGCGACCGACCGTGAGCCAACGACCATGACAGACCGCTCTTCCCGCGCGCCAGCCGGGATTGTTCCGTTCGCCCGCCGCATGCTGGCCCCCTTCCGCCGCTCGGCAGAGACCCCCGAAGAGCGCGCGAGCTGGTTGCGCCAGACCATCAGTGCGGTGGCCGAGCCGTTGCGCACGCAGCGCGTGGCAGCGCTGCAGTCGGCCACGCGCTCGTTTTCCGCCGCGGAAACGCCGGACTGGGTTGCCGACTGGCCGACCGTGGCCGGAGAAATCAACGAGGCCCTGTCTCGCCAGTGGCAAACGATGATGCACCGCTCGCGGCTGCTCGCCAGGAACAACGAGTGGGCGCAGCGCTACCTGCTCCAGCTCGAGGACAACGTTCTCGGCGCCACCGGCATCCGGCTGCAGATGCGGGTGGCCCTGGCGACTCGCCCGGCCGAGCAGGATGCCGCCACCAACGCCATAATCGAGGCGGAATGGGATCGCTTCGGCGCACGCGGCGCCTGCGAGGTGTCCGGGCAGATGACCTGGCGCGAGGTGGAAAAACTGGCCCTGATGAGCCTCGCCCGCGATGGCGAGATCCTCTATCGCCTGCGCCGCGGCTCCGGCCCGTTCGGTGTCCGCCTGCAATTGATCCCTGCCACGCTGCTCGACGTGACGCTGACGCGCGAGCATCAGGGGCGGCGCATCCGGATGGGCGTAGAAATCGACGACGACGGAGTGCCTGTGGCCTATTGGCTGCTCGCCGCGCGCAGCGGAGAAAGTGCCGGCGGAGCGGTCAGCGTGGGGCGGCATGTCCGCGTCCCGGCGGACGAAATCCGTCACCGGTTCGTTGCCGAGGAAATCGGCCAGTTGCGCGGCATCCCGTGGCTTGCCGTCGGCGCCCGCCGTCTCTGGATGGCGCAGAAATTCGAAGAGGCGGCGGCGGTTGCCTCGACCAACTCGGCGCAGCGGCTCGGGTTTTTCGTGTCGCCCACTGGCGACGCGCCGCCCGGGTTCGCCGATCAGATCGTTTCCAGCGTCCTCGATGCGGCCAAAGCGGCCGGGAAGGTCCTCAGCCCGGACGAAATCGCACAGATTACGGCAGCAGCGGACAAATTCACCACCACCGTACCGGGGCAGTTCGACACCGTCCCGTCGGGTTACGACTTCCGGCAGTACGACTCGGCCTGGCCCAATATCCAGGCCGGAGAGTTCGTCAAATCACAGATTCGCGGCTGGTCGGCCGCCCGCGGCGCCTCGTACGTATCGATTGGCAACGACCTCGCCGATGTCAATTACAGCTCGGCGCGCGTCGGCATCCTCGACGAGCGGGAGCACTACAAAGGGCTGCAGGCGCGCCTGGTGTCCTGGCTGCACGAGGACGTTTTCTCAGCCTGGCTGCCCCATGCCGTCCTGCGCAACCCGTCGCTGCGCGCAACGCGGATCGACGCCTATCGCGCCGCCGCCACCTGGCGCCCTCGCCGCTGGCAGGGCATCGACCCAGTCAAAGAGGCCGAGGCGAGCCGCCTCGATCTGGAACTTGGCCTGACCTCGCGCACGCGCCTGATTCTGGAGCGCGGCGAGGACCCCGAGCAAATCGCCGGCGAGCGCGCCGAGGATGACCGTCTATTCGGTCCGCTGCCCGCCGGAACTTCTCCTGCCGCGCAGCAGGAGGACCCGCCTGCCGGGAAAGATGGCAAAAAAACGCAGGGAAATTTTCTGCCTAGTTTGCGCGCCATCGCCGGAGCATGATTGGTCCATGATTCCTCCCGCCGCTCACCCTGTCTCCTCCCCGCCAGCGTCCACCGACAGCGCGGGCATTCCCACGCCGGCCGCTCCTCCTCCCTCGGCGGCCGGCGTTTTTTCTCATGCTCAGGCCGTGGCATCACGGATTGACCGTGCGATGTACCGGTCCATCGATGGCGCGATCGTCGCTCGCCGCTCCGGCGCCGCTGCGGATGACGGTCTGTTCCGCGTCGAGGTAGCGTTTTCGTCCGAGGAGCCCTATCTGCGCGCCGACTGGTTTGACGGCCCATGGGTCGAGACCCTCGGCCACAGCCCCGGCGAAATCGATTTGTCCCGTCTGCAGAACCGCGCTGCGGTGCTGGCCAATCACGACCGCGGCCCCGGCTCGGCGGGCGCGCCGCTCGGCAACGTCTTAGGCGTCGTCGAGCGCGCCTGGGTCGAGCAGGGACGCGGCAAGGCCATGCTCGCGCTGTCGCGCCGGGCTGACCTCGCCGGCCTGCGGCAGGACATCGAAGACGGAATCCTGGGAAAAATCAGCGTCGGCTATCGCATCGGCGAGCGGGTGCTGACGCGCGCGCCGCAGGATGGCCCTGACGAATACCGAGTGACCCAGTGGTCGCCGTTCGAAATCTCGCTCGTCGACGTGGCTGCCGACGACACTGTGGGCGTCGGCCGCGCCGATGGCCCGCGGGAACTCCGCCCGGGCGCGTCGCGCGCCACGCCCCTTGATCCACAGCCCGCCGCGGGTTGCCCCACCCAAACCACCAGGAATCACACCATGGAAATGACAGCCCAGGCGGAACAGCCTCCGCTCCATCCGGCGCCCGCCGCCGAGATTCGTCTTTCACCCGACGCGCTGGCCGATGAGCGGCAGCGCGTTTTGGAAATCACCGCCCTCGGCCGCGCGCACGGTCTGGACGACCGGGCGCGCTCTGCCATCGGCGCCGGCACCAGTGTCGAGTCGTTCTCGGCGCAGGTTTTCCAGGCCCTGCGCGACACCGGGAAAATCCGCCTCGCCGAATCGCCGGAAATCGGCATGAGCGAAACGGAAATTTCCAAATTCTCGTTCCGCAAGGCCATTCTGGCGGCGCACGATCCGGCGAGCGCGCGCCAGATCGCGCCGCTCGAATTCGAGGCGAGCCTGGCCGCGCAGGCCAAACGCAGCAACAGCCGACCCGAACGCGGCGGTGCCATCACCATCCCTTCCGACGTTCTGGCGCGCGGCATTTTCTGCCAGCGGAGCGAGGTCATGGGCGCGCTTGGCGCCCTGCGCAATGCGTTTGGCGGCCGAGGCGTCGCCTATCGCGACATGACCGTCGGCAGCGCCACCGGCGGCGGCAACACGGTCGGCACGGACATTCTCGGCACCGATTTCATTTCTCTATTGCGCAACGCTCTGGTGATTGACCGGCTCGGCGCGACTTTCCTGCGCGACCTCAACGGCAACGTTGCCATCCCGAGCCATAGCGCTGCCGTGACCGGGTACTGGGTTTCGGAAAACGGCGCCCCGACCGAGAGCGCGCCGACCGTTGGCCAGGTGACGCTGGCGCCAAATACCGTTGCCGCCTGGTGCGATTACGGCCGCCGCCTGATGCTGCAATCGTCGATCGACATCGAGGCATTCCTACGCGCCGACCTCGCTGCCACCCTGGCTCAGATGATCCAGGCAGCCGTCATCAACGGCGCCGGCAGCGACGAGCCGACCGGTATTCTGCAGACGAGCGGCATCGGCAGCGTGGCAGGCGGGACCAACGGCGCCGCGCCGACCTATGAGCACATGGTTGACCTCGAGTCGGCGGTCGCTGCCGCCAACGCCGACGTCGGCACGCTGGCTTTCCTGACCAATGCAAAAGTCCGCGGAAAATTGCGCAAAACGCAGGAGTTTTCCGGCACGGACGGCGATCCGGTTTATACCAGCGGCCGCGAACCTGGCCTGGGTACCATCCTCGGCTATGATGCCTGGGTAACCAACTCGGTACCGAGCACCCTGACCAAAGGGTCGGCATCCGGCGTTTGCTCGGCGATCCTGTTCGGCAATTTCTCCGATCTGATTCTCGGATTCTGGGGCGGGCTGGACATCACGGTTGACCCGTACAGCCTGAGCACCACCGGCGCCCGCCGGGTCGTCGCATTCCAGGAGGTTGACGTTGCAATCAAGCGCGTCGCCTCGTTCGCCGCCATGAAAGACGCGCTGACCACCTGACCGGAAGCCCCCGCATGAGCATTCGCTTGGTCGAACCAACACAAATTGCGGGAGCTCACGTCGCGGTAGACGGGGCGACCCTCTACCTGACGGATTCTCTGGAAGCGGTTCTGGTCGGCAAACGCGCCGCCGTTTACGTCGACGCACCGAAACAGGACAACGGGCGGATGTTCGCCTCATTCCAGAAAAGCGCCGCCGTTGGTGGAGTCATGCGCCAGGACCCGGTGGTTGTCCCGACGGTTTGGGCAGCGTACGCCGTAGGAATACCGTTTATCATTCCGCCCGGCGATGGCGGATCGAACGGCCTGATTTTCGGCGGCACGGCCGGCGCGTTCACCCTGTCGGCCGCGATCCTGTCCGGCCTGGGCAGCATGCTGCCCGGTTGCTACATGTATCTGACGGCCAATTTCGGCGGGTTGACGATTCCCGCCGGGTGGTACTGGACGGAATGGTCATCGGACACCGCCGGCATTGTTTACGCAGAGACCTATACGACCGGTCTGCCGCGCGCGCCGACGCAGAAAACCGCGCTGTCGTCTAACGCCAATGGACGCCTTACGACGACCACGGCAGAGGTGACCGGCCCCACCGGCCTGACCATCGCCGGAGGATCGCTGGGGCCAAACGGCGGCCTGAACGCTTATGTTTATCAAATTGCCAACAACTCGGCCGACTCGAAATCGGTCTATTTGTATGCCGGGTCGGAGTGCATTTTCCAAAACAACTCAAACACCTCCCCTGTCGTTTGCTGCAACACCATGATGCAGAATCAGGGCGTCCAGAATAAGCAATCGTCCTATCGGACGGTCAGCACGACATCCGGGGTAGGCGGCAGCGGGACAACCCTGAACGTGTTCAACTCTTCCGCGCTGGATACATCAGCCTCATTTGACTGCTCGGCATCGCTGAAGCTGGGCGCCAACACCAGCGGTCTGGCTCTCATTTCGCTGGATATTTTCCAATTTTACGGAGCCTGACCCGTGGCCGCTAAGATTTTCGAGAATACCGCCGCCGGCATGGCCGCCGCGCTGGCGATTGCCGACCCGAAGCACCTCCAGGTGATGCCGGCGCGGAACCGGATCGTTGTACTGACCGGCGACGACCTGCCGGCGGCGACTGATCCGAAATCGGTTTTTTTGTCGCGCCTGCAGCTGTTCGAGGGGTTTTTGCTGGTCGGGCAGCCGCTGCTCACCGCAGCGGAAGCGTATATCGAGGACCAGAAAATCAACGGCTCGACGCCGCGCATCCGGTCCTACTGGAAAACCTGCGACCGGTTCGCGCGGCGCCATGCCTACATTAATCAGCTGCGGATCGCGGTACAGGGGGCCAAAACCAATGCCGCGTCGCTGGCCGAGATGGATCAGGTATTCGTCCTCGGCTCTGGCTACGAGCCCTCACTGACGCCATGAGCGGCGGGCGAAATGTCGATTGACCAGTTTTACACCTATGCCCCGGCCGGGTTCGCCTCCCGTTGCAGTGCCGCCGGGATATTGTTCCCGGGGATTCTGGATACGCAGGATCTGGACTCGTACGACGCGGCCAGCACGACCCGGCATGCGCTGCGCTACCCCCATGCCGACGTGACGCTCGCCGCAGGCGACACGGTCACCATTGCCGGCGACGATTATCGCGTCGTCGGGTTGCCCGCGCGCATCAATCGCGACGAGATGCTGGCGCATCTGGCCCTGATCCCATGATTTTCGACCTCGAAGCGAGCATTCTGGCCAAGCTGGCCGGCGCACTGCCAGTCGGCACGGCGCTCGTCGGCACCTTCGGCAACGTCGACCTGACCGACGATGCCGCTGCCCCGATCGTGTGTCAGCTCCAGTTCGAGCGGGCGATCGGCTCGCGGACCATCCCGGGCAGCACGGTCAGCATGGACGTCGAGTGGAGTTTCTGCGTTTACTGCCACAAAAGCCGGGCAACGTCAGGAGACCTGACGGCCGCCGAGGGCATGCTGCCGGCCGCAATCAACTCGCTCGTCCGCTGGCAGTACGCGACGGGCCGCTACGTGCTGATGACCGACGGCCCACAGACGGTTTTCGATGGCCAGGTTTTACGCCTCGGCGTTTCCTTTTTCACTACGGCACATTTCGCCGGCAATTGAGGATTTCTAAATGAGCGGCGTCGCCTTTCTCCCCAACGCAAAAATCCGCCTGGCCGCGTATTCTGACGCGGCGACCTTCGAGGCACGGAAATTTTTTGACGCGGAAAACACCAGCGCGTTTACGATCAGTTTTGCCGAGGAGGAAAAAAAGCTCCTCGACTATCGTACCGGAGCGGGTGGCGTCGACGCCTCGGTCAAACGAATTACCGACATGACCGGCACCATGGACCTTCGGCACTTCACGCCGGACAACCTGGCTCTGATTCTCTGGGGAAGCACGACGGCGATTGCGGCCACGCCGATCACCGACGAGGCCGGGTACAAGATCAACACCAACAAATTCGTGCCGACCAAAAAAATCCTCGACACGACGCAAACGGTCACGGTAAAAAAAGGCGCCACGACGGTATTGTCTGCCGACTACACGGTCAGCGCGGGCGGCATCCTGATTGCCGGGACGATCACCACCGGAGGGGTGGCCAACGGCGACTCGATCACCATCAGCTATACGCCCAAAGTGGCGCAGGACGTGCAATCGCTGCTGTCGTCCGCCCCGGACGTGTCGATTTTCGTCGAAGGGGTGAATCAGACGGACTCGAAATATTTCGTCGCGCGGATCTGGAAAGCGAAACTCGGCGTTGCGCAAAACCTGCCATTCATCACTGACGATTACGCCACCGCGCAGGTTTCGTTTACTGTCCAGAAAGACGAAACCATCGTCGGCAAAAGCCAATATGCCGAGCTGCAGTTCGTTTCCTGATTTTTCAGAAAATGACTCCGCAGCCCCCCCTATACCCGTCAGATGCCGCCGCGCACATCGGCCTGTCATTCGCGGCCGAAGGCCGCGCGGACCCGGTTGACCTGACGGTCAACGAGCTGACGGTTGCCGACGTGCGCCGCTGGCTGGCCGAGGCCGCGGTGGCCAGCGAGCGCGACCCGCTGCATGCGCTGGCCCTGCCGGACATCGGCATCGACGATCTGGCCCGCATGACCTCGGCCAGCGTCGACATCCTCGAATCTCTGACCGTGCGGCAGTTGCAGGTTGTTGCCGATACCGCGCGGGAGATCAACCCGCATTTTTTTCGTGTCCGGGCGGCGATCGACCAGGCCGCACGCTCCGTGCAGATGGAAACGCGCCGCCTGATCGGTCAGCAGAGAATCTCGCCCGGCTTGACCGAGACCTTGCCCGCCTGATCGGCCAGCGCGGCCACTCTGGCGCGCTGGCCTATCCCTGGCGGCTGTATCAGGCGGCGATCGAGGTGTCAAACGAGGCTGCCGGGAATAACCCCTAACCAGATCCAGTGCGCCGATGACCGTTCAGACCAAAATAGTCCTGCAGGGAGACCCGAGCGGCGCCGTTGCGGCAATCAACCGCGTCAGGACCGAACTCGGAGCATTGCAGTCGGTCGGCTCAAAAGCCCTGTCGTTTGGCGGGGCGATTGCCGGATCGGCCGCGGTGGCCGGGCTGGTGGCCGTGACCAAATCGGCGATCGACGCGGCAGACGCGCTCGATGAGTTGTCGGTCCGCACTGGAGTTTCGGTCGAGGATTTGTCAAAACTCCAGTATGCGACGACCGTGCTCGGGGTGGACCAGGAAAAGCTGCAGAAAGGTCTTGTCCGTCTCAACGCCGAGATTGCCGCCGCCGGGGCAGGCAACCAGGCCGCCGCAGAACGATTCCAGGCGCTGGGCGTCGACGTGCGCGAGGCGGACGGCCGGATTCGCGGCGCCCTGCCGGTTTTCCTTGACCTGGCCGAGGCAATCAGCCAGTTGCCGGAAGGCGCCGCGCGCACCAATGCCGCGATCGGCATTTTCGGCGAGAAGGTCGGAAAAGATATGGTGCTGGCGCTCGACGGCGGACGCGAGGCATTACAGGAGCTGTTCGACGAGCTGGAGCGCTCCGGCGGGGTGGTGTCCAGCGACTTTGCCAAACAGGCCGGCAAATTCAACGAGGCGCTCGACCGCATGCGTGGCCTGGCCTCGTCCGCCGGCATTGCGATCGGCAGCGAACTGATCCCGTCCCTGAACAAATTCCTCGAAAAGATTCTAGCCGCCAAAAATTCCGGCATCGGGGTTGCCGGCGTTCTCGAGGCGATGTTCGGCCGCTCGCCGCTGGACGCCATCAAAAGCAACCGCGAGCTAGCCGACCGGGCAACGGCGGACATCGATCGTCTGCAACGAAAAATCGCGTCGTTTCGCGAGAAAAATCGCGCGGACGACGTCGACGCGCTCTATGAGCTGGACCGGCTGGTCAAGCTGCGCGAATATTACCGCCGGGCCGCCGACGTTGACGAAGGGAAAACGGATGCGCAGGACAATGCCGCAACGCGGCTGCGCCTGCAGCGCCAGCTGCAGGTAGATCTGGCAAAGCTGGAGCGGCTGCGCGCGGTGGCCTCGGGCGCCGCGGACCGAGACATTCTGGACAGCGACGCCAAACGCACAGAGGCGCAGATCAAAAGCGCCGAGAAGCTGCGCGACGCGCTGAAATCGGCCTGGCAATCCTCGATCGACGGGGCAAAAAAGGCGAGCGAAGAAGCGCAATCGCTGCTCGCCGCGGCGGTCGAAGCGCGGGCCAGCGGCGCCCGCTCGGCCGAGGACGTTCGTCGGCAGCAGATGAGTCCGGAGGACCAGGCTTTTCTCAACGCGCGCGACCTTCGGCAGGCGCAGGCGGAGGCGACGAACGCCGGATTGCTGGCCAAGCTGGCCGCGCAACAGGGGCGGACGGACAATGCCGCGCGGCTGGCCGAGCAGGCCATCCGCGCCGCAGAGGAAACGCTGCGCCTGGCCGACAAGGCCGGCGACCCGGAAACCCGGGCGCGCGCCATCGAAGCGGCGAGCGAAGCGCGCGCCGCCGCGCTTGAGGCACAGGCGCGGCTGAAACAGGATGAGTCCGCGCGGCTCGAAGAGCGCGCCGCCGGGCAACAGGCGATGATCGCCGAACTTGAGCAAAAACTGGCGGCTCTGCAGGCACAGGCCGCGGCGCTGTCGGTTGAGGTGGACATCACGCAGGCGGAAGGCAGCATTGCTGAGATACAGGCACGGCTGGATGCGCTGCAGGATAAAACCATCACCGTCACCGTCAACCAGGTGACGACGAGCGGCGAGGGCGCCCCGGCAGAGGGCAATGGCACGACGACCGGGTTTGCGCGTGGCGGATGGACCGGCCCGGGCGGCAAGTGGCAGCCGGCCGGCATCGTTCATGCCGGCGAGTTTGTCACCCGGCAGGAAATCGTCCGGCAGCCGGGCGCGCTGGCCTTCCTGGCGCAGTTCAACCGGTTCGGCATGGATGCGCTGCGCCGCGTGCTGCCAGGTTTTGCCGGTGGCGGGCTGGTCAATCAGCTGCGCAGCACTCCGCTGATTGATCCGTCCGGACCGGGGCGTCGGCAGGCCGCTGCGGTATTCAATTTCCCGGGCGTCGGCCGTTACCCGGCGACCCTTGATGGTTACGATTTCGACCGCCTTCAGGCGGACTTTGCCCGCGCCGCACTGCAAAAGGGCGCCCGGCGATGATCGCCGGATCTGACGGAGCGCGCTCATGCAGACACTGAAAATTGGCACGCTTGAAATCCCGGCGCGCGGTGCGCTTGACCTCGATCAGACGTACGAGCCGATCGGCGGAGAAATCATCCTGCGCACAATGTCCGGGCTGGGCATCAAACAGGTGACCTGGGCCAAGCTGCGCACGGTCATTTCCGGCGGAGGCTGGGTGCCACCGGGAATCGCCGCGCTCGACCCGACCCAGCAATATTCGGTGGCCTGTGTCGTGCCGCGGACGATCACCGCAGACGGTGCGCGGCAGGCCACCCTGCCGGCAGCCCGGCGTTCAGACTCCGGGTGTACGCCGTACGGGATTGCCCTGTTCCCCGACCACAGCATCGTCGAGGTCCCGGTTTCGTTGGTGGGCAATCTGGCTACGGCGGACGCGGCCAGCGGGGCGGTCGCCTATCAGGTGGGTTACTACCCGCTGCTGACCTGCTGGATCAGCCGGCCGACCGAGAGCGGTTCGCGCGGCGACGCCTCGCATCGCTGGGAAATCGAGGCCGAGGAGGTCTAGCGTGCCGGTCACCTATCCCGGAACCTATGGCAGCGGCGCCGCTGGCGTCTGGGCTGCCATCGTCACCATCGCCGGTGTTGACCAGTCGGCGCGCGTCGTCGGAGACATCCGCGTCGACGCCGAGGAGGACGCCGCCCGGGTGGCCGATGTAACGCTGCGCCCAGCCGCCGCGACGACATTCGCCGTGCAGGACTGGCTCGGCAAAACGATTACGATCGACGTGGCCGATGTTTCGTCCGGCACGCCGGCTTCCGTCTCCCGCCTGTTTACCGGGCTGATCGACACTCCATCGCTGGATCTGGATCAGCGCACGATCAGCCTGCGCTGCACCGACGACCTGCAGGGCGCGCTCGACGCGCTCGACCGCGGCGACATCGATACCCTGATTCCGGGTTCCCGCTGGTCGTCCGTGATTTTCGACCCGGCCGCGGCCGGCTGGACTTACGCGCAGGATTTGCTGTCTACCGTCCCTGCGTCGCTGTCGCTGTCGCCGGCCGGACTGGCCCGGGTGACCGACTGGGCGCCGAAAAGCACGCCAGACCTGGCCCTGACTGCCGCGCATGTTCTCGACGGGTCGCTGTCGATTTCCCTGGCCGGCCGGCATCAGCTGGTCAACCAGGTTGAAGCGACGTTCGAATTCCGGTTCCCGCGCGTCAAGGCAGAAACCTACGACCTCAACTACCAGTATGTCGATTCGTCCACGTTCGCCGCGCACCTGGCGGCCGGCAATTACTGGCTGCAGCGGTCGCAGGTAGAGCAGGCGATCAAGGCCGCCGGCGGAACCATTGAATCGATCACCTATACGGACATGCCGACGACCAATGTTTCCTGGGCGGGCGGCATCTGGACGCCGAATCCGGCGGCTGATGTTTTTCTGTGCCAGGGATTCCAGGCTGAAATATCGTTTGACTACGCGCAGCAGATTGAGGAGCGGCATGAGATTACTGTCGTCGCGCCAAACAGCGTCGGCGCCATCGGCACCCGCCTCGATCGGTTATCCGGCGCGCTCGAGGGGCAATATCTGCCGATCGCCGCCGCTGAACATTCGGCGGTGCTCTACCGAAACGACGTGAGCGGCATACCGCCGCTCGACACGGCCACGCCGAGCGCCGGATTTACTACTGCCGCCGATGTGACGTTGACCGCGGATAGTGACCGGGCATCGGCCGACGCCGCGATGGAAACGCTGATTGCGATTGCCAAGGCGCGCATCTGGGGTTCCCACCGCGGCAACCGCGTCGCCGCGGCCATGCCGCTCAATCCGGCGATCGATCTCGACCAGACCCTGTCGATTACCGTAACCGGATGCACGGCGCGCGGCAAGGTCAGCGCTTTGTCGCATCGGCTGTCGCCGGCAACGGGCGAGGCGGTGACCGAATTTTCGGTGTCCATCTGCTCGGTGGCCGGCACCGGCACGAGTCACCCGGATACGCCGATCACCGCGCCGGCCGGCACGTCGCCCGCCAGCACGCTGCTGACCGGCACGCCGAGCGCCGATTTCAAGATGGGTCCGTCAGAGGACCATTCGATCACGGTCACGTTCCCGGGCGTCGAGTCGGCCGAGCGCGCAAAAGCCCTGGTCACGCTGTCCGCGTCGTATGACGCGACGCTGACCGAGGACCCGCTGACCATCCTGCTATGATGGCTGACTGATGGCGCAGATCCCGGACCAGCTAGTGCGCACGCTGGAGCGCCTGGCGCAGGCCGGCGGCGCCGCCGGGACGCAGCGCAACCGCCGCCTGCCGGCCGCGCAGGTGGTCCCTGCCATTCCGCCGAGGGTGGGCGTTGGCGCCTATGGCGTACCGCCGCGGAGCAATACATGACGCGGCGCGCCACCGCCGCTGATCTGGCCCGGCTGCGCGCGCAACTCTCCGGCGGCGCTCGCACCACCACCTATGCGCCGCGCCGGCTGCCGGCCGCGGCGATCGACCCGCCAATCCCGTTGCGCCTTGGCCTGGGCTGGCCGCACCCGATGCCGCTCGAGCCGGAGATCATCGCCGCCGGATTCCTCGCCAACGCGCTGTCGGCGGCGGTTTCCGCACTATTCGATCCGTATTCACTGGCCGTCGAGGATGCCGCGTTCACGCCACCACGCGTCGCCTATTGGGTATCCGATGTCCCGCTGACCGGCGATCCGAATCGCTGGTGCCACGTCTATTCGCGCGACGAGGCAGGACAACTGCGGATCAACAATGTCGCGGCAGAGGAGTATTTTGGCGCGTTTCACTGGCCGGCCAGTGTCGAGCCAAACAGTGTGCCGTACCTGATTCCGTACACTGGGCAGCCCGAGTCGCCATTCGGGACGCCGGACCAGAACGACGATTATGATGCGACGCGAATTTTCGTGGTCGGCGCGTACAGCGTCGGCAGCTGCACGTACAGCGAGCAGAATGTCATCCAGCTCGGCGGAGGAGCGTCTCTGACGCACCGGACGCCGATCGGCAGCCTGATCGATCAGGCTACGCATCGTGCCTGGCTGATGACGGCAGCCGGCAACTACGATCTGCCATGGGACTATTCCGCACAGGACGGCTGGCGGGTGAACGCATTCGAGGTCCAGATGCAGGCGCCGCCGGCGGACTCGCTGACGCTGCTGCAATCCTACGACGCCGGGATTGGCACCAGCGCGGTCGCTGGCACGCTTGGCGTCGATTCCTACGAGTACGATGACATCGTCACGACGTTCGACGGTCCGGAGATCGATGTCGGGCTGTCCGGCGTCGGAGAAATGTACGAGTCTGTCGCCTATGGTGGCGCGTTAGCTGTCAAGCGCGACATCGTGTGG
>CAYLTB010000039.1:0-20532 GCA_964386675.1 uncultured Verrucomicrobiota bacterium
ATCACCGGACCGGTGCGACGAACGCAGAGGGGCTCGGCATGGTCTTTCAAGACTGGGGCCTGCCCACGCCGCTTGCGCTGCGACAGTTGCGGCCGCTGCTCGGAAAAGCAATCCTGATCGCCTCCGGCGGCCTGCGAACGGGCGTGGACATGGTCAAGGCCATGGTGCTGGGTGCGTCGCTGTGCGGAATGGCGCTGCCATTTTTGGCGCCGGCGCGGGAATCGACGGCGGCGGTGATCGCCACCATCGAACGGATTCGGCGCGAATTCCGTACGGCGATGTTTCTGCTGGGGCAGCGAAAAGCCGACGCGCTGGTAGCCAATGAATCCCTGCTGGCGACGACGTCGGGAGACTGCGGACAAACCCTATGAATGAGACGCCGGTTGGCATTGACGCCCTGAGTTTCTACGCTCCGGCCTATTATCTGGACCTGCGGGTTCTCGCGGAGAAACGCGGCGTGAATCCGGACAAGTACCGGATCGGCCTCGGTCAGGAACGCATGGCCATAGCGCCGCCGGACGAGGATGTCGTGACGATGGCGGCCAGCGCTGCGCGACCGCTGCTGGAGCGGACCGATCCCGGTCGGATCGAGTGGCTGATCTTCGCGACCGAGACGGGGGTGGATCAGTCGAAAGCGGCGGCGCTGTTTGTCCATGGTCTGCTCGAGCTGCCGGCATCCTGTCGCGCCATCGAGATGAAGGAGGCCTGCTATTCCGGCACGGCCGCGCTACAGCTGGCCTGTGCGTGGTCGGCGCGCCACCCTGGCCGTCAGGCACTCATCGTGGCGTCCGATATCGCGCGGTACGACTTGCAATCGCCGGGCGAGCCGACGCAGGGCGCCGGCGCCGTGGCCCTGTTGGTTGGCGCGGAACCGCGGATCCTGGCGTTGGACCCGGACGCCGGATGCCACTCGGAAGACGTGATGGATTTCTGGCGCCCCAATTACCGCGATGCGGCCCTGGTGGACGGCCAGTATTCCACGCGGGTGTATCTGTCCTCGCTGATCCAGGCCTGGGAGCGCTATCGCGCGGTCTCGGGGCGGCGCCTCCAGGATTTTGACCGGTTTTGTTATCATCTGCCCTTCACGCGGATGGCCGAGAAGGCGCACGCCCGTCTGTGGCACGCGTCCGGAGCGCCGGAGCCGACGTCCGAGGAACTGCGCGTCCAGATTGGCGATTCGCTGCGGTACAACCGGGTCACGGGGAACACCTATACCGCCTCCTTGTATGAAGGTTTGACATCGCTCCTGGATCAGTCGGCGGAGGACCTCAGCGGTCGGCGGCTCGCCTTGTATAGCTATGGTTCCGGCTGCGTGGCCGAGTTTTTCAGCGGTCAGGTGGTGCCCGGATACCGGTCGCAATTGCGCGCCGCCGAGCATCAGGCCCTGCTGGCGGCGCGACAGGAGTTGGAATACCAGCAATATGAGGATATATTCAGCCTGCCCTTCCCCAACGACGGCGGTGAGCACGTGTTCTCGCAATATCGGACCGGTCCCTATCGGTTGGCCGGCGTGAGTCAGCATAAACGGATCTACGAGGCCTTGTAGTCCCATGAAAGCCATAGCCCCCGGCAAACTGATCCTGAGCGGAGAGCATGCGGTGGTCTACGGCTGCCCCGCCCTGGCCATGGCCATTGACCGTCATGCGCAAGCCGTGGTGACGGCCGGCGGGACCGGCGCCGACGACGTGTCGTTCGATCTTCCCGATGTCGCGAGCAACGAATCGTTCACGGTTCGGGCGCTGCGCGATTTCAAAGTTCGCGTCCAGCGCAACTACCAGGAATTCGCCGAAGGGCGGATGGGATTGCGCGAGATTCTGCGCAAACCGGCCGACCTCTTCCAGTACGCTTTCATCACGGTACTGGACGGCCTGCACCTTCAGGTTACGGACGGCATCCGCGTGCGCATGCATTCGACCATTCCCATAGGCTGCGGTCTCGGTTCCTCGGCCGCCTCGATCTTGAGCGTGTTGCGCGCGGTGGGACACTATTTTCGCGTCGAATTCCGCCCAGACTGGTATTACCGGTACAGCCTGGAAACGGAACGGCTGCAGCACGGTTATGCCAGCGGCGTGGACTCGTTCATCTCGCTGCACGGTGGATGCGCCGTCTTTCGACAGGGCGAGGCGCGGAAGATTCCCCTGCCCCGCCTTCGACTGCTGCTCGTGGACACCGGGCAGCCCGCCTCCACGACCGGAGAGTGCGTCGCCGAGGTGCGCCGCGCGCACGGCGGCTCGGGGATCTGGTGCGAATTCGAGCGCGTCACCTTGGCACTGGAGGCGGCATTGTGCCGGAACGATGATGAAGCCTTCCGCGATGGCATCCGCGAAAATCACCGGCTCCTGTGTCGGATCGGCGTAGTTCCTGCAAAGGTGCAGGCATTTATTGCGGATGTTGAAGCCTCGGGCGGCGCCGCCAAGATCTGCGGCGCGGGGGCGGTCCGCGGCGATGCCGGCGGTGCGGTGCTCGTCCATATGCAAGGGCCCGTGCAGGATCTTTGCAGCCGCCACGGGTATACGCCGCTCACCTTCCGCGGCGAACCGCTCGGCGTGCGCATCGTCTAATCACGCGGGGGCGGATGCCGCGCCCGGCGGGGAAGCCGCGGCGGGCTCGGAGGCCGTCGGAACGGCGTCCCGTTCCTCATCGGAGCGGAGGCGCCCCAGCCGCACGATGTCCTCGACATCCGCTCCACTCAGGGTCTCGCGCTCGAGCAGCAGCCGGGCCATCAGGTCGAGCCGATCCCGATATTCCCGCAGCAGGCGCGTGGCCTCCGCATAGGCCTCCCGGAGAATCCGCGATATTTCCGCATCAATGCGACGCGCGGTTTCCTCGCTGAACGATTGCGTCCGATTCACCTCGCGCCCCAGGAACAATAATTCTTCACGTTCTCCGAAGCTCTGCGGGCCGAGCGCATCGCTCATGCCCCACTCGCAGACCATCAGCCGGGCGATCTGCGTCGCCTGCCGGAAATCCATCTGGGCGCCGGTCGTGACGTCCCCAAAAACGATCTCCTCGGCGGCGCGGCCGCCCATCAGGCCCGTGATCATCTTCAGCAGCTTCGAACGGCTTTCGGTATACCGATCCTTTTCCGGCAATTGCATCGTGGCGCCCAGCGCCTGGCCGCGGGGTATGATCGTCACCTTGTGCACCGGTTCGCCGCCGAGAATCTGCAGCAAGAGGGCGTGTCCGGACTCGTGATAGGCCGTCAGCCTCTTTTCCTGATCGTCCAGCATCCGGCTGCGTCGTTCGCGACCCCATCGAACCTTGTCGCGCGCCTCCTCCAGGTCGCTCATCTCGACGGCGGACGCGCCGCGGCGGGCCGCCAGCAGCGCGGCCTCGTTGATCAGGTTCGCGAGGTCTGCGCCGGAAAAACCCGGCGTTCCCCGCGCAACGCGGCGCAGATCGGCGTTCGGTGCGAGGCGTACCCGCTTGGCGTGAATCATTAGAATCTGCAGTCGGCCGTCCAGCCCCGGCAGATCCACGACGATCTGGCGGTCGAAGCGGCCGGGGCGCAGCAGCGCGTTGTCAAGCACGTCCGGGCGGTTCGTCGCCGCGATGATGATGATGCCCTCCTGCGTGTCGAAACCGTCCATCTCGACCAGCAGTGCGTTCAGCGTCTGCTCGCGCTCGTCATGCCCGCCGCCGATGCCGCTGAAGCGGCTGCGGCCCACCGCGTCAATCTCGTCAATGAAGATGATGCAGGGGGCGCTCCGTTTGGCCTGCTCGAACATGTCGCGCACCCGCGACGCCCCCACGCCGACAAACATCTCCACGAAATCGGAGCCGCTGATACTGAAGAACGGCACTTGCGCCTCGCCGGCAATGGCCTTGGCCAGGAGCGTCTTTCCCGTGCCCGGCGGTCCCACCAGCAGCACGCCCTTGGGAATCCGGCCGCCGAGTTTCTGGAATTTCTTCGGGTCTTTCAGGAAATCCACGATCTCCTGGACTTCCTCCCGCGCCTCGTCAATGCCGGCCACGTCGTTGAACGTAATGCGGTTCTTTCCGCGGGTCAGCAGCTTGGCCCGGCTCTTCCCGAAGCTCAAGGCGCCCCGTCCGGCCATCTTCATCTGCCGGTTGATCAGAAAATACAGCACGCCCATCACCAGCAGGAACGGCAGCGCGCCCGACAGCATCTGCCAGATCAAGGGGTTTTGGCGCTTGATTTCCAGATTCGGCACGTTTTTCAGATCGCGGAACAGGTCGTCGAGCACGACGACCTCCGTGCGGAATTTCTTCGGTTTTCCGGTCTGTGGATCAATCTCCGTCGTTTCCCCCCGGACGTATTGCGCGCCGGAGACTTCCAAGACCAATTGCGCCCGGCTGATCCGCCCCTGCCGGACCAGCTCCAAAAAATCGGGACTGTAAGGCAGATCGCGGACGCGCTCCGGACCGGACGAGAAAAATTGAAAGAGGCTCAAGAAAAGGGCCAGCAGCAGCAACCATAGGATGAGCCCGCGCATGGGCAGCCGCGACGGCGGTTCCGGCGACTTCTCCGGAAGCGGGTGCGGCTTCGGCTCCTCGTTCTCCGGCGCGGGTTCGTTGGATTCCACAGACATGACAGTCACCTGAAATATTCAGAATAACATCGAGGCAGCCGCATTGCAACGGCGGGCGCGACAAGCGTGCGAAACGCAGGATCCTCCGCGACGAACCGCAAGGCCGGCGTCAGTCAATCCAGTAGCTTCGATCGCGCTTCGCCGCCAGCGATTCCCGGATCGGCTGGAAACGCGCGTAATCCTCCAAGCCGCACAACGAATGCACGTCGGCCGAAATCCCGGCCTCGCAGATCGCTGCGATCGGGTTGAGCCCTCCGATCACGACCAGTCCCACTCGACCTTCGGCCACCGGGATGTCGAGCAACGGCTGGTTGGGTCGCCCGATTTCCAGAATCGCGCCCAGCCCCAGACGGTCCAGATCCTCCCGAGCGCCGTGCAGGACAGACAAGGCGGCCGCCGGCGCTTCACGAAAGCTGGCGCCCACGATGCCATGGCCCGTTCGCGCGTACTCGGACACGCTCGTCATTCGCGCCGCGATGAAGAGTTCGAGCGGATCGTGCGTCGTGCCGCCATATTCGATCAGTGCCCGAAAGCGCAAAGGCCGGCGGTCGCGGAATTCCAGCAGGCCCCCGAAGCGTGACGTTACGGGGATTCCCCGTCGCATCAGCCAGCCGTTGACGATGACGCTGCAAACGGTGCCGATCGCGACGCGACCCGACGCGATTCGCCGCCCCGCCAACGATTCGCCGGGCCGTGCCAACGCAATACGCGTTCCCATGCCCATTCGCGCGCGAAAGACCGCGTACATCAACGGGAGCGCGCGCGACAGGTCGCCTTCCGATATTTCCGTCACATTTGCGACAATCAGCCCACCACCGGTGCGCGGATCGAACGTCATGCGATAGCCCAGGTCGTCCACGCGGGCCGCGACAAAGCCGATCTTCTCCACCACCCGAGCATTGGCCAGCGCGTCGCGCCCCGCCATCGTGATCTCCCGGCCCGCGCGGCGGCTGCGGCCGCGCGTCAGCCCCTCCCGGTCCAGTTGCAAAAGGTGGTAGCGAAACGTGCGGGCCGGCGCCACCACCCCCTGCATCGCAACCCGCTCGGTCAGTCGCTGCGCTCCTATCGGGCCGTCCGCCTCCGCCAGCGCGCGCAGGATCGCCCAGCGCAACGGTTCCGTGTCGGCTCTGCTCATTCGGTTCTCCGCGTTGTGGGGCCACGGTCTCGAGACTGCCACAAGGCGCCCACGGACGCAACCCTCTATACGGCAATATTGCCGCATTAATATTGGCATATGTTCTTGATTGGCCACATTTATTTACGCTATACGGCAGCGCATTGCCTTCGGAGGCAGTGGCGGCGTTGCCCTCTCGAGTCAGACAGAGACCGTCGAATGTCCGCCCAAAAACGATACGGGAAAGGAAATATGGAAATGGAGATCATCGCTCAAGTTCTGGATGAAGTACAGCGAAGGAACCCCGGCGAACCGGAGTTTCTGCAGGCCGTCACCGAAGTGCTGCATTCGCTCAAACCCGTCGTGCAGCGTCACCGCAAATACCTTGACGGTGCCATCCTGCATCGCATCGTGGAGCCGGAGCGGATGATCCAGTTCCGAGTGCCGTGGGTGGATGACCGAGGCCGCGTGCGGGTGAATCGGGGTTTCCGCATCCAGTTCAACAGCGCCATCGGTCCCTACAAGGGCGGCCTCCGATTCCATCCCAGCGTCAACGCAAGTATTCTGAAGTTTCTCGCCTTCGAGCAGGTCTTCAAGAACTCGCTGACCACGTTGCCCATGGGAGGAGGAAAGGGCGGATCGGACTTCGATCCCAAGGGCAAATCCGACGCGGAGGTCATGCGTTTCTGCCAGTCGTTCATGACGGAGCTCTTTCGCCACATTGACGCCGACACGGACGTGCCGGCCGGGGACATCGGAGTTGGCGGGCGTGAAATCGGCTATCTGTTTGGCCAATACAAACGGCTCGCCAACGAGTTCACGGGCGTGCTTACCGGCAAAGGCCTCAAGTGGGGCGGCTCGTTGATCCGGCCTGAAGCGACGGGTTACGGCTGTGTCTATTTCGCGCAGGAGATGCTCAAAACCCGCGGCGAGACGCTCGAGGGCAAGGTCTGCACCATCTCCGGCTCCGGCAACGTCGCACAGTACACGGCCGAGAAGCTGATTCAACTGGGTGCGAAAGTGGTTTCCTTCTCGGATTCCTCGGGTAGCGTGTACGACCGGGAGGGTGTCACCGTCGAGAAGCTCCAGTTCCTGATGGACCTCAAGAATCGCCGCCGCGAGCGGATCAAAGTGTATGCCGACGAGTTCAAGGCCGAGTTCCGCGCCGACCAGCGGCCTTGGGACATCGCCTGCGATTGCGCATTTCCCAGTGCGACCCAGAACGAGATCAGCGCCGAGGACGCGCAGGCGCTCGTCAAGAACGGGTGCATGTTGGTCGCCGAAGGGGCCAATATGCCCAGCGAGCCGGGAGCCGTGGACGTCTACCAAGCCCACGGCGTCTTGTTTGGACCGGGCAAGGCCGCAAACGCCGGCGGGGTCGCCACGTCGGGGCTGGAGATGGCGCAGAATTCCATGCGGCTGTCCTGGACACGGCAGGAGGTGGATCGCCGATTGAACGAAATCATGATTTCGATCCACGAGGCATGCCGTGCGGCCGCCGAGGAATACGGTCAGCCCGACAATTACGTGATGGGCGCGAATATTGCTGGCTTCGTCAAAGTGGCGGATGCCATGCTCGAACAGGGCGTGGTCTGATTCCCCGCTCCCGGAAGGAACGGCGCCGCCGGACCGCACCGGCGGCGCCGTTTTTGCCTTTTCGGCGTTCGTTTCCGCTCCGGCTGCCTGGGCCGGCGAGCCCTCCGCACGACCTCGCGTCCCGCGGAGGCTCGTTTTTTCAGGCTCGGGCGGTCATTGACAATGTGGGACCCAAGACGCATACTGGTTGTGGATGGATAAAATGATGCAGCGTGGGTCCAGACCGGAAGGCTTCACCCTGGTGGAACTGCTGGTTGTGGTGGCGATCATCGCGATCCTGATATCGCTGCTGCTGCCCGCCTTGGGCGGGATCCGCAAGAAGGCGGGTTTTCTCAAGTGCATGACCAACCAGCGTTACCTGGTCTCGGCGCTGGTCATGTACAGCGAGGACGTGCGCAGCACCCCGCCGGTCTATGACAAGCCGGGGCCCACGAATCCGTGGTTTGGCCCGAAGTTCCTGGGCAGGTATTTCGACACCGACCTGACCAAGTTGCCGATTCTCCACCGCAGCTCTCCGCTCAAATGCCCGGGCCCCGCGGTGTATGCGCCCAAACCCACGGACTCCTACATCGGGTATAACTGCAGCTTCGGCGTGTCCGACCGCACCTCGGATGTAGATAACAACCCGAACACGGAATGGCTGCCGGGCAAGCCGATCAGCCGGTTCCGGCCGCCGCTCAACACCGTGGTCGCCTTCGTGGATGCCCGTTCTTTCGGCTTCTGGTATATCGCGAAATGGCCCTACCACAATGGCACGGGGCCGGACGTTTTCGATCCGCTTACGCGGCCCACGCAGACGTATGATCCGCGGCACGATGGCGACGAGACCGGCGGCGCGAATTTTGCCTTTGTGGATGGCACGGTGCGATATATTCGAAACGTGAATGATGAATTTCTGGCGCGCAAGATCACCGTGGATCCGTGAGCCGAGGTGCCGTGGCGCGAAGGGACCATGTCAATGAATGAGATCCGGCGGAACCTGGCGGCCAACGAAGTAGCGGGCACAGGGAACGGCGAATTGGTGCGCCGGTCGGAAGTGACCGTGAACCGGCGCCGCTTCCCCTGCCCTGCGTCACGAAGCGGATTCACCCTCATTGAGCTGCTCGTGGTCGTGGCGATCATCGCGATCCTGATCGCGATGCTGCTGCCCACGTTGAAGAACGCGCGCGAGACCGCCAGCCGCATGCAATGCGCCACGAAACAGCGATTCCTGGCGACCGCCCTGGTCCAGTACAGCGACGACCAGCGGAACCTTCCGCCGATTTACCACGATCACACGCTTCCGGGCACGGAATGGTTTTCCGACATGTATTTGGGGCCCTACCTGCAATACCCGCTCAAGAATAGCACCACGGTTCTGCTCAACCCCCGTTCTCCCGTGCGCTGCATGACGCGCGGGCTGTGCATGAACAATCCGCGGAACTCCTACATCGGGTACAACTGCAATTTCCGGCAGACGGATCCGGCCACGGGATACTTCACTCCCGGACCACCTCCAGCGAAGTTCCAGGTTAGCCCGTCAAAAGTGGTGGCGTTCACGGATCACCAGGGGCACGGCTTCTGGTATATATCTCAATGGAAGGACCGGAATGGCACGGGCGGTAATCTCTACGATCCGACACATCCGCAATACGGATACTCCAATGACCCGCGCCACGGCGGCGGACGCTTGGATGATCCGAATTCCGGTGGCTCGAACTTTGCCTTTGTCGACGGGTCCTGCCGGTTCATCACGCGCCCCGACGTGGACAAGCTCTACGCGGCCAGCGCCATCGCCCGCACCCCCACCGGCCGCTGATTACAGACTACACGCGCGTTCCACCCGCCGAAAACCCTTGCCAGCCCGGCAATGAAGGCTACGGTGCGCCTATCGTCGATCCAGTGCGGCGCGGATCATGGCGAAGTAGTTGGCGTCGGGAACGTAGTCTGGCACGCTGTTGCCGGTGCCGAGCGCATAGCCGCCCCGCGACTCCGTCCGATCGAGCATCTGCGTCGAACGCTCGTACACCGACTCCAGCGGGGAGCGGATGACGAAGTCCACGTCTATGCCGCCGAGGATCGCGATGCGCGCGCCGTATTTCTCGTAGGCGTCTTCGACCGGTTCGATAGCGTCCTCGTAGGAGTGCTTCGCGTCGTAATGCAGGTCGTCAATGATGTCGTCCCAGATTTCGGCCGCGTTGCCGCACGAGTGCAGAATCGCGGGCTTCCCCGCGGCGTGCGCGGCAGCCACGATGCGGCGATGCCAGGGGAAAACATAGCGCCGCAGGTCGGCCGGACTCAACATCGGCTGTGTCTTGAAGCCCCAGTCGTCGTTGCCGATGATCGCCCCCACCGCGGAGTATTCCAATACCCTCTCGTAATAGCGCAGCAGCCGGGAACCGATCGCGTCGAATACAGCGCCCACCAAGTCCGGTTCATCGGCCAGCAGACAGCAGAGGTTGTCAAAGCCCAGTAGCCCCACGGCGTTTTCCAGCACCCCGCCGGGACCGAACGCGACGATCTTCATGCCCTTCGGCAGCGCGAGTCCCAGCGCCTCGAACAAGTCGTAATCGGCCTGGTCGGGGTCGGGCCACGGGTAGGTCTCGAACGACGCGGCGTCGGCGATCATGGCGCTCGCGTTGAGCGAGTAGCTCGCCTTCCGCTCGTGCTCGTGTTTGGGGAAGCCGAAATTGATCGGCCGAAACGTCACATAGTCGTAGCCGGCCCGCCGGAACGCCTCCGCCGTATCGAATGGAGTCAACGGTCCGGAGAAGTCCGCGGGGCGCCCGATCAGGCGATTGTATACGCGGTCGTTCAGGAAAAATTCAAACAAGGTCGGCCGGGCGGGCCGCTCGCGGCGCAACACCGCCAGAAGGTTGTCGAAGTCCGGTGCGCCAACGGCCCGCGGTACGCTGTCCAACGGCGGCAGGTGCATGGCGTCAGCGCGCCCCCGCCGCGATAGCCAGTACATCGAGCACGGTAGTAGCCTCCTCCGCCAGGTTGTTGAAACGCGCCTCCACGGAGACGCGGCCGTCGTAGCCGATCTGCCGCAGCGCGCCGAAGAACGGCCCGAAATCCTGCGGTTCCAGACCCGGGGCCAGCCGGTTCTTTGCAGTCGCGATGTGCACGTGGCGGATCAAGTCGCCGGCCTCAACGATGGCCGAGGCCGTCTCGTTTTCCCGCCGCCAGTGAAAAGCGTCCACCAGCAACCGTACGGAAGGGTGGGCCACCTCGCGTACGAACGCGGCGGCTTCAGCCACGGTATTCAGGACGTTGCATTCGGACCGGTTCAGCGGTTCGACGACCATCGTAACGCCGTGGCGCTGCGCCGCCGGGGCGACCACGGTAAGGGTGAAATCCACCAGTTGCCCCCACCCCTGCGCCCGGTCGAATCCCTCCGGAATCGCGCGGGCCTTGCCGGAGCCGAAGACGACCATCCGAATGCCTGCGCGGGCGGCGCGGGACAGCGCGGTTTCTACATAGCGGCGTTGGCGGGCCGGGTCGGTCGCCGGCCCGCACAGGGCCAGATCTCCCGGCAGAAATACATTGGCCGCCTCGACCGGCAGCGCCGACTTCGCCAAACGCTCCAATTCGACGGCGAACGCGGCCTCGTCCTGCTCGGGTTTGAGCGTGTTGACGAGATTCACCTCGAGATACGAATACCCCGCCGCCTTCAGCACCGCCGCAGAATCTACCGTCCCACAGACACCGAACTTCATGATGCGCACACCCTCCGCACCCTTCATAACGCACCCGCGCTGCGGAGAAAAGGGTTTTCAATCCCGCCGGCGATTCCTAGACTGCGGTTCATTTACGGGAATGCGGCCATGCGCGTACTATTCATCGGTGGAACGGGATTGATCAGTTCGGCCTGCGCGGCGGAAGCCGTGCGGCGCGGGATGGAACTGACGTTGTTGACGCGCGGTTCCGGCGACGCCCATTATCCGCCGCCCTCCGGCGTCGGCCGGATCACCGGAGACATCCGCAAAGATCCCGCGGGCGTAGCACGCGCGCTGGGGAACGAACGCTTTGATGCGGTAGTCGACTGGGTGGCCTATACCCTGCCCCACATCGAAACCGATATCGCGCTCTTTGCCCGCCGCACGCGGCAGTTCGTCTTCATCAGTTCCGCCAGCGCCTACCAGAAGCCACCGGTCCATTTCGTGTACCGGGAGGACACGCCGTTGGCCAATCCGTTCTGGGAATACGCCCGCAACAAGATCGCCTGCGAGGAGCGGCTGATCCGCGCCTTCCGTGAAGAGGGCGTTCCCGTCACGATCGTTCGCCCCTCCCACACCTACGGCCCCGGCAAGGTTCCCGCCTCGCTGACCAGCCGCGGCGGATACACGCACCTCGCCCGAATGCGGCGCGGCGCCCCCGTCATCGTGCACGGCGACGGCACGTCGCTCTGGACGCTGACCTG
Organism: uncultured Verrucomicrobiota bacterium; assembly: GCA_964386675.1. Classification (GTDB taxonomy): domain Bacteria; phylum Verrucomicrobiota; class Kiritimatiellia; order PWTM01; family PWTM01; genus CALGXT01. The sequence continues at coordinate 11,666 of CAYLTB010000039.1, forward strand.
GAACGGCGATTTCGCGCGGGCGTTCATCAGTCTGCTCGGCCACCCGCAGGCCATCGGCCAGGCCGTCCACATTACGTCCGACGAGGCGCTGAACTGGAACCAGATTCACGCGCTGCTGGCGCAGGCGCTGGGCGTGGATCCGCGCCTGGTGCACATCGCCACCGATACGCTCTGCGCGCGGCAACCGGATTGGACGGGCCCGCTCTGGGGCGACAAAGCTTGGTGCGCCGTATTCGACAACAGCAAGATCAAACGCCTCGTGCCCGACTATGTAGCCACGATGTCTTTTGCCGAGGGCGTGCGCCGCGCCGTCGCGTGGTTTGATGAGCGACCGGAGCGGCAGACCGTGGACGCCGACGCCGAACGGTTGTGGGACGAATTGATCACGGCACACGCCGGCAAGGGACGTCCGCTATGAAGCGCTGTAGACGGGTTCAGGGACCGGCGGTTTTCCCGGGGGCGAAAGATCCGGCGGCCTCGGTTTCCAAGCCCTGGAAAACTCCGCGTCCCCGGCTTCCAAGCTCTGGACATCCCGTGGCCGCGGCTTTGCTGCCGGCCTTGGCGCTGGCGGTAAATGCCGGGGCCGGCGTCGGCCAACCGGTCCGCGCAGTGCCGGAGGCCGCGCACCGCGCCTGGATGGCCGGCGCCCCTGAATTGCCGCTGAAGCTCGACCTCGGACTCGACCTGCGGCTGATTGACTTCGTGGATTGCACGAACCCGGCCACGCCCCACGACTTCCTCGACCAAGGCACCTCGCGGATCATGGAGGGACGCGCCGGCCGCTACCGCGTCACTGCGCCGCACCGCCACGCCTTCTTCAGCTACGGTTACCGCACCGCCGGCCGCGACCGGCCCGTGCTGCTCGTCATCGAGTATCCCGATGACGACGATCGCATCATCAGTTTCATGACGCACGATTCGATGCGCGCAACGCGGCCGCACCTCTCGTTCAGCGCCGAGACCGGCGTGTACACGGGCGGCGCATTCCCCCTTTCGAACCGCATGCGCTATTTCACGCTCATGGCCTGGCCGCAGGACGAATGGTCCCCGCTGCTGACGCTGAACTTCGGGCGCGTCGGCGGCGCCGGGGCGGCGGCGCGCATCTGGGTGTACGCGATCGAACGTTTCCATCCGCTGGAGGCCGCCGCACCGGACAGCGCTGGCCGGACACTCGACGTCTTTTTCCCGCTCGCCTTCCTGGCCGTGCGCGACAACTTCGGCTGGCAGAGCCCGCGCTCGATGGAACACCTCGCCGACTACATGCAGTGGCTCGGTCTGAACCGCGTGACCATGATGGTCTATGCGAATCAGGGCTGGGGCGCGATGTGCACCATCCCCGCTTGGGATGCCCACGACAACGGCTACCTCGAGAAGATCCTGGACACGCTCGACCGGCGCGGCGGCATCCGCTTCCTCGCCGGCATCGTCGCCGACGGCATGTACGGCAGCGTCGTCGCCGGCGGCAGGAAGGTCGCGGATATGGATGCGGCCGAGGCGCGCGCTGTGATCCTCCGCGGGCTGGATGAGTTCATTGACCGCTACGGACATCACCCCAGTCTCGGGGGCCTGGCCTTCGGCAGCATGGAGGCGGCCGGATTCATAGACCTGCTGCGGAAGAAAGGATTGCTGGAGGAGGCGGTGGCGCATGTGCGCCGCCGCAAGCCCGAATGGGAGATCGTTACCTACGTCGGCAACGGGTACCTGCAACACCCGCATTTCAGCGCGCCGAATGGGCCGGCCGCCGGCGCGGTCGTGCGCGCGTGGGAGACCTCCGGCGAGCCGTGGTTGGAGTTCGCGGGCCGCAAGGTCGCCGAGAACTGGCGCCACTGGAACCGCGAGCCGAAGACGCTGAATACCATCGCGGGCCTGCACGCCTACGAGATGTTCCTTCCAGACGACCACCGATTGCATGATCAATACCGACAGTATCCGCGCGCGCCGCTGCTCTTCGACACCGAGCGCAGTCCCGCGCGCGGCGCCGACTCGCCGTACGCGGCGATCTTCGGCACGTTCACCGAGGGACACGTCGGCCTGCACAAGGACGTCAACTGGCATTACATGAAGCCCTGGACCGCGCCCGAGTTCAATCCGGCGGGCCCGCTCGGCATCGCCGCATTCGCGCGCGCGCTCGGACTGCGCGACCGGCAGGCCATCAGCGCGGGCGGCTGGAGCGTCAAATATTACGGCCTCGAACCGGCCTTCCGCCGCTTCGCAGAAGACTTTCGCCGCCTGCCGCCCGTGGACATGGCCGAGGCCGCGGCCCCGCCATCCACGGACTTTGCGTTGGTGCGCTGGGTCCGGCACGGTGGCCGGCGTCACGTCGCCGCGTTGAGCCTGATCCCCTTCGAGTCGCGCCTGCAGGTGGACAACCGCGAGATGGCGCTGGCGCCGTTTGCCCTGGTCGCGTGGAGCGACGATGGCGAGGCGACGCCGCAGGTCGCGGGCGAGGCGCCGCCCGCCTTCCGTCAATGGGTCGCCCAGCGCTTGTCGGCGTTCAAAAGCAACCTCGAGACCCTGGCCCGCGCGGCCCCGACCGCCGTGCCGGAGGCCTACCGCCGGCACGCCGATGCTGCCACCGTCGCATTCAATGAAGGTCGCAGCCGCACGGCCGACGATCTGCTCGGGTACGGCATTCCGGGCGAGATCGCGCTCCGGCGCCGCATTCTGTCGCCCCCCACCCTCTTCGTTCCGCGCCTCGCCCGCGCGCCCGACGGCGATCCGGCCGGCTGGCCCGCGACGGTCCCGGAGGAGATTTTCGAAGACGGGCGCGGTATTGCGGGTCACACCTTCTTCCCCAACAGTTGGACCGGTCCGGCGGACCTCTCCGCGCGGTTACGGATGGCGCATGACGGAACCCGGCTGCATATCCTCGCTGAAATCCGCGACGATCGCCGCCATGCCAAGGACGGCGTGAAATTCTCCTTTTCGAAGGAGGGTTACCGCGACTGGACGGCCGAGAGCGTCACATTCGACCTCGATATCGCGGTTTCCGCAACGGCCGAGAAACCCGTCCTGCAGAACCATCGCGACGGCATTCGCACGATCGCGACACCGACGACGGAAGGCTACCGCGTGACGGCGGACATTCCGTTTGCCGCCCTCGGCGTGAAGCCTGGCGGCGACATCGGGTTCCTGATGAACATCTCGGATGTGGACGTCGAGAACAACCTTTCACATCACAGTTGGGCGCTGAAACAAGCGCTGCTCATACCCAACGAGCCGACCTTCGCGTACTGGAGCGACGCGCGAAACTGCGGTCGCTTGAAGCTCGCGGAGTGAGTCGGCGCGGCCGAAAACCCAGGAAAGGACCGATGGAACATGCCGGGCGCATACGAAAGGGCGGACGCGGAATCACGCCGCAAAGTGGATCGGCTGCTGGAAGACACCCGGAACGCCGGTGGTTTGGCCCCCGTGGACCTGGAGCGGTTCTGGCTGGACAATCAGAAGTCCTGCGCCGACCCTTTCGGCACGGATATTCCCCAGTGCGCATTTGGCGCGTTCTGCACCTGGGAATGCGTATTCGACGAGCTGGGGCTTCCGGTGGATTTCCGGCGGTATCAGACGGATGAAGCCTGGTCGCTGGACGTGGCGCGGCGCTACAACGACCTCGCGGAGCAAATCGTCGGGCGTCGGCTACTCCGGGAGAAACCGGGCGACCCGCGCCGCCAGTGGCCGCCGGTCAAGGAACTGTACGATATTTTCGAGGCGAAGAACGAATGGGAGGGCGGCCCTGCCGGCTCGTGGTGGCTGAAGCAGAGCGCGAGCACCCCCGAGGAATTGTCGCGCCTGCTGGACCGGGTTGAGCGGCGATTGGATCGCTTGCGCGAGTTTCTGCTGCCGCCGGACTGGGAATCGGAGAAAGCGCGATTGCGTGCGCAGGGAGTCCCGCCCCCGCTCTATCGCGGCCAGCGCGGTCCGTGTACCTTTGCCTGCTCGATTTACGGGGCGGAAAATTTGTTGCTGCTCTATTACGACGACCCGGCGCTCTTTCGCCGATTCAGCGAAGTGCTGGGCCGGGCGATTTTGGCTCGGGCGCGGGTACTGGACGAAGAGGCCGGCTTCACCGCCGAGACCGCGCCCCGCGGGTGGTCCTGGGCGGACGACAACTCCTGCCTGTTCACCCCCGAAATGTATGAAGCCTTCGCGATGCCGATCCACCGCGCGGTATTCGCGCGTTACGCCCCGGCGTCCGAGGACCGCCGATACCAACACAGCGACTCGGCGATGGGCCATCTCCTGCCGCAGCTGGCCGAGGTGGACCTCAACTGGGTCAACTTCGGCCCGACGGTCACCGTCGCCGAAATCCGCCGCCATCTACCCCGGGCCGTCATTCAGGGACAACTGGCGCCGTTCACCTACAGTCGCAACGAGGAAGCGAACATGGTGGCCGAGTTTCTCCGCGATTTCAGCCAGACGCGGGCGCAGCGCGGGCTCTGGTTCGCCACGGCCGGCTCGGTCAACAACGGGAGCCGCCTCACCGGCATGCGGCTGCTCATGGCGGCCGTTCAACGGTACGGGAGATTCGACAATCCGAATTGACAAATCGGGCGCCGACGGCTAAAGTCACGCGCTTTATTCGGAAGCACATGAGAAGGATCGCGAGATGAAGACCAGTATCCCGAAAGAGAGCGACGTGGTCCGCGCCTGGCACCTGGTGGATGCCGCAGGGCAGCCCGTGGGCCGGCTCGCCGCGGCGCTGGCCGCGGTTTTGCGGGGCAAAGGGAAGCCGGATTACACGCCGCATGTGGACATGGGCGATTTCGTTGTGGTCGTCAATGCGGCCCGGGCGAAGCTGACCGGCGCCAAGGAAACGCAGAAGATCTACAAGCATTACACCGGCTATCCGAGCGGCTTGAAGCTCCAGACCGCCGCCACCGTCCGGCAGAAACATCCGGAACGCCTCATCACGCAGGCGGTCCGCGGGATGCTGCCCAAGAATCACCTGGCGCGGCAGCAATTGCGGCGCCTCAAGGTCTATCCCGGCGCGGAGCACCCGCATGCGGCCCAACGGCCGCAGGCGTTGACGGTGGGCGCGTAACCCTCAGTAGGAGGACGAAGATCGTGACCGAGACCATTACGGAATTCGCGGCAACCGGACGGCGGAAGACCGCCGTCGCACGCGTGCGGCTGGCGCCGGGCAGCGGCAAGACCGAAGTCAACGGCGTCGCCTTCGAGAAGTTCTTCCCCACCCTCGCGCTGCGCCGTTACATCGGTCAGCCGCTCGAGACGGTCCAGGCCGCGGATAAGTTCGACATCACCGTCGCGGTAACCGGCGGCGGGATCGCCGGCCAGGCGGGCGCGATGCGCCATGGCATCGCCCGGGCTTTGTGTCTGGCCGATCCGTCGCTGCGCCCCGCGTTGAAGTCCGGCGGCTTCCTGACGCGCGATCCGCGGATGAAGGAACGCAAGAAATCCGGCCAGCCGGGCGCACGCAAGCGGTTCCAGTTCTCCAAGCGCTGATCCGTACGCGGGCATTCAGTTCTTCTGGCGCGGCGGCCCCGGGGGCTCTGGCTCGGTCGGGGCCGCTTCTTTTCAACCGGAACGCGATCGTCCAATCGGGAGCATACGGATGAAAGACGAACTCAAGGGTACCGAGGAGATAGTGCTGCCCCCGGGTTTCCGGGCCGCCGGCATTGCCGCCGGCATCAAAAGCTCCGGCGTGCGTGACATGGCGCTGATCGTCTCGGATCGGCCTGCCGCCGTCGCCGGCGTATTCACCACCAACCAGGTATGCGCCGCCACGGTCAAATTGGACCGCGAACGCCTGAAGGGCCGGGTCGCGCGGGCCGTTGTGGTCAACAGCGGAAACGCCAACGCCTGCACCGGGGCGCGGGGATTGCGCGACGCCCAACGGATGGCCGAACTGACCGCCGAACGGCTCGGCGTGCATGAACGCCAAGTTTTCGTCTGTTCCACCGGCCGCATCGGCGTACCGATGCCGATGCCGGTGATCGAGAAGGGCCTTCGACGGCTGGCGGACGCGCTCTCGGAAACCGGCGGGCCCGACGCCGCGCAGGCCATCCTGACGACGGACACCCGGCCGAAGCGCTGGACCGTGCGCTTTCGCGCCGCCGGCCGGCGGTTGACGCTGAGCGGCATAGCCAAGGGCGCCGGCATGATCGAGCCGAACATGGCCACCATGCTGTCGTTCCTGCTGACCGATGCCGCGGTCGCGCCCGCCGCGCTGCAACGCGCGCTGAAGGCCGCCTGCGATCAGAGTTTCAACCGCGTGACCGTGGACGGCGACCGCAGCACGAACGACACCGTGCTGCTGCTGGCGAACGGCGCTGCCGGCAACGCCCCGCTCGCCGAAGGCCGCCCCGGCTGGCGGGCCTTCACGGCGGCGCTGAACGAAGTGACTCGGCAACTCGCGAAGATGATCGCGCGCGACGGCGAGGGCGCGACGCGACTGGTGACGATCGTCGTGCGCGGCGCGCGCAACGACCGGGACGCCGACCTGGCGGCCCGTTCCGTCGCGAATTCGCTGCTGGTGAAGACCGCCTGGGCCGGCGACGACGCGAACTGGGGCCGCGTGATGGACGCGCTCGGTTACAGTGCCGCCCGGGTCGTGGAATCAAAGGTGGACGTGCGCTTTGGCGACTGCTGGGCGGTCCGCGGCGGGGCGCCGGGACCCGCGCGCGATGCCGAATTACGGGCCGCGATTGCGCGGCCGGAGTTCACGGTGACCATTGATTTGCATCTCGGCAAAGGGCATGCCATCGTCTATACGTGCAACCTTACGGAAGCGTACGTGCGGATCAACAGGTAGCCATGCAGAAAGTGATCGAAAAAGCGGCGGTGCTGATCGAGGCGCTGCCTTACATCCAGCGGTTCCGGAACGAGACGATCGTCGTCAAGTTCGGCGGCAGCATCATGGATCAGGAGACGGGCGTCCGGTCCATTCTGAACGACGTGGCCTTCATGGCCTGTGTGGGGCTGCGGCCCGTCATTGTGCATGGCGGCGGCAAATTGATCACCCACCGGATGAAGGAAGCCGGATTGAAAGCCGTCTTCCTGAAGGGACTCCGCGTCACCGATGAGCAGACGATTCATATCGTCGAGCGGGTACTCAACCAGGAAATCAACCCGCACATGGTGGAGCTGCTGGGGTCGTTCGGTTGCCGGGCGCGCGGACTGCACGGAGACGATATTTTGAGCGTTCAACGCCATTCCGAGAATGACGCGGCCACCGGCGAAGCCCTGGATTGGGGATTCGTCGGCGATGTGGTCAGCGTGGACACGGCGCCGATCCGGGCCTACCTCGACGCGGGCATCACCCCGCTGCTGACGCCGCTCGGCCGCGGCCCCGATCGCAAAGTCTACAACGTCAATGCGGATGACGTGGCTTCGGCGGTGGCACGATCGCTTCAGGCGCGCAAGCTGGTTTTTTTGTCCGACGTGCCGGGCCTGCTGCACGACCCGAACGATCCGGCCTCGATCATTTCAAGCTTGAAAGTGGATTCCGTGGAAGAGTTGATCCGGCGCGGTGTCATTTCCGGCGGCATGCTGCCGAAAATCGGCGGCGCGGTGAACGCGGTCAAGGCCGGCGTCGCCAAATCGCACATCATTGACTCCGCCATGCCCCACTCGCTGCTGCTGGAGTTGTTCACGGAGGAAGGCGTTGGCACGGAGATTGTCGGCTGATCGAGCCGGAACGGGCCGTAGAACGAGGCGGAAACGATATGACCAGCCAGGAAATAGCGGCGCTGCACGGACGCTACGTGATGGCGACCTACGCCCCCACCCTCGCGTTGGTGAAAGGGCGGGGGGCTCGCGTGTGGGACGCGGAGGGTCGGGAGTACCTCGACTTTCTCTCCGGCATCGCGGTGACCGGCATCGGTCATTGCCATCCGCGGCTGGTGTCGGCCATCCGCCGCCAAGCCGGCCGGTTGATTCACACGTCGAATATTTTCTACAACGAACTGCAGCCGCGGCTGGCCGAGGCGCTGATTGCGCGGTCGCTGGCGGGCGGACGTTGTTTCCTGTGCAATTCCGGCGCCGAGGCGAATGAAGGGCTCATCAAGCTCGCGCGGCTGTGGGGCTCGCCTGAGGGACGCTACGAAATCATTACGATGCGCAATTCCTTTCATGGCCGCACGCTGGCCACGCTGACCGCCACCGGACAGGAAAAGGTGCAGAAAGGTTTCGAGCCGTTGCCGGTGGGTTTTCGCTACGCGAAATTCAACGATCTCGAGTCGGTCCGGTCGGCGATCGGAGATCGCACGGCCGCGGTCCTCGTGGAAGCGATCCAGGGCGAAGGCGGCATTATCCCCGCCACGCCGGAATTCATGACGGGGCTACGCCGGCTCTGCGACGAGCGGAAACTTTTGCTGCTCTGCGACGAGGTGCAATGCGGTATGGGCCGAACGGGGCGTTGGTTTGCCTGGCAGCGCTACGGCGTGGAACCGGACGCTTTCTCTCTGGCCAAGGGATTGGGCGGCGGCTTTCCGATCGGCGCGGTGGTCGCCGGCCCCAGACTGGCGGATCGTTTCCAACCGGGACACCACGCAACGACCTTCGGCGGAACGCCGCTGGCCTGCGCGGCGGCGCTCGCGGTGATCGAGACCATTGAGGCGGAGCATCTGCTGGAAAATGCGGCCGACACCGGCGCGGTGTTTCTTGAAGCGCTGCGCCGGGCCACGCGCAAGCTGCCGTTCGTGCGCGAGGTGCGGGGGGTGGGCCTGATGGTCGGTGTCGAACTGGATCGTCCGGCGCGGCCGTTTCAGGACGAGATCAATCGGCGGGGCTTGCTGGGGCTGGTGGAACAGGTCGGAAATCTCCTGCCCGACCCGGTGATGATCTTCGTCTGGTTGATCGCCGGCTTGATGGCGCTGTCCGCCGTCGGCGCGGTGTTGGGCTGGTCGGCG
>CAYLTB010000040.1:0-20469 GCA_964386675.1 uncultured Verrucomicrobiota bacterium
CCGGTGGTCCGGTTCGTCAATCTGGTGCTCTACCAGGCTGTGCAGGACCGCGCCTCGGACATCCACTTCGAGCCGTTCGAGAACGAGTTCAAGATCCGCTACCGCGTGGACGGCGCGCTGTACGAGATGGCCCCGCCCCCAAAGTCGCTGGCGCTGCCGGTCACCTCGCGCATCAAGGTGATTTCCGGCCTGAACATCGCGGAGCGCCGGTTGCCGCAGGACGGACGCATCAAGCTGACCATCGGCGGACGCACGGTGGACTTCCGTGTGTCCACGCTGCCGACGCAACACGGCGAAAGCGTGGTGCTTCGCGTGCTCGACCAGAGCGTTGTCCAGCTCGATCTCGAAAACATCGGCTTCCCAGACGACATCTACGAGACCTTCTGCTACGACATCACGAAACCCAACGGCATCATCGTCGTCACGGGTCCGACCGGGTCGGGCAAGACGACGACGCTCTATGCAGCCCTCAAGCGCCTCAACAACATCGAGTCCAAACTGCTGACGGCGGAAGACCCAGTCGAATACGATGTCGAAGGGATCATGCAGATTCCGATCAACGAAGCCATCGGCCTGACTTTCGCGCGCGTGCTGCGCTCGTTTCTGCGCCAGGACCCCGACATCATTCTCGTCGGCGAAATCCGGGATCAGGAGACCGCGGAAATCGCCATCCAGGCGTCGCTGACCGGCCACCTGGTGTTCAGCACGCTGCACACGAACGATGCGGCCGGCGCTGTAACGCGCCTGATAGACATGGGCGTCGAGCCGTTCCTGATCTCCTCCACGCTGGAGGCCATCCTGGCCCAGCGCCTCGTGCGCACCATCTGCCCCCACTGCAAGACCTCCTACCAGCCCGAGGCGCGCATCCTGGACGCGCTGGGGCTCTCACGCGAGAGCGTCGGCGACCGTCCGTTCTTCTTCGGCGCCGGGTGCAAACAGTGCAACAACACCGGCTACCGCGGCCGCCGCGGCATCTTCGAGTACCTGCGCGTCACCGACCCGATCCGGGAGCTCATCAACAAGCGCAAGCCCACGCTGATGGTCCGCGACAAGGCGGTCGAGATGGGCATGCGCACGCTGCGCGAAGACGGCATCCGCTGCATTCTCGACGGCTATACCACCGTCGAGGAAGTCATGAAGTACACGTAGCGGCCTCCCGGCCCCGCCGCAGGCGTCGGGGCCTCGCAGGGCGGGAGTCTGGGCGCCCGTCCACTGCCGCCCGGCTTCCCGGATCGCCCTCCGGCCTCTGAAGTTTCCAACGCGTCCGATTTTTGTGCTCGATGTCTTCTCTTCCGGCTTGCCGCAGGCGACGGCTTGGCGTTAGTGTCTCCGTCGTCGCGCGACGAACGACGGCACGGGCATCGCCGGCACACGGTGGGGAGCAGCAACCATGGCGAAGTTTCTGTACACGGCACTGGACGCGAAGGGCAAGGAATCCAAGGGCGAGATCGAGGCCGACAGCCAGAATACCGCCCTGACGCGGCTGCGCGAAAAGGGACTCTTCCCGACGCAAGTCGTGGATGCCGCCGCCGGGCGCGGCAAGAAGGGCGCCGCCGTCACCCCCGGGGTGCGGCCCGGCGCGCCGAAGAAGAGCCGTCTGAACCTGCCATTCGGTGGCGGGGTCAAGACCAAGTCGCTGATGGTGGTCACCCGCCAGCTGGCCACGCTCATTGACGCCGGCCTTCCGCTGTTGCGCGGCCTTCAGGTCATCGCCCGCCAGGAGCGCAACGCCACCTTGAAACGCACGCTCAACGACCTGGCCGAAAGCATCCAATCGGGCAGCACGCTCGCCGAGGCCATGGCGCAGCACGGCAAGATTTTCAACCGCCTCTATGTCAATATGGTCAAGGCCGGTGAAATCGGCGGCGTGCTCGACGTCGTGCTGCTGCGCCTCGCGGAATTCATGGAGAAGATGCAGAAGATCCGCAACAAGGTGAAGAGCGCGATGACCTATCCGATCGTCGTGCTCTGCGTCGCCGGCGGCATCATGTTCTTTCTGATGACGAAGATCGTCCCGAAGTTCGCCGAGATCTTCAAGGATCTGTTGGAAGGCGAAAGACTGCCGCAGCTGACCCTCTTCGTTATGAATGTCAGCAACGCCCTGGTGCGCCGCACGCCTTTCGTGATCGGCGGCATCATCGTCCTCGTCCTGCTGATCCAAGCCCTGGGCCGCACCAAGGGGGGGCGGTACGCGATTGACCGGATGAAATTGAAGCTGCCGATATTCGGGGCGCTGGTCCACAAGACGGCGATCGGCCGTTTCTCCCGAACGCTCGGCACGCTGTTGTCCTCCGGCGTGCCGATCCTGCAGGCACTCAACATCGTGCGCGATACGGCCGGCAACGAGGTGATCGCCCGCGGCGTGACGCTCGTGCACGACAGCGTCAAGGAAGGCGAGAACATCGCACCGCCGATCGAGGCCTCCGGCATCTTTCCGCCAATGGTCGTCAGCATGGTCGAGGTCGGCGAGGAAACCGGAAAGCTGCCGGACATGCTGATGCGCATCGCGGACACCTACGACGACGAGGTGGACAACACCGTCGCCGCGCTGAGTTCGATCATTGAACCGCTGCTGATCGTCGGCCTGGCGCTGATCGTCGGCACGATCGTCATCGCGCTGTTCATGCCGATGGTCGAGATCATGCAGAAGATCGGCAACAAGTGATCGCGGTCGGCCGCCGTACCACGGCGCCGGGCCGGCCTTGACGCCGGCGCGCCACGGGACCAAGATGCGGATGCGATCGAACAGGAAGCCGACGGCGGCGGTCTATAACATTGCAACGGGAGCGCGCGACATGAAAAGGCGAGAGTCCTTCACGCTGATCGAACTGCTGGTCGTCATGGGCATCATCGGCCTGCTGGTCGCCCTGCTGTTCCCGGCAATCGGAGCCGCGCGGCTGGCCGCCAACCGGGCCCGCGCGCAGGCGGAGGTGCGCGCGCTGGAAGCCGCGATGAACAAATACCTGCTGGATTACGGCCGGTTTCCCGGGCAGACGACCGCGGCCGATAAATCCTATACATCGGGCAATGCCAGCCAGATAGCCGAGTACGCGGCGTTGATCGACACCCTGCGGGGCGTCACCACCAGCAACAACCCACGGCGGGAGGTCTATCTGGAAGTGGCGACCGGTTCGGTGACGACCAATGGGTTTGTGGACCCCTGGGACCGCCCGTACCGGATGGTCGTGGACGGCAATTTCGACAAGAGCATCAGCCTGCCGTCGCCGTTGAGCGGCACCGTGCAGGGCCGTTCCGTTGTGGTCTGGTCGGCCGGTCCGGATGGAACCAACGTCGCCAACTTCATCAAATCCTGGGACTAAGCGGCAGCATCGCCCCATGAACAATTTCGCTTTTTCCGGTACCGGCGCCGAGCGACCGCGCGGCCGCGCCTCATTCACGCTGGTGGAACTGCTGGTTGTGATGGGCATTTTCGCGCTACTGATGGTGATGGCATTGCCCGGCTTCCTGCGGCGCGGCAGCGGGACGGCGGCGCAGGGCGCCGTGTCTCGGTTGAAGGCCACGATGAACCTTGCCCGCCAATGGGCCGTCACCCGGCGGACGCCAACTTATGTGGTTTTCCCGACGACCACGAACAGCTTCGCCGGCGCCCCACAGCTCGTCGTCACCGCACTGCGCGGCTGGAACATCTGGACCGCTGAAGACGGTTATCTCAATGAGTGGCAGTTCCTGCCGCCGGGTTTCCTGTTTCGCGACGCCGCGACGAGCCAGTCGGCGCCGGGCGGAAACGAGAATCTTCTGGCCACGAACGTCGTTACCGACCGCATTTTCCCGATCCGCTTCCCCTTGAATAACAGCCCGACGCAAATGATGCGCTGCATCTCCTTCAAACCGGACGGACGGCTGAATCAAAATGGAGCAACGACCTTGCAGGTGCTGTTCTCCGAGGGAACGCTCCAGGACGACACTACGGCAGGCGTAGCCTCCAACGCCCTGCGGAATGCCTCCGGCCGGACCTATGGAGTCCGGATCCAGCCGCTGACCGGGCGCGCGAGCGTCGTGGAGTATTGACCATGAATAAGAGCGGTTTCACGCTAGTCGAGGTCGCCCTGGCGCTGCTGGTGATCGGCATCGGTATCGTGGCGATCTTCGGCCTCTTTCCGGCCGGCATGGAGGCGGGCCGCCGCACGGTCAACGAGACGCACGCCGCGCAGTTCGCCGAGGAAGTGTTCGCCGCCTACCGCTCGCTGGCGTCCGTGACGAACCTGGCCACGGCGGTAAACGCCCAGGTGCCGGTCGCCGCGCCTGCCCAGTGGTCCTCTCCCCCTCTGATCGTCCCGGATGGCAACGTCCAAACCTGCGTGCTGCGCGTCTCGGCCACTCCCGGCACCATCGAGCGCGCCCTTCGATATCAGCTGACGGTGGGCAACTCGGGCCCGTATATCCGGACCCTGATGCTCCGGGTCTTCCCCGGCGAGTTCGGCGGAACGACTGAATTCTACGATTTCTACACCGAAATCGGACGGAGCATGCAATGAAAACGACGCGCCGCCTCCGACGTTCCGCCGGCTTCAGCCTGATCGAGGTCATGGCCGCGCTGACGATCCTGTCCGTGATGATGATCATGCTCGGGCAGCTCTTCTCCGACAGTTCCTCGGCCTACCGCGTCGGCACCGGACGGGCCGACGCGGACGGCGCCGCGCGCGCCGCGCTGGATTTCATGGCCCGCGAGATCGGATCGCTCCAGGCCGACCAGGTGCTGACGATGAGCGTCACCACCACCACCCTGCTGGGCCGCACGATGGACGTGATCCGGTTTGTCTCGCTCAGCAACACGCCGGAGATCCGAAGCGGCACTCCCTACCGCGAAGGGATGGAAATCTGTTACACGCCGCTGGCCTACACCAACAATTCCAACCGGGTATTCCTGGGCCGCTGGGTCGTAGAGAGGGAGGACTCCGCAAGTTATACGTGCTACACCTCGACGACCTGGCACACCAGCGCGTTTTCTGGACAGCAAACGGCATGGGCCAACTCACTGGCCGAAGATATCGCGAATTTCAAGGTTCATGTCTACACGCGAGCCCTGGCGTATGCGGCTATACCTTACACCTCCGACACCGCGCGGCTGCCGCTGTGGATTGACCTGTACCTGGAGCTGCTCAGCCCGGAGCATGCGACGCAGGCCGCGTTGATGACCGGCGCCGACCGTGAAAGCTTCCTGCAACAGAAGGCGCGGCGCTATACCCAGCGCGTGTTCCTGAACAACCGGCAACATCCCTTGATCTGGTGACCCCATGAAGCCTTTCGCCCCCGCGCCGGCCCGCAGCGGCATCGCGCTGATCGTCACCCTCGGTTTTCTGGCGGTCATCGCGATCCTCGCGGTCGCCTTCGCCATCACGATGCGGGTCGAGCGGCTCGCCGCCCGGTCGTTCGCCGATGGCGTCCGCGCGCGGCAACTGGCGCATGTAGGCCTGGCGCGCGCGCTGGCGGACATCCACGCCCATGCCGACGCCAACAGCCTGCTGTATCCGCAATGGACGAGCGATTCGTTCCCCTCCGCCGGGACGACGGGCCCTGCCAACTTCCTGACCGGCTCCGCCACAAATTACCTCCCCGGCTCCGTCCTGACCGGTGCGCGGTCCCGCGCCAGCGCGGTACGCTGGGTGGACGTCACCAGCGGCACTAATCTCATCGGCCGGTATGCCTACCTGGCGGTCAACTGTTCCGGTCTGATTGACCCCAACGTGGACTACTCGGCCAGCGGCACGGCAACCGCCCGCAAGTATGGCCAATCCCCCTACGAACTGGCCTACAACAGCGCGTTTCTCGGCGAGTTCGCCGCCGGGGCCGGCGTCAACCTGACGACCGGCCGCATCGGCAGCCCGCGATCCAAGGCCTGGCGGCGCGCGGAATCCGTGCCCGACCTGTGGGTGGCCGGCTGGTGGGGCTACGGCACGCGCCCCTTCATCGGCAACCCGCCGGTCTCGAACCTGTTCCCGTTCTCGTATTTCCCCGCCGGCTTCCGCGACCAGGGCGGCAGTATCGAGGAGCCGATCAACATCGCGGTGGCGGCGACCTCGCTGAACGCAGGACAGATCGCCAGCCGGCTACAGGGTATGGGACTCACGGCGGCCAACGCGACCGCCGTCGCCGGCAACCTGGTGGACTATCTGGACAGCGACTGGACGCCGCACAATCTCGACACGTTCAGTTCCGAGCCGGTGCCGATGATCAACGAAGTGGTGATTGAAAACCTTGTCGCTTATGACGACAGCACGACGACCTGGAGCAACCAGGTTCGGATGCGGGTTGAGGTGTTCTACCCCTTTGGATATCCAACTCCGGCCAGCGGTTTCCAGCTCCAGTTCACGGTTCAGCCCGTGGGCGGCGACTTCGTGATCGGCCCGCAGACGGAAACGCAGAACATTCCCAACCTGAGTCTCGGCGGCACCGAGTTCTGGGTCAACCCGCAGCGGATATTCTCATGGACTTACGTCTCTACCAATGCGCCGGCCATGCCGACATCGCTGCAGATCACCGACCTTTCCGTGCGCCGATCGGGCGTGGTTGTGGACCGGGTGCGCGCTCCGATCAACATCCCGTGGGTCACGCACTTTCACGCCTCTCCGGTCGGCGCCACCATTCCGACAGGGTCTTCCTGGGCGGTGGATGACCCCCGGATCAACTGGGACTGGGACGCCCAGTGGATGCCGCCGGTGGAAACGAAGATTCAAGGACCAACGGGATCGCTGGGCGCGATGAACCCGAAGGCTTCGGCGACGCTGGCCCAGGCCGGCCGCGACGGCCACCGGGCGATGTATGCCCGCAACGGCAACGGGAACATCGAGGTGCCCGGCGAACTGGGCTTCCTGTTGTATGATGCGAATCGGCCTTGGCAGACCATTCCGCTGTACGGTCCGGACGCACTGCCGGTACTGGACCACTTTACGACGAACACCAACGCCTTCCGAACCGGCCTGGTGAACCTGAACTCCGAGAACCGCAATGTGCTGGCGCAAGTCTTTTTCGACACCCCGCTGGAACGGTGGCCCGGCGAGACCGGCGCCCCGCGCGTGACGGTCGCGCAGGCCACGGCACTCGCAACGGCCATTTACAACGCGGGCGGCGCTCCGAACCAGTACACGAACGTATCTCATATCGCGCGGGCCGGCGCCGGCATTGACGCCGCTTTGTCCGGATTGGACCCGCTCCAGCGCAAGGCGGTTGTCCGCAATAGCTCGATGCTGCTGGGCACGCGACAGAATCTCTATACGATCATCGTCACTGCGCAGTCCGTCGTGGACGCGAATAACGACGGCGCGGTGCAAAACGACGAGATCGTCGGCGAGCAGCGCGCGGTAGCGGTCGTCTGGCGCGACCCGTACCGCGTGAACGGAAACTACAACACGTTTCTTCGCTTCTTCCGCTGGCTGGATGATTGAGCGTCGGCCCCGCGGGCGGCAAGAATGCACGCCGCGGCTGGCGACCGTTGTACGTGCGGATCTACGTTGCCGCCCGAGGATCCTTTCCACAGGCCGGGGCGCCGGATTCTGAAAACGGCTCCGCCAATGAGGCGGCGAGACCGGAATTCGCCGGCGGAGGTATGGCGCGGGCGCAGGCCGCTCACGTACTGCGCAGGTATCGGTCACGGTCCATGACGAACCGCAGCGGTCTGCCCGCGAGGTGCCGGCGAATATTCTCGATGCAGACCCGTTGGAACGGGCTCAGCTCGACCGGAGGTGCGCCATGCGTAGGCCAGTTCACGCATACGCTGCTGACCTGGTGCGCCGTCAATATGACGTTCTCCCAACCGCGCGCCGGGTGCTCCGGCGGCAGCGTGTCCGGCTCCAGGACGTCCAATCCGGCGCGCAACCGGCCGGACTCCAGCTCTCGGAACAGCGCGGCCTGATCGAAGATGCCGCCTCGCGCCGTATTGATGATGACCCCATGCCGGGGCAACCGCGCCAGCAAGTCGGCCGTGATCGAGCCGCGCGTTTCGTCGCTCAAGCCCGCATGGACAACGATGATCCGGCACCGGTCGAACAGCGCCTCGAGGGAGTCCGCGCGTCGGCAGCCCTCGGGGAGTTCCGCCACGTAGGGGTCGTAGACCCACAACTGGGGACCGAAGGGTCGTATCATCTCGATGAAAGCGCGGGCGATAACGCCGCAACCGTAGATTCCCACCGGCGTTCCCTCCAGCGAGCCGCCGAAATCCGTCTCATCCTCGCGCCAACCGCCGGATTCGATGTACTTGATCCGGTGCCGTAAATCCTTCAGCACCGCCAGCAGCAACGTCATTGCTCCCTCCGCGACGCTGATCGCGATAACGTCGCCCCAGTTCGTGACGGGGATGCCGGCCTCGACGATGCTCAGCGGCACGAACGGACGCACGGTGCCGGTCAGATTGCAGACATACTCCAAACGGCCTCGATCGCCGACGATCTCGTCGGGGATCCGGATGGAGCCCCAGCCGGTGATGAGAATCTGGGCAGTGCGGATTCTCGCCGCGAGGTCCGCCGACGGCAGGTGCTGCCCGTGTTCCACCAGTTCAAGGTCGCCGATCTGGCGCAACGCGTCCTTGAACACGTCGGTCCACGCCCTCGGTTCGCATTTATGGACCGCAATATGCAGCAGACGTGGGCGGCTCATCACTGGAGTCCTTTGGTTGTTGGCGGAATGAGCGGCCATTCAAGCAGTTCGCATTCCCCGCGTCAACGCACTAACGACCGCATTCTCCTCTGCATCTCAACAGCCGCGCCCCCCCCCCGAGCCACGGACGGGCGAACGGGCCATCCGGTTGACGATGGCCGGATGTCGGACAATAATATTCTGGATGAATGCCACATTTGCTGCGGGTGCTGCGGCACCGGAGAGTTGGGCGCTGGGGGCGGCGAGTCTCCTGCTGGCTATGGCGACCGGCTGGCTGGCCGGTCGCTCCACGGCACGGCGGGCGATCGGTCCGACGGAACGGGACTTTGTGCGTCGCACCTGTCTGATTCTCTGGACACTCATTGGCCTTTTTTTGGCGACCGCGCTGGCGCTGCCGGCGCCGTACCGATTCGTCATCCCGGCGCTGCTCTTCTTCGCCATTCCCGTGCTGATGTACCGCTGGTCCATCCGTCGTCAGTTGCTTCGGATGCAGGAGGAGCGCCGGGACCGGCTAAAACATTGACACCCCGCCAGCCGTGTTGCAGGATGGCGTCGAAAGACGGGAGGACGCACACATGGCGGTCCTGATTGGCATGTCGGCAGAAGTGAAGGGCAAGAGCTACGAGGTGGTGCGCGACAAGACCACGATCGGCCGGAATGCCACGAATCTGATCGTCATCGAGCATCCGACCGTCTCGGGACGGCATTGTCAGATCACCCACGCCGGCAAGCGTTTCACGCTGACCGACCTGGGATCCACGAATGGAACCCGCGTCAATTCCCGGGAAATCTCCGAGTGCGACCTTCGTCCGAAGGATTTGGTCCAGGTGGGGTCCGTCGAGTTCATGTTCGACGCCGAAGACTCGGAAGTCGAGGATACCCGGTCATTTCCGCAAACCCAAGTCGAGATCACAGCGGGTCCCGCCAGCGCGCCCGTTTCCTTCGGCAGCATCTCTCCGTTCGGCGCGCGTCGGCGCGACAACATGATGCTCTGGTATGTCCTGATCGGCGTCATTGGCCTGCTGGCCGTCATCGCGGCCGGCGTCGTGATATGGCTGCTGGTGAAGGATATCTGATCCGCTCCGCCCGAACCGCTCCCCGCGCCGCCGCCTTCACGCTCGTGGAGTCGCTATTGGCGATCGCCATCGCGATGATGGTGGTCGCGGCGATTGCCGTCTCCCACCAATCGCTACGCCGGGCGCTGAGCGCCAGTCTGTGGCGCGCCGAACCG
Organism: uncultured Verrucomicrobiota bacterium; assembly: GCA_964386675.1. Taxonomy (GTDB): domain Bacteria; phylum Verrucomicrobiota; class Kiritimatiellia; order PWTM01; family PWTM01; genus CALGXT01. The sequence continues at coordinate 9,842 of CAYLTB010000040.1, forward strand.
CGCACCGACCTCCTGCAGGCGCTGGACCGCCTCGCCGCCGAACTTCGTTCTGCCGCCGACCCCGCCGCCGACGGCCGGCCGGCCTTGAGCGCCGGCGTTGCCCCGGACGGCCGCTGGACGCTATCGTTCTTCGCGCGGATGCGGCCGCCGGGGGAACCGGACATTCGGTACGCACGCACGTTCCGTTTGCGGTACGAAGCCCAGCCCGGCGCGGACGGTCGGATCGCACTGCGCCGAGAGGCCGCGCTATTTGATCCGCGGGCTTCGGATGAATGGCCGCTGGACGGGACGCCGCTCGCCCGTGTCCGTTCCTGGCAAGTGAGCTTCTTCGACGGCGAGCGCTGGCGGGACCAGTGGCCGACCGGGGCCGACGGCCCCCGATTGCCGCGCGCGGTGCGCCTGCAAGTCGAGGACGTGGAAAATAGGCCCGCGGCCGTCGAGGCGTGGATCGCGCGAGACTCCGTGTTTACTCCGGCGGCGGCGCCCTGATCCGCAGGGCGCCGCTGCGCTATTGCGGCCGAATCCATTGGCCGCTACGATGCGCCATCCATGCATTCGAGCAACTTCATCCGCGGCGCCGGCCGGCCGCTCCGTCTGTCGCGCATCGGAGACCGGTTCGTCGCGCGAACCGGTATTCTGGAATTGATGGACGAGCTGGGCGCGGCGCTGGCCGGGCGCAGCGATCTGCGGATGCTGGGCGGCGGCAACCCCGCCCACATTCCGGCCGTCGAGGCCGTGTGGCGGCGGCGCATGGTGGAATTGCTCGCCGAGGGCGATGCCTTTGAGCGCATGCTCGCGCACTACGATGCTCCGAACGGACAGCCCGAATTCACCGAAGCGCTCGCGCGCGCATTGCGACGGCGCTTCGGCTGGAAACTGACCGCCCGACACATCGCGGTCACGAATGGCAGCCAGAACGCCTTTTTCTATCTATTCAATCTGATCGCCGGCGAGACCGCCGACGGCCGCCGGCGGCGGATCCTGCTGCCGATGACCCCGGAGTATATCGGCTACGCGGACGTGGGCGTCGGCGGCGATGTATTCGTCTCCGGCCGGCCCCGGATCGAGTTGCGAGGCCGGCATGATTTCAAGTACCACATTGATTTCGAAACGCTGCCCCTAAATGACGACATTGCCGCCATCGCGCTTTCCCGGCCCTCGAATCCCACCGGCAACGTCGTGAGCGACCGCGAGATCCGCCGGCTGGCGGCGCTCGCCGCCGAACGCGGCATTCCGCTGATCGTGGACGGCGCTTATGGTCTGCCGTTCCCCGACATCATCTTCAGCAACGCGCAACCGCTCTGGGACCGTAATGTCATCCTGGTATTCAGCCTGTCCAAGCTCGGTCTGCCGGGCGTTCGCACGGGCATCGTCGTGGCGGAGCCGCGATGGATCCGGCTGGTCAGCGCGTTCAATGCCGTCGCCGGCCTGGCCACGGGAAATCTGGGCCAGCGACTGGTGCGCCCGTTGCTGGAAAGCGGCGAATTGTTTGAGATCAGCCGCCGATACATCCGGCCCTTCTATGAGCAGCGCGCGCGCAGCGCCCGCGCGTGGGTCGCCGAATATCTGCCGGATGATCTCGACTATCGCGTTCATGCGGCCGAAGGCGCGCTTTTCCTCTGGTTGTGGTTCCCGGGGCTGTCGGTGACCTCCGGCGAGCTCTACCAGCGCCTCAAGGCCCGCGGCGTACTCGTTGTGCCCGGCCATCACTTCGCTTATGGCGCCGCGGCCAACGAGGCGCATTGCCGCGAATGCATCCGCATTACCTTTGCCCAATCGGAGCGGGTGGTCCGCGACGGACTGCGGCTCCTGGGCGCCGAGCTGCGGGCCATCCAACGGCGTCGCAGCCCCGCCCGTCGCTCGCGCAGGGCGGGCGGCCGCGCGGTCTGACGCCCCACGGGCGACGCGTCGAGTCAGCGGAATCGCCCGGGATTATCGGGCCGACCGTCTTCGGTCGGTTAAGACCTCGGACCGGCGCGGCATTGAGGGTTGAGCGCCGGCGCGGGTGACGGAGATCGAGGCCGCGCGAACCGCGCGCGCAACGGCCTCCTCCAGAGGGCACCCTTCCGCCATGCCCGCCGCCAGCCAGCCCGAAAAGCAATCGCCTGCGCCCACGGTATCCACGGGCTTCACGCGCGGCGCCGGGATGCGGCGGGCCCCATCCGCATCGAACAGCAGCGCCCCGCGCGCGCCGAGCGTCACGACGACATGACGGCAGCCCGCCCTCCACAGCCGCTCCGCCGCCGCGCGGGGATCGCGAAAGCCCGTCAGCGCCTCCGCCTCCGTCTCATTCGGCGCCAACACGGTGACCCGGCGCAGCAGCGAGCCCGGCAACCGCCGCACCGGCGCGGGCGTAAGCAAAAATTGAGCGCCGCCGGCTTCCGCGAGCACCGCCGCCGTTTCCACGGCCTCGATCGAAGTCTCCAGCTCGGAGACCACCACCGCGGCACGACGCAACACGGGCGCCGCCGCGCGCACGTCCGCCGCGGTCAACGCGTTGTTCGCCGAGCGCGCCACGCCGATCAGGTTCTGGCGATTGCGCCCTCCAACGAGGATGACCGCAACGCCGCTCGGCAGACCCGGTTTCACCCGGAAATACCGAACGTCAATCCCCTCGCGGCGAAGTCCGGCCGCCGCGGCGCGTCCGAATTCGTCATCGCCGCGCGCGCCCACGAAGACGGCGCGCGCGCCCGCCCGCGCCGCCGCGACCGCCTGGTTGGCCGCCTTGCCGCCCGCATACCGGGCGAATTCTCCGTTGGCAACCGTCTCGCCCGGCCGCGGCAGCCGCGCGCCCGTCCACACCAGGTCCGTGTTGGAACCGCCCACGAAGACAATGGTTTTCATCCTCTTCCTCCGATCGCGATCGCTCCCACCGCGGTTCCGCCTGGAAACCGCCAGACGGTCGCAGCGTCCTCGGCGGCCACCGCGATCTGGACATCCGTGCATCCGCGCGCCTTCAAGGATTCGCGCATCTCGCCCACGGCCACGTGCGGTTCGTTGCATTCGGAACTGACGTGCGCGAGCACCACGCACCGCAGTCCCGGCCCGGCGATTTCCGCGACCATTTCCGCGGCGTGTCGGTTCGACAGGTGGCCCTGCCGTCCCAAGATCCGCTGCTTGAGCGCCCACGGCCGCTCGGAATCGCGCAGCATGCGCTCGTCGTGGTTGGATTCCACGACGATCCCCTGGCAGCCCCGCAGCCGTTCCCGGATCAGCGTGGTGGGCATGCCCATATCCGTGGCGATGCCGACGCGCGCGATGCCCGAGCCGATCACGAAACCGACCGGGTCGTAGGCGTCATGCGGCACCGCGAACGATTCGATGCTGAGATCGCCGATGGTGAACGTCGTCCCCGTCTCGAACACCCGCCAGGCGGGCTCGAAATCCTTCCAGGCGCGTCGCGCCCCCTCAATGGTTCCCGCGTTGGCATACACGGGGATGCCGTGCCGCCGGCAGAGCACCGGCACGCCGCTGATGTGGTCCGCATGCTCGTGGCTCAAGCAGATGCCCTGAAGCTTTTCGACCCCCTGCCCCAATGCCGCGAGCCGTTCCTCCAAACGGCGCAGGCTCAAGCCGGCATCCACGAGGATCGCGGTCGTTTCCGAAGCGACGAAAATGCAGTTGGCGGCGCTGCTGCTTGCCAGAACACTCAACGTCAGCGACATGGTGCTTTCACGATAGCGCGGGCGTCGCGCCGCGTCCAGCGACCGCGCGAATCCGACGCACGATTTCCACGGCGTCGCCGCAGCCGCGCCGACCGAAAGGCGGAATGAGATAGATCCCCCGCGCCGCCGACGCGATCGCACACGCCAACTCACCGGCCGCCGCCAAGCCATGGCGGCGCTGGTCTTCCGGCGAGGAATACCGTTCGTAAGCAGAGACCACCTCCGACGGCACCTCGATGCCCGGCACCTTGCCCGCGGCGAGCGTTTCGGCGCTGCGGCGGCTGGTCAGCGGCAGTATCCCCGGAAAAAACCGGATCGGAAGATCGCCGACCGCATCGCGCAGTCGCGCGTAATCCTCAACGCGAAAGACCGGTTGCGAAAAGACGAATTCCGCACCCGCCTCCACCTTGGCCCGCAACCAGCGCACCTGCCCCGGCGTCGGCCGACCGACGGCGCATCCGGCGCAGAAGTCGGGCGGCTCCGCCAGTTGCTCGCCGTTGAGCAAGCGCCCCTCGCGCAATCCCCGGATCAGCCGCAACAGTTCCACCGACGTACGCACGTCCGCGACACGCCGGGCCCACGGCGCAAGCGGTCCCAACGCCGGCGCGTCGCCCGTGACCGCCAACAATCCCCGGACGCCGAGGTCCCAGCCGCCGAGCAGCGCCGAGTAGGTCCGCAGCAGATTGGACTGCGTCACGCTCGCGTGCGCGATCGTCGGCCGGCCCAACTCCTGCTGCAGTCGCGACGCCGTCACGAGCGCATCGCGGCCGACCGTGGCGCCGGGATTATCGGGCACGTCGAGCAGGTCCGCGCCCGCCTCGACCAGCAAACGGGCCGCGCGCACGATCTCTGCGAGCGGAAGCATACGGTCCGCCCGTACTTCCACGCTGATCAGCACGCGCGGCTTCGACAGCAGATCGCGCACCGGATTCGGCGCCGGACGGCCGACGCTCCGCGCGCCCGCAGATGGCGCCGGAGGCGGCGCCCGGACGGCCGGAGCGCTGATGGCGCGCCCCGCCAACGCCAACGCGACCGCCCGGATATGCGCCGGCGTCGTCCCGCAACAGCCGCCGAAAACGACGACCCCCTGCGCAACCACCGGGTCGGCCGCGCGGGCGAAGGCGTCCGGATTCAATTCGTAGGTCACGGCTCCGCGCTCGATGCGCGGCTGGCCGGCATTGGGCGCGGCGGTCAGCGGCAGCCGCGTCAAGCCGGCCAGGAACCGGATCACCTCGGCGACCTCCGTCGGATTCCGGCAGTTACAGCCCAAGGCGACCGCGCGCGGTTCGGCCAGCCGCACCAGTTCGGCCGCTCGTTCCCACCGGCCCGCCCCGGCCGCCATGGGGCCCAGCTGGAAAATGATGGGCCGGCCGACTTCCGATGCGGCGGCCAGCGCGGCGCGGGCCTCGCGGACATCGGCAAAGGTCTCCAGCAGCAGGGCGTCGGCCGCGCACAACGCCCCGCACTGCTCGCGATAGACTTCCATCAAATCGGCGTCGCTGAAGTCATCCAGGGCCAGCCCCAGACCGAGCGCCCCCACCGACGCCCACACCCAGGCGCGATCCTGTGCCGCTTCGCGGGCGAGCGCGACGCCGGCGCGGTTGATATCGCCAACCCGATCCGCGCAATCCGCCATCTCCAGCGCGGGGCGCTGGGCTGCAAAGGTATTGGTCACGAGGATCTGCGAGCCGGCGGCGAGATAGGCGGCGTGCAGGGCGCGGACCCGATCGGGCTGCCGCAGATTCCACAGCTCCACAGGCTCCGGACCGGCCCCGGTCCGCAGACAGGAGCCGACCGCGCCGGAACCGACGCGCAACTGGCCGTCTCTCAAATTCACCGGAGCCACCGCTCCGCGCCGTCCGGAATGAGTGCCGCGCGGATGAGGGCGCGGCCCGCGACGTCGGCGCGCGTATGCAGCTCGATCCGACGGCAACCCGGATTCGACGCGTTGTATCCGCCCGTCTCTTCGACGGAGACGATCTCGATACGGGCGGCGGCCGCCTCGAATCGGATCGCCAACGCCCGATCGTTTCGCCGCAGGACGACGTCGAGGCCCTCGGCGCCCGGATCCGCGTCGGTGATCATCGCCCATCGGATGTCCGCGCCAGGCGGAGCGCCTTCGATCCGGTCCTCGAGTTCTACGCCCTGCGCGCCGCGCCAGCGAACCGAACGCGTCACGCGCTCCGCCTGACCCGCAAACACGGGGCTTAAATCGAGTTCCGCGCCTGCGGGGTCGGCCCGCGTCAGTTTCGCCAGTCCGTCCACGCGGTGGAGTGCTTCGCCGATGGTCAGCGTGTTGTGGGCGTGGTTGTTCATCCGGAAGATCGTCCAACGCGTCGCATCCTGCGTACGCCCGAAAATGCTCAACCCGTGCCGTTCGAGGCTTTCATAATCCTGGCGGCCCAAATCGAGCGCCCACCGGACGCCGCCCGCATCGAGGACAAACGATCCGGCGTCCATGTGGCCGTGATTGACCCCCGCGCCGCCGGCCTTGATCGCAAAAAAGACGGCGTCCGGTTCGTTCCAGGCCGTTCGCCATACGGCCACGGGGTTCGGTCCGCGCCCATGCCAATGCAGCGGTTCCAGGGCCGTTGCCGCGATCTCGGGCGACGGCCACCAGACCAGGGCCAGCGGCATCAGACGTTCACTTCGCAGCGCGGCCCCGTCATTCTGCGCGGAGGCGCGCAGCGCCGCAAGGGTCGCGGCGCAGAGCGCCGGCCGCCGCAGTTCGCGCGCGAACCAGAGCGGCGTCGGATCGCACTTTGATCCCTGGCCGGCATCGGCATAATTGAACCACTGGCCGGTCGGTCCCTGCAGGTGGAGCATGAACTCCGCACTCGCGAGGAAACCGGCGGCGCGCGACATATCCCCATCGGTTCCCAGCGCCGTCCGCATCGCCTCGATCAGCGCCACCTGATAGCTCGTGCCGTAGTACCAGTACATCGGGCCTTCGGGATAGACCCCGTCGGGCGCGTAGGCGGAAAGCCCGTTGCCGATGTGCGCGCGAACGGCCGCGATCATCTCGCCGGCCAGCGCCGGCTCGTCTTCCGCGATGGCCAGCGCCCCCAGCGCCAGGCCGCCCAGACAGACCTGGTTCCAGTTGTGGCGGGCGGTGTAAAAGAATTTCGCGGGCGTCCTGGCCAGCGCGGGCTGCAACCCATGGCGGACGATGGCGGCCCGGATCGTCGCTCGCGTTCCGTTGTCCAATTCGTCGAACAGCCAGTCATAACCGATCCCCAGCGCGGCCGACATTTCGCCGACGTCCAGAAAATGCGAGGGATTCCAGTCGCTGAATGCGGAAGCCGCCAGCATTTCGCGGCGCGCGGCCTCGACGAAGACCCGATCGCCCGTCATTCGAAAGGCGGCGGCGTGATGAAGCACGCGCCGCAGGGTTTCGCGCGAAACGGCCAGCAGGCGGCGGCCGGTCTGGACGCGTTCTACCGGCGGAAGGTCGGCGGCGGCTCGCGCATGGCGGATGATCCATCCGGCCAGTTCGGCAAAGTCCGGCTCGCGCGCGCGTCGCTCGGCAATGATCCGCCAGTCCGCCGCGACTGCGAGCAGCCGCGGATGTGCCGGGCGCAATCCTTTCAATTCGTCCCCCGCACCGCCGACCGCCACGCCCGCCGCTATGCTCATGCTGATGGCTCCCAATATATTCACGCACCGCTCCCCGAAGGCATTCGAACCCGGCAAACACCGTTTGCCGATGCCATCATTCCGCAATCGCAAGGCAGGGGTCAAATCCTTATGTCTCGGTCCAGGAAGGAGGTCGTCCCCCGGTCCCGGGCGGGCCGATTCCAAACCCTGGAAACACCGCCCCGCCGATGTTCCAAGCTTGGGAAACGGCACGGGGCAGGATTCGCCGCGCCAGCGGCATTAGGCTTGCGTTGTGGGTCGCGGGTGCGGCACGATGCGCCGCCGATGTTCGATCTGACCAATCCCCGGCTTTGGCTCGTCGGCCTTGGCGCAGCGCTGCTTTCGGGCATTGCCAAGAGCGGCGTGCCCGGCCTGGGCATCCTCGCCGTGCCGCTGATGGCGCTGGTGATCCCGGCCAAGGCCTCTGTGGGCGCCCTGCTGCCGATTTTGATCGCCGCCGACGTCAACGCGCTCGCCTACCACCGGCGCCATGCGGACTGGCGGCAGATCGCCCGGCTCCTGCCGTGGGTCGCGCTCGGCATGGCCCCGGCTTACTACGCGCTGGGACGGCTCGATGAGAATACGGTCCGCCCGCTGCTCGGCGCGCTCGTGCTGGCGATGATGATCCTGGAGGGAGTCCGCCGCCGGCTGGCCTGGGACCGCCTGCCCCACCACCCCGTCTTCGGCGCCGCCATCGGCGTCGCCGCCGGCTTCGCGACGACGATGGGCAACGCGGCCGGACCGCTGATGAGCCTGTATCTGCTGGCGCGCGGATTGACGAAAGAGCGGTTTGTCGGAACCGTCGCGTGGTACTTCTTCATCGTCAACCTGTCGAAGGTCCCCGTCTTCGCGGCGCGCGGCATGATTACGGGGCGCAGCCTGCTGTTCGACCTCTGTGTGGCGCCGGCGGTGGTGCTCGGCTCCTGGATCGGCTTTCGCTTCGTTTCCCGCATGTCGCCCAAGGTCTTCCTCGCGGTCGTGTACGGCTTGACGGCGGTGGCTGCGATCTGGCTCTTCTTCCCCAAATGAGCGCGCCGGCCCCATGGCAGATTCGCGGGCTGCAAATAGATTCGCCCGTCATACTCGCGCCGATGGCCGCCTATACGGACCTGCCGTTCCGGCGGCTATGCCGGCAAATGGGCGCCGGGCTGGTCTATACTGAGTTGACCAGCGTGGACGGGCTGGTGCGCGATTCCGCGGCCACGTGGCACCTCCTCGCGACCGATTCGGCGGAGCGACCGGTCGCCGCGCACCTGTACGGACACGATCCGGAGACCTTCGCGCGGGCGGCGGCGATGGTCGAAGCGCGCGGCGGATTCGACCTGATCGACATCAATGCGGGCTGCCCGGTGCCGAAAGTCGTCCGCCGCGGGGCAGGCGCCGGCCTGCTGAAAGAGCCCGAGCGCCTGTATGCCGTCGTGCGCGCCGTCCGGGCAGCGGTGGCGCTGCCGGTAACCGTAAAGACCCGGATCGGAATGTCGGAGCATGGCGCCCCTATTCTGGAAATTGCGCGCGCCATTGAGGAAGCCGGCGCAGACGCGCTGGCGCTGCACGCGCGGTTCACATCGGCGCGGCATGCGGGACCGGCGGACTGGGACCGGATCGCCGAAGTCAAACGCGCGCTGCACATCCCGGTGATCGGCAACGGTGGAATTCGCACGCCGGAAGAAGCGGTCGCGCGCCTGCGCGAAAGCGGGGCGGACGCCGTGATGATCGGACGCGGCGCGCTGGGCAACCCCTGGCTGTTCGACGGCTGCGCGGCGGCGCTGCGCGGCGATTCGTGGACGCCGCCGACATTCGAGGACCGACGCGCCGTGGCGCTGGAACATCTCCACGGTCTGGTTCGCCTGGCCCGCGACGAGGTCGCTTTCCGGAAACGATCGCGCGCCCGCTTCGACCCTGAAACCGCCGCGGCGCGGCGGTTTCGGGGTCACCTCATCCATTATTTTCTGGGCTTCCGCGGCGTAAAGGAAATGAAACGCCGGCTCAACGATGTGAGGTCGCCTGCGGACATCGCTGAATTGATCGCCGCTCTGGGCGCGGCGCTCATCTCCGAGTGCGATGCGGCCAACCCCGGACCTGACCTGCCCATGCCCGCGTCCTGAACTGCAGAGGTCCGCCGGACCTTGACGAACCGAATCAGCCGCACCCGGCAACGCCTTGTGAACGAGTCCCTAAATGGAATTGTGCCGCACCGATGCCGCGCCCCCGCAAGGCTTGATTTCGAGCCCCAGCGCCTCTGACGGCCAGACAGCGCATTGCGAGGTCGCGATTACTCGCCCAATAGAACGGGCGCAGCCGCCTGCCGCATGCGGATGCGCCCGTCCGTTCAAACTCACCGATCTGACGCCGTATTACGCCGAAATGCAACGGCGCCGCAGGATCACCGCGATCGCGCCGATCACGGCAAGCCCCGTCGTCGCCGGTTCCGGAATGATGTTCATGTCCAGAAACATATTGGCGGTGTGGGACTCGCCGGGCTGCAAGGCCACGTGATCCGCGCGTTTCGTGCCCATGAATTCCCGCGGCGTGCCTTCGATGAAGACCCGTTGGTAATTCGCCGCGACATCCGCATTGCCGATATTGTCGGCCGGATAATAAGCGACCGTATCGGAACCCGCCGTGATTACCAGGCCGACTTTCAGCCCCAGCGCCGCCGCTGCGGCGTTATCCAGCACCGTGGCTGAACCCCAGAGCGTGCCGGCCGCATTCATCCCGGTGGCGCCGCGGTCTACGTTCTCGTTGATTTTCCAGGCGCCATCCGGTTCCCCCTCCTTGACCATGTAACGATCCGCCCCGCCGGATGTGCCGTTGAGCGTATAACCGCTGTTGTTGGGGAGACCGGACTGCAATCCCAGCTGCCAGTCTTGCATGCCGTAAGGCGCGGCCGGGTTTTCGCTCGTATTGACAATCGTATTGGTCGCCGTCCAGTGCGTGCCGGCGCCAGTGGAGGGGTTGATATTGAAAACCGTCGTCACGGTGAAGTTGCCCTGTACCTGAACGAGCTGGAAGGAATAGTTATCGGCCGTCTTGTTGAGCTCGGTGAAGGCAGCGCTGCTAGGATTGTTTTCAATCAGCCACAGGCCATAACCCCAGTCCGCGGTGCCGGACCCTGCCGCGTGATTGACGCCGTCAATCCTCAACGCGGTGAACATTACGGCATGGTTGTACGTGAGCCGCATCAAGTCCAGCTCCCACAATATGGCGCCCGTGCCTCCCGCGCCGTACGTACACGTAATGGTCATGGGCGTCGTATTGTTCGTGCCGCTGGTCAAATCATGGCCGCTGTAAACGAGGTCTGCGCTCGCGACGCTTGCGATAGTTAGC
>CAYLTB010000041.1:0-20200 GCA_964386675.1 uncultured Verrucomicrobiota bacterium
ATGGAGACGGGGCGGCGGAAGGTGAAGTCGCGGACCTTCGTCCATTTCTGCTTCCAGTAGAACTGCTCGGCGATCTCGCCCCAGAACCCGTCCGGGTCCCGGATCGAGCGGTTGTACATTTTCTGGTATTCGTCGAACGACTTGACGTGCGCCTTCGCCGCAAACTCCGGCGGCGGAGGAATCTTGACGCCTTCGGGCGCCCTGGCTTGATCGGTCATGTGGCTTCGCTCTCCGTTGTTCGGGGTTGGCCCCTGGGTTTCGTTGTTGACGCTTGCTTTGTTTCCCGGCCCGCGCTACCCTGTCGGCGCTTTTTCTCCGCGCCGGACCTGGTAAAGCGATCCATTGGACCGCAAAGAACGCAATAACTTATTGAGTCTATCGCGGTGAAAGCCTTCGTGCAAGACAATATGTCACCCGGCGACGGTACGGGCGGGCAGTTTTTTGCTTTTTTTTACAGAAAGTGAGACGCCACGATGTTGGAAGCGCTGTTGAAACCCGCGAGTATCGCAGTTGTCGGCGCCTCGCGCACGCCCGGCAAGGTCGGTTACGAGATTCTCGCGAACCTTAAGGCGAACGGATTTGCCGGCGCGCTGACGCCGGTGAATCCGACCGCCGCGGACATTCTTGGGCTGCCGTGCCGACCCTCCTGCAAGGCCATCGGCGCGCCGATTGACTTGGCCGTGATTGCCGTGCCGACAGCCGCCGTGCCCGACGCCGTGGACGACGCCATCGAGGCCGGCGTCGGCGCGCTGGTGGTCATTACCGCCGGTTTCAAGGAGGTGGGCGCGGCCGGGCTGGAGCGGGAGCGACAGTTGACGGAGCGGTGCCGCAGCCGGAACGTGAGGCTGCTCGGGCCGAATTGTCTCGGTCTGATCAACGCGCACCACAACATGAACGCTTCGTTCGCCAAGCACATGCCGCGGCGCGGCGGCATCTCCGTCATTTCGCAGTCCGGCGCGCTGCTGACCGCCATCCTGGACTGGGCGGCGGAGCGGCGGCTCGGGCTCTCCAAGCTCATCAGCATGGGCAACAAGGCCGACCTCTCCGAGACCGACTTTCTCGAAGCGCTGGCGGAAGATCCCGACACGCGCGTCATCGTCGGCTACCTGGAAAGCGTCGCGGCCGGCGACGCCTTCATCAGGGCGGCCGAAGATGCCGCGTCGAAGAAACCCGTCGTGCTCTTCAAGGCCGGCGTTACGGCCGCGGGCGGTCGCGCCGCCTCCTCGCACACCGGCAGCCTTGCCGGCGCCGACGCCGGCTACGCCGCCGCTTTCCGACGCGCCGGCATCGTCCGCGCGGACGAGTTCGAGACGCTCTTCGACATCGCGACCGCGTTCGACATGCAGCCGCCGCCGGCCGGCGACCGCATCGCCGTGCTGACCAACGCCGGCGGTCCCGGCATCATGGCGGCCGACGCCATCGAGCTTTCCGGCCTGAAAATGGCGGTCGTCTCGAAGGCCGCCGCCGATGCGCTCCGGCCCCGCTTGCCCGCCGCGGCCAGCCTCGCCAATCCGGTGGACGTGCTCGGCGACGCCGACGCCGGCCGCTACGGCCTGGCGCTGACGGAACTGCTAAAGGATGACGGCGTGGATGCCGTCGTCGTGATCCTGACGCCGCAGGCCATGACCGACGCCGTCGCCACCGCCCAGGCCATCCGCGACGCTGCCGTCGGCGCGCGCAAGCCGGTCCTCGTCTCCTTCATGGGCGGCGACGACGTGCGCGCCGGCCGCGCCGCGCTGACCGAGGCGCGCCTGCCCGACTATCCTGCGCCCGAGCGCGCCGTCGCGGCCTTGAAGGCGATGTGCGACTATTCGGCCTGGCTGCGGCGGCCGCCCCGCATCGTCACGCGGTTTCCCGTCAACCGCCGCCGTGTCGAGCGCATCATCCAGCGCCACCAACGCACGGGCGAGTTGCAAGTCGGCGAGGCGGCGGCGAAGGAAATCCTCGCCGCGTACGAGTTCAACATCCCGCCCGGCGCGCTCGCCGGCTCCGCCGACCAGGCCGTCGAGGCGGCCGAGCGGATCGGCTACCCGGTGGCCATGAAGGTCGCCTCGCCGGACATCATCCACAAGTCCGACCTCGGCGGCGTGAAGCTGAATCTTGGCTCGGCCGAGGCCGTGCGCGACGCCTACGACTTGATGATGATGCGGATCGCCCAGCGCGTGCCGGGCGCCCGGCTCGGCGACGTGTACGTCGAGCAGATGTGCGGCCGTGGCCGCGAAGTCATTCTCGGCATGACCCGCGATCCGCAGTTCGGCCCGATGCTGATGTTCGGCCTGGGCGGCATCTTCGTCGAGGTCATGAAGGACGTCGCCTTCCACCTCGCTCCGCTCACCCAGGATGAGGCGATGCAGATGCTGCAGAGCACCAAGTCCTACGCCCTGCTGCGCGGTGCGCGCGGGCAACGCAGCGTGGACATGGCGGCCATTGCCGAGGCGCTCCAGCGCATCAGCCAACTGGTCACGGATTTCCCGCAGATCCTGGAAATGGACATCAATCCCTTCATCGTCGCCGAAATCGGCCGGCCGTCCGTCGCCGCCGATGCGCGCATCACTCTCGCAAAGGAATAGGCACCGTTATGGCTCCGGAAAAGAAACCGGCTTGGGATCCCCGCTGGCAGGAAAAATACAAGGACCGCATCACGACGGCGGCGGAGGCCCTCCGCGCCATTCAGCCCGGCCAGCGCGTATTCATCGGCACCGGCTGCGGTCAGCCCGAAGAGCTGGTTCGCGCCTTGACCGCCCGCGGCAAGGAGCTGCCGGACACCGAGATCATCCACCTGCTGACGTCCGGCGACGCGCCCTACGCCGACGCGCAGTTCTCGGAATATTTCCGCGTCAACAGCTTCTTCATCTCGCAGAACGTCCGCGGCATCATCCAGCAGGGCCTCGGCGATTACACGCCGGTGTTCCTTTCCGATATCCCGCGCCTGTTCCATTCCGGCCAGATCCCGCTCGACGCCGCGCTGATCGAGGTCACGCCGCCCGACGAGAAGGGCCGCTGCAGCCTCGGCGTCTCGGTGGACATTGTCAAGAGCGCCGCCGAAAACGCGCGCCTCGTTATCGCCGAAGTCAACCCGCGCATGCCGCGGACGCTGGGCGACTCGTTTATTGACGTGTACGATATCGACTGGCTGGTGCCGGTGGACGAACCGGTGATCGAGGTCGTCCCGCCGGAGCCGGATGAGGTCACCCGCCGGATCGGGCGCTACGTCGCCGCGCTGGTGGATAACGGCGCTACGGTGGAGTTCGGTATCGGCCGCATCCCACAGGCGGTCGTGCCGTTCCTGAAGGACCGCAAGGACCTCGGCATCCACACGGAGATGTTCACCGACTCGATGATTGACCTCGTCGAGGCCGGCGCCGTCACCGGCGCGCGCAAGACGCTCGACCGCGGCAAGATCGTCGCCAGCTTCTGCATGGGCACGAAGCGCCTCTACGACTACATCGACAACAACCCGCTCTTCTCGTTCCACCCCACGGAGTACGTCAACGACCCGTTCCTGATCAGCCGCCAGCACCGGCAGGTGGCCATCAACGTCGCGCTGGAAGTGGACCTGACGGGCCAGGTTTGCGCCGACTCGATCGGCACGCGGTTCTACTCCGGCATCGGCGGGCAGGTGGACTTCAACCGCGGCGCCGGCCGTTCGCCGGGCGGGCGCGCGATCATCGCGCTGCCTTCGACGGCGAAGGACGGGACGATCTCGCGTATCGTCACGCACCTGAGTCCCGGCGCGGGCGTCGTCACGACGCGCGGCGACGTGCACTATGTGGTGACGGAGCATGGCGTCGCCTACCTGCACGGCAAGAGCGTCCACGCGCGGGCGCTGGCGTTGATCTCGATCGCCGACCCGAAGTTCCGCCCGCAGCTCGTGCGCGAGGCCATCGAGGCCAAGTACCTGCGCCCGGAAATGGCCCGCTACGAGGGCAAGATCGTCGTCGGCCCGCAGGAATTCCGCACGGCGTTCGTGCTGCGCGACGGCACGCAGGTCCTGATCCGGCCGATCCATCCGACGGACGAGCCGAACCTGCGCGAGATGTTCTACACGCTCTCGGAGGAGACCAAGTACTACCGGTTCATGAAGCACATCCGGACCCTTCCGCAGCGGCAGATCCAGGACTTCGTCTTCATCAACCATCGCAGCGACATCGCCATCTGCGCTACCGTGCCGGCGCCGTACGGTGAGGACATTATCGCGATCGGCCGCTACTACCTCAACGAGAAGACGAACCTCGCGGAGGTCGCCTTCACCGTTCACGACCGGTGGCAGAACCGCGGCATCGGCACGTTCCTGTTCAACCACCTGGCGACCATCGCGAAGCGCTACGGCATCCGCGGTTTCACGGCCGAGGTCCTGCGCGCGAACAAACCGATGCAGCGCGTCTTTCAGCACAGCCCGTTCAAGGTCACCATCGAGCCGATGGAAGACGTCATCCACTACCAGATCGAGTTCGTCTGACGGCATCGGGCGGGCCGTCGGCGTTTCTCGGCGGGCAGGGGACCGCGTGCGCTGCCGTCCGCCCCCGGCGCGGAAAAACGGTCGAGGGCGAGCCCCCGGGCCGCCCGCCTATCCCGCCGCCTCGACGGCGCGCAGGAAGCGCAGCGCCGCGGGATCGCCCAGCGTCTCGACGACGAGGTCCGCGCCGACGGCGCGCAGCGCGGCGGCATCGTGGCGGCCGGTCGCCACCGCCAGGGCCCGTGCGCCGATCGCGCGCGCGGCGGCCAGGTCGGCCGGAGTATCCCCAATCAGCACGACCGGATGCAGGATCCGCCCCCGCGCGCGTCGTTCCGCGCGGCGGAGGGCCAGGCGCGCGATCTCGGCGCGGTCGGCGTGTTCGTGTCCGAAGGCCCCCAGCGCGAAGCGACCGTGCAGCCCGGCGTGGCGCAGTTTGATGCGCGCGCACGCGCCCGTGTTGCCCGTGACGAGGCCGACGAGGATGTCCGGATCTGCGGTCAGGGCCCGCAGAAACTCCCGTACGCCGGGAAAAACGACGGGCGGCCTCGCCGTCAGGCCCGCCTCCAGCTCGATGGCGAGTTGCCGGAAGAACCGTTCGACGGCCTCCGCATCCGGTGTCGCGCCGTGCCGCTCGCAAACGCGCCGGAGCACATCGAGGTCCGTCGCGCCGGCGAAGTTGATGTAGGCGATCTCGTCGTTCCAGCCGAAGACGATCCGGAGCGCGCGGATGAAGGCGGCGCGCCCCGCCCCGCGCGTATCGAGCAGCGTGCCGTCAATGTCGAGCAGCGCCAGCGGGCGCGGCCGCCCGTGCGTCACAACCGCGGGACTCACGGCGGGCTCTCCCCGGGTCCCGGCGGTCGCGGGATGGAGCGCGATTCGCTCCGCCCCGGCGGTGGATCCGGCGGATCAAGCACCCACCGCTTATTGTACCAGAAGTATTGCTCCGGGGTCTCGAGGATGGCGCGGTCCAGCGTCTCCGCCACGCGCCGCGTGATGCGTTCGACATCGGCGTCCTCGTCCAGCGAGGGATCCGGGGCGATGGCCTCGAACGTCTGCAGTACGTGCCGCGTCCAACCCTCCCGGCGGCAAATGACCGGGTAGACGGCGACACCGGCCTGCCGCGCGAACGCCGCAGCGCCCCGACCCCAATAGGCAACGCCGTTCAAGAATGGGACGCGGATTCCGCCACGGCGCACGCGGACGTCGGGCAGGATCGCCATGAACCGCCCCTCGCGCAGGTGGCGGATCACCCCGCGAAGCAGGTGCGCGTCATTGAGCACCGTGCGCGCGCCGGTCGCGGCGCGCATTCGGTTGATCCACGCGTCGGCCAGCGGATTCTTCTGGCGGCGGGCGATGAAGAAGATCGGATAGCCGATGCGGCTGGCCACGACGCCCGCGAGGTCCCAGTTGCCCGCGTGCGGGACGGCAACCACCGCGCCCCGGCCGGCCCGTTGCAGGTCGCGGCCGCGCTCCATCTCCCGGAAATCGGTGTGCCGCTCCAGCCAGCGGTCGGATAGCCGGGGGAACCGCGCCATCTCGACAGCGTTGAAGCAGAGGTTTCGCCAGGAGATCCAGGCGATGCGGCGAACGCGGGCCTCGGGGACGGCGGCGCCGAGCACCGCGCGAATGCGCCGGCGCGCTTCGGCGCGGCGGTGGCGGACGATATAATGCCCGATCCACGCGAAGCCCCACATCAGCCCAAGCGCGGCACGGTACGGCAGCCGGCCGAGGACGCCGACGACGGCGCGCAACGCTGCATATTCGACGATGTGTTTGACGCGCATGCGATTCCGCCCACGCCCCTTCTACCGTCCGCCGCCGACGGCGTCAAATGCGGGGACCGACCGCCCCGGGGGTGAACGTTCGGTCCCGATCTGGCGCGGAATAGGGGCCGCGCCCTCCGTGCCGCGCCGGAGCGCGCAGCACGGAGGCGAGTCGTCGCCGCGAACAGCCCGAAGTCCACGGCGCGCAAGGAACGGCGCGCGCCGCCCCCGCACCCGGCGGCGGGCTCGCTGACCTCCCATTCCGCGATCCGCTCGCCGGTCATCACCGCCTCTTCCACTACCGGAAAAAACGGGAATTGTCCCGCGACGATGGTGGGAGGTGCAATACCGGTTGGAACGCCGCCGTTATTCCCGTATCTTTAGCCCGGGTCCATTGTCGGAAGCAGAAAGGCAAGACCATGCAGAAAAAACAATTTGTCGGGAAGTGGCGGAGTGCCGGTGGGTCGGCGATAGCCGCGGCGCTGTTCGCCGCGGCGGCCGCCGCGGCGGAACCGCAGATCGTGCTGCTGAAACTGGACGATTGCAACGGGCCCGGGCCGCGGTACCGCGAGACCGCGGAGTTCATCCTGAAGGAGGGGCTGAAGGTGAACTTCGGCGTCTTCGGCAGCGCCCTGGAGAAGAACCCAGAGGGGTTCGACCAGTGGATGAACGAGATGGTCAAGACCGGCGCGGTCGAATTCTGGAACCACGGTTATGGCGGATTCGGGCACGCGAACGAAAATCAGGAAGGCACGCCGGAGGAAATCCGCGCGCGCATCTTCAAGACCCAGGACCTGAGCGCCAAGATGCTGCCCCGGCCGTTCGCCGCCTTCGGGGCGCATGCGGGCGGCTTGAACGAGCATGCATGGCAGGCGCTCGCCGACCGCCCGGAAATCCGGCTGGTTTTCGGCCAGCCGCCGCCGAAGTTCCAGGACCGATTCATCGTGGCGAGCAATCGGGTCCGCCTCGATTATGAGAACCTGCTTCCGAGCAAGGATAAGTTCATCGCGGCCTGGGAGCAGCGCGGCAAGGCCCTGCCCTACATCGTGGTCCAGTCGCACCCGAACACGTGGAAGACGGAGGCGCAGTTCGAGGAGTTCAAGGGCGCGGTGCGTTTCCTCAAGGAGAAGGGGTGCCGGTTCATGACGGTCTCCGAGTACATCGAGATGATCGAAGCGCAGAAACGACGCTAGCCCGGCAAGCCTGGCATCGGCGCTTGCGGGATCGGCGCGGGCGCGTTATTAGTGGCGGGCGGCGCGGGCGGAGCCTGCGCGGAGGACGCCATGCCGGATGCTCTGAAAGCCGTCGTCACCGACTACATCGAGGACAATCTGGATTGGGAGGCCGCGGAGTTGGCCAAGGCCGGTATCCGGTTCGAGGCTTACCAGCTCAAGTTCAAGCCGGAATCCGAGGTGCTCGCGAAAATCGCCGACGCCGACCTGATCGTCGTGAACATGGTCAAGTTCACGGATTCGCTGCTCGCCGGCCTTCAGAAATGCCGCGTTCTGATCCGCCATGGCATCGGGTACGACAACGTGGATGTGGCGGCCTGCACGCGCCGCGGCATTCTGTTCGCCTACCAACCCGATTACTGCAAGGAAGACGTGGCCGAACACGCCATCGCGCTGATCTTCGCCTGCGCCCGCAAGGTCGTCCGCGGTCGGCGCACCCTCGAGGAATCGAGCGCGCGCGGCCAGTGGGACTTCAGCGGCCTGTTTCCGATCCGGCGGCTGGACGGTAAGACGCTCGGCGTGCTCGGCGTCGGCCGCATCGGCAGCCGGGTGTGCCGGAAACTGAAGTCGTTCGGATTCCGCATCCTCGGCTGCGACCCGTACCTGACCCCGGAGCGCCGCCGCGAGATCGGCATCGAGTTCGTGGACCACGACACGCTGTTTCGCGAATCGGATTACCTGACGGTTCATACGCCGCTCACCGACGAAACCCGCCACATCGTCAACGCGCGGACCCTGGAGTTAATGAAGCCGACGGCCTATCTCGTCAACACCTCGCGCGGACCGATGGTGGACGCGGAAGCGCTGGCCGATGCGCTGCGCTCCAACCGCATCGCCGGAGCGGCGATTGACGTGTTCGATGTCGAGCCGCCGCCGCCGTCGCATCCGTTTTTCGCGCTCGAGAACTGCATCCTCACGCCGCACATCGGGTGGGCCTCCGAGGAGGCGGGCTGGGAAATCCGGCGCAGCATCCTCGATGACCTGCTGGCCGTGGCGGCGGGCCGGCCGGCGCGGTGCGTCGTGAATCCGGAGGTGCTGCCGCGCTGGCCCTATCGGGCCCGCGACTGAAGAAAAGGGAAAGACGATCATGAGTATCACGTGCGTCAAAGCTCCGCTCCCGGGCCCCCGCGGCCGGGAACTGCTCCATAAATGGCACCGCTACGAGGCCGACGTCGTCGGCTACCAGGCCCCGGTGGTCTGGGATACCGGCCGCGGCGCGCAGGTCACCGATGTGGACGGCAACCGCTTCATTGACTGGACCTCCGGCGTGCTGGTGACGAACGTCGGCCATTGCCATCCGCACCTCGTCCAGGCCGTGCAGGAATCCGCGGCGAAACTGCTGAACAATTACGAGTGCGCGAACGTGTACCGCATCCGCGCGGCCGAGCGCCTCGTGAAGGCCCTGCCGCCGCATCTGGACAAGTGTTTTTTTCTGAGCACCGGCAGCGAATGCATCGAGGCCGCGGCCCGGCTGATGAAACGGCGCAGCGGAAAATTCGAGATTCTCTCCTTCGAGGGCGGATTCCACGGGCGCACGACCGCGGCCCTCTCG
Source organism: uncultured Verrucomicrobiota bacterium (assembly GCA_964386675.1). Lineage (GTDB taxonomy): Bacteria > Verrucomicrobiota > Kiritimatiellia > PWTM01 > PWTM01 > CALGXT01. The sequence continues at coordinate 9,004 of CAYLTB010000041.1, forward strand.
CTCGGCGGCATGCCCGGCCCGAAACGCCAGTACGGTCCGACACTTCCCGGCATCATCCGGCTGCCGTATCCCAACCCGTATCGCGACCCTCTCGGCTGGTGCGCGGACGGCCCGCGTTTCCGGCGTTATTTCGACTATGCCGACACCGTGCTGCTGGCCAACTCGACCGGCAGTCTCGCCGGCGCGGTCGTGGAGCCGTATCAGGGCGCCGCCGGATTCATCTTCCCGCCGAAGGGGTGGCTGAAGCGGCTCGAAGAATGGCTGCGCGCGCGCGGGCTGCTCTACACGCTCGACGAGGTGCAGTCCTCCTACGGCCGCACCGGCAAGATGTGGGCAATGGAGCACGAAGGGCTGACGCCGGACCTGGTCGCCATCGGCAAGGGCATCGGCAGCGGCGTCGCGGTCTCGGCCCTCGCCGGAACGTCCGACATCTTCTCGTGCCTGAAGAAGGGCGAGTTGTCCAGCACACTGGGCGGCAACCCGGTCGCCAGCGCCGGCGCGATTGCCGTGCTCGAGATCATGGAGAAGGAAAAGCTCGCCGAACGCTCCGCGCGGATGGGCGCCTATATGAAGCGGAAGCTGCAGGCGATTGCGCGGCGGTGCCGTTACCTGGGCGACGTGCGCGGCATGGGCCTCGTCATGGGGCTGGAGTTCGTCCGGGACAAGCGCACGCGCGCGCCGGCGCCGGAGCTGATCCGGCCCGTCATTGACGGCTGCGCCAACCACGGGTTGCTCGTCGGCTCGGTCGGCATGTACGGCAACGTCATCCGCGTCGCTCCGCCGCTGGTGATCACCCGCGAGGAGATTGACGAAAGCGTTGCGATCCTCGACCGTGTGCTGCGGGGCCTTAAGCTGTGAGCGCCCCGATCGCGCCCGATGCCCTGCGCGCCGCGGTGGAGCGGTTGTTGCCGGAAACCGGCGCGTTTCTCTCCGAACTGATCCGCTTTCCCTCGACCTCGGGCCGCGAGCACGAGGCCATGGTCTTCCTGCGGGACCGGTTTGCGCGCGTCGGAGGCTTCGCCGTCGAGGAGCGGCCGATGTCCGACGCGCTGAAAAACGACCCGGACTACTCGTCCCCGGTGCCGGACCTGCGCTACGACGGACGGTTCAACCTGCGCATCGCGCGCGCCGGCCGCGGCGGCGGGCGGACGCTGCTTTTCAACACGCACGTGGACGTCGTGCCGCCCTCTGAAGGACAGCCGGACCCGTGGTCCGGCCGGGTGGCGGACGGCATCGTCCACGGGCGCGGCGCGTGCGACGCGAAAGGCCAGGTGGCGACACTCTATCTGGTCGGCCGCGCGCTGGCGGAGTTGCGTCCCGCGCTGCGCGGCGACGTCGTGCTGCACCTCGTCAACGAGGAGGAAAACGGCGGCAACGGCACGCTGGCCATGGTCCGTGCGGGCGAGCGGGCGGACGGCTGCGTCGTACTGGAGCCGTCCGACGGACGGTTGTACACCTCGGTCCGCGGCGCGGTCTGGTTCCGAATCGTTTTTCGCGGCCGGGCGGGGCACAGCGGACAGGCCGGGCGCACGCGCAGCGCGCTGTTGATGGCGCGCGACGCCATGGCCGCCCTGGAGCGCTACCACGCCGACCTGCTGGCGCGCTCGCGCGGGATTCCGCTCTTTGACGTGTATCCGAACCCGATGCCGATCACCTTCGGCAAGCTGCACGCGGGCAACTGGCCGGCGAGCGCGCCGAGCGAGGCGGTCCTCGAAGGCGTGCTGGGGCTGCTGCCGAACGTCACCTACGCGCAGGTCTGCCGCGAACTGCAGTCGGCGCTCGACCGCGCCGGCGACGGCGCCATCGCGCGCGACGCTACGCTGACCTTCCTGTATCGCCATGATAGCAGCGTTCTCGATCCGAATCATCCGCTCCCGCAGGCCCTGCTCGCGGCGGCGGCCGCGGGCGGCGCGCCGCTGGCCGTCAGCGGCATGACCGCCTCGTGCGATGCCTGGTTCTACCGCAACCAGCTCGGCATCCCGACCGTGGTGTACGGTCCCGGCTCCCTCGGGGTCGCCCACTCGAAGGACGAACACATCGCCCTCGACGACATCGCCCGCGCCGCGGAAAACCTGTTGCGGCTGATCGCGGAATACTGCGGCTGAACGGCGGTGGCGCCGGCCGCGCGGTTCTCGCCTCGGCTTTCGGGGTGGCTTGACAGCGCCCCGCGCGACGCCGCATACCTTGGCTCGTTCGTTCCGTCGTTCCGGGGGTGTTCCCCGCGGATGAAGATCAAGATTCTTCTCGCCGATATCACGACCTTGCGGGTGGACGCAATCGTCAACGCGGCGAACCGGACCCTGCTGGGCGGTGGAGGCGTGGACGGGGCGATCCACCGCGCGGCAGGACCGGAACTGCTGGAGGCCTGCCGCGCGCTGGGCGGGTGTGCGACGGGCGAAGCGAAGATCACCCCGGGATTCCGGCTACCGGCGCGTTTCGTCATCCATACCGTCGGTCCCGTCTGGCGCGGCGGGGCATTCGGCGAGGCGGAAACGCTGGCCCGTTGCTACCGGCGCAGCCTGGAGCTCGCGCTGGAGAAGGGCGTCAAGACGATTGCGTTTCCCGCCATCAGCACCGGCGCGTACGGATACCCGATCGAAGCGGCGGCGCGCATCGCGGTTCGGACGGTGTCCGATTTCCTCGCGGCACATCCGGATTCGCCGGAGGTGATCTTCTGTTGCTTCTCCGAGCGCGCCCGCGCGGTCTATGAACACGCGCGGAAGCCGGCGTGACCCGGCGAGCGCGCCGTTTTTCCAAGGCTTGGAAAACAAGATCCGCGCTTTTTCCAAGCCTTGGAAATGCAATCGCGAAACACGTTGATCCTTCGCCGTTGCGCGGAAGGATCGCGGCGCGCCGACCGCCGTCCGCCGGCGCCGCAGTCCAATCGCCCGCGCCGCGGCCGCAGTTGCGAATGGCGCGGGGGAAGAGTTCGGGCTATGTTTCGGAAAATTCGAACGCCGAGACCGCCGGGGGCGGGCATGTGACGACACCTCCGGATCCGGCGCCGGAGATCGCATGAAAGCGCTGGTCAAAACGCAAAAAGGCGTCGGGCACATCGAAGTGCGCGACGTACCCGAACCCTCGCCCAAGCCGGGCGAGGTGAAAATCAAGGTCGCCGCCTGCGGCATCTGCGGGTCGGATATCCATGTGCGGCACGACACATTCCCGTATTGGCCGCCGGTGATCCTCGGCCATGAGTTCACCGGCTCGATCGTGGAACTCGGCCCCGACTGCCGGCGGTTCAAGGTCGGCGACCGCGTGGTGGCCGAGCCGCACACACGGGCCTGCGGGCAGTGTTATCTCTGCCGCACCGGCAACATACAGATTTGCCCGGAAAAGCGATCGCCCGGCTGGGGCATTGACGGCGGTATGGCCGAGTGCATTTGCTATCCCGAACGCCTGTTGCACCGCATTCCGGACGGCATGTCGTGGGACCAGGCCGCGATCGTCGAGCCGACGGCAAACATCGTGACCGATCTGCTCGAGCGAACCGGCGTCATGCCCGGCGACTTCGTCGTTGTGCAGGGCCCCGGCCCGATCGGGCTGCTCGCGGCGATCGTCGCGCGCGCCGCCGGCGCCCGCGAGGTGGCGCTGGTCGGCACACCCGGCGACGTCGAACTGCGCCTGAAGAAAGCGGCCGAACTCGGTTTCACGCGCCTTGTGAATGTCGGGACGACGAACGCCGCGGAGGCGATTCTCGACTGGACCGGCGGCATCGGCGCGGACATCGTGGTCGAGTGCAGCGGCGCGCCGAAGGCGATCGCGGGCTCGGTGGACCTGGTCCGAAAGAAGGGCAAAATCTGCGTCATCGGCTTGACCGGCGGGCGGAACGTGGAGATCGCGTGGGACAAGTTCGCGTTCAAAGTTGTGGACGTGATCTTCAATCTCTCCACGAGCTACACCTCGTGGGACCGCAGCATCCACCTGATCGCGGGCGGCATGCCGGCGGAGAAGGTTATCACCCACCGCGGCCCGATCGAGGCCTGGGAATCGCTCTTTGACGCGGTGGAGCAGTTGAAGGCGCTGAAGGCGCTCGTGGTGCCGGGGTGAGCGACAGGAACGGGCCTCCAGGGGGCGGACCGGCTGGGATTCCGTACGGCGCCGCTGAATTCAGCCGTGATACGGCCCGGGCCCATCTCCGGCGCGTGAAAGCCGCGTTGAAAGCGCTCCGAACCGCGTTGATCGCTTCCGCCATTCGCGCCGTCATGCCGCACTCGATATTTTGCCGTTCTGCGGTATAAAATGGTGTTCATCCGCCCGGGTCGGCGAAAACGAAAAACGACAGGCGAAAAGGGATTCTCTCCATGGCCAAAGAACTCGGATTCGGACTGCTCGGCGCGGGCCTGATCGCGCCGTTTCACGCGAAGGCCCTGCGCGACAGCCGCGGCGGGCGGCTCGTCGCCGTCTGCGACGTCAACCGCGAGCGCGCGGCAAAGATCGCCGCGGAGTTCGGGGTCAAGGCGTATAGCGATCTCGACGAACTGCTGCGCGACCCGGCGGTGGACGCCGTCGGCGTGCTGACCCCGAACCATCTGCACTACGCCGCCGTCCTCAAATGTTTCCGCGCGGGCAAGCACGTGATTGTCGAAAAGCCGCCGGCGATGTCGCTGCGCGAGACCGACGAGATGATCGCCGCGGCCGATGCCGCGGGTCTGACCTTCGCCTGCACGGTCCAGTGCCGCGTGCGCAAGGCGATCCAGGCGGTCAAGCGCGCGCTCGACGAGGGGCGGTTCGGACGGCTGCTGCAGGCCGACGCCTACATGAAATGGTTCCGCTCCACCGAGTACTACCATTCCGACCCCTGGCGCGGCTCGCGGCAGTCCGGAGCGGGCGTCACGGTGCAGCACGCCTTCCACTATATTGATCTGCTGCAATACCTGGCCGGTCCGGCGGCGTCCGTTGAGGCGCGGATGACCAACCTGGCGCACCCTTCGGTGAAGCTGGAGGACACGCTGCAGGCGTTCGTGGCCTATCGCAACGGCGCGCAGGGGGTCGTGCAGGCTTCCACGGCGCTGTGGCCGGGTACGGACGTGCGGATCGAGATCAACGGCGAAAACGGCACGGCCATCGTTGTCGGCGAGCGGATGACCGTCTGGAAATTCCGCGAGGAGCGGCCCGAAGACGCGGCGATCCGCGAGCTCGGCAGCGCGGCGCAGGCGACCGCTGCCGGCGGCCCGGCGGACTTCGGCTACGCCGACCATCTCGTCGTGATCCAGGACTTCATCGAGGCGATCCGCGAGCATCGCGAGCCGGTCATCCCGGTCCGATCGGTCCGTCCGACGCTCGAAATCGTGCTGGCCATGTACCAGTCCGCGGCGAAGGGCGGGCCGGTCGCGCTGCCGGTGCGCGATGATCCGGCGATCTGGGCTTGAACTCGGAGCCTTGTCCGGCGTCCGCCGTTCGGCGGCGCAGGGACTCGCCGCCCCGCCGTATTCGATTCGGATGAACCGCGGCCATAGGGGGACGGCAGGGTGCGCCGTCCCCGGCGCGCGGGTCTTCAGTGGGCGCCATCCGGCGCCGTTCTACACCGGCGTCAGGCGGATGCGCCGCACGCTCAGGCCCGGCATGTCCACGCGGAACCGCAACCCGCCCCCGTCATCCGCCGTGAGCCGCTCGTCCGGCGCGCGAGCGGGACGCGACCGGGCGCGGTAGTTCTCGATTCGCTCGCGAAACAGCGCGTCTCCGCGCGGCCCGAACCGGCGCGCCGGACCGCCCTCGAAGCGGCCGGACTCCGGCAGCGGCGCGAGTCCGGCCGCCGCGGCGTCCGCCTCGAAGTCGCGCACCCAGACGCCGTGGTCTCGGTCGAGGTATTCCGCGCTCGCGCGCCAGACCCGGCCCGGACGGAGATGCGGGTCGCGGATCGCGATGTCGAAAGTTTCGGCGACCGGCGGATCGCGGTGCGCGTGGTGGTTGTAGAGCAACAAGAGCAGCGCGTCATCCCGGCGCGCGGCCAAAATGCCGTTGTCGAGGTCGGAGCGGTCGCGGTGGCGCACGGCCAGCTGTTCGCCGCCGCTCATCTCCGCGAGCCAGGCGATCACCTGTGCGCGGGGGTGCAGCACCCCGCGAGTGGTCTGCGCCCACTCATAGACGTCGGCGACGCCGTGGTCATACACGCGGCGGGCGAGCGCGGCATAGAAGGACGCGCCCCACTCGGAAGCGTCGCCGTCGTGGAGCCGCCGCCAGTCCTCGTCATACAGCACGGCGAACTCCCCGACGACCAGCGGCGTGTTCCGAAAGCGCGGGTAACGGGCGGCCCGCTCGCGGATCGCCGCGATGGCGCGATCGAAGTAGTCGCCGGTGACGCCGACCTGCGCGTACCAGGAGCAACTGAACCAGTCGAGACGCACCTCGTGCCGGGCGCAATAGTCGAAGAAATCCAGCCCCCATTCGTGGAACTCCTCGCGGCCATATTCGTTGCCGACGGGGTTGAGCACGTTGCCGGGAGCCAGCCGCCCCCGGGGCAGCACCCGATCGAATGCGGCGGCCGTGCGGCGGTAATGCTCGAGCGCCTGCTCGCGCGTCCCGCTCCAGTGGTCGGGCGAAAGATCCGGTTCCGTTCCGGCGCGAAACCACCAGCCTTCAACACGCTCCCGCCCGAAGGCCCGGACCATCGCGCGCAGCGCGGCCTCGACGTAGGCCTCCCAGACGGAGGCATCGGCCGGCGGCGCCGTGTTGCCGTACGCATGGTCCGACGGCGGATCGCTCATCTCATACGGCACGTTGTCGAGCACCGGCCGCGGCGTCAGACCGAGGTCCAGCATCGCCTTCAACTGGGCGATCATTCCGTCGAAATCCGTGGAGATCCCCCCGTCGGGCCGTCGCCCGAGGTACCAGGCGTTGACGCCGGGCCACCGCCCGCCGAGCAGATACACGGCGTTGACCTCGCGGATGAACGGCCGCTCGACCCGGAGCGCACCCGTGAAGTCGGCTTTGAGAAAGTGGTGCGGCCGGTTGCAGTTCATGACGGTCCAGAAAGGGTAAAGCGTCTGCCCGGTGGGGCCGCCAATGTGGAATGTCGCCATGGCCGATTCCTTCCGTGCGGGGGGCTGCGCTGCCGTTGCGCCGATCAGCCGCCGTGCTTCAGCAGCCTTCGGATGAACTCGATTTCCGCCGGATCGAACGGCGAGCCGTCCGTGCGGAAGATATCGTGGAACCACAGAGCGGGTTCAGGAATCGGGTCGCCGGGCTGCAGCACCTCCCCGCGCGCGCGCCGCTCATCAATGTCTTCCGCGGTCTTCCAGTTGAAGTGCGTCTGGCTCCGGCCCGCGACCAGCCCCCAGTTGAAGCAATCCACCCGGTATTTCCGGAACAGCGGGAGGCTGAACTGAAACGTCGTGCCCAGCTCCCGGGCCATGTATTCCGTGCAGACCACCGGCCGGCCGGCGGCCTCGGCCTGTCGCCGCCGCAAGGTCGGTTCCAGGATCGCGCCGTTGTACGCATGGAATGTGATCACATCCGACGCGGCCGCGTTCAGCGCCCGGTTGCGCTCGCCGACACAACCGTCTAGGCACGCGGTCAGCGGCTGGCGGACGGGCGTCTCGCGCGCGCGGCGCCACGTCCAGTGCAATAGCTCGAAGCTCGCGTCGCCCTTTCCGCCCTGGCCCGGCTCGTTGTACAGGTCCCACATCCAGACCCGGTCGTCGTCGCCGAAGCGGCCCAGCACGCCGCGCAGGTATTCGGCGAGCCGCTCCCGATCCGCCGCGGCGACCGTGCCCTCGTGGAATTGCAGGACGATCCGCCGTCCGGGGCTCTGCATCCAGCCGGAGTTGTGCGCGCCCGGGATCGGCAGCGGCTGGGGGCCCGGCTTCGGATCCGGCCGGTGGCAATCGTCGAAAAGCGTCACAAGCGTTTTTAGCCCGCGGGCCGCGGCCATCGCCAGAAAACGGTCCACTCGTGATAGGAAGCCCGCGGGATCGGTCGCCCACAGCAGGTCATGCAGATAGACCCGAACGGCGTTGAAGCCCAACTCCGCGGCCCAGCCGAGCTCCCGCTCGATCGTCGCCGCGTCAAACGTCCCGGCCTGCAACATCTCCAACTGGTTGATCGCCGTGCTCGGCAGGAAATTGCAGCCCACCCGCCAAGGCTGGTCGGCCTGCCACGCACGCGACTGCGCAACGCTCCATCGTTTCATCGCTTCGTTTCTCCGCTATTCGCTCCCAGCGTAACAGACGGGCCGACGGGCCGACAGGCGGAAAAGGGAAGGACGGCACGGAGCGGAATCCGCGCCACGATCCGCGAACGGGTCGAGTCCTGGCCCAGCGGTTGGGCGGCGAGTTCCTCGCCGCCGGAATCACGTTCTACACCCGCTCCGCGATCAGCGGCCCGGGCGCGGGCGGCGCGTCCCCGAAGGTGAAAGCTTCCACCAGCAGGCGCTGCGCCTCATCGAGCCGGCCGCGGTCGTTCGCGTGAACGACGGCCAGCGTGCCGCCCTTGTCCACGCGCTCGCCAACCTTGACCAGCTCCGACAGTCCGACGGCTGGATCCACGGCGTCGTCCGTGCGCCGGCGGCCCGCGCCCAGCAGCACGCAGGCGCGGCCGATGCGCTCGGCGTCCACGCCGACGACAAAGCCCGCGCAGGGCGCGGTCAGCGACCGTTGAATCGCGGCGGACGGCAGCGCGTTGTAGTCGTTGACGGCTTCGGCGTCGCCGCCGTGCCGCCGGATCATCTCCCGGAACTTTTCGATCGCCGCGCCGCTCTCGATGGCCGCGCCCAGCGTCTGGCGCGCCGCCGCGGTGTCCGGCGCCAGGCCCGCCATCGTCAGCAACTCCGCGCCGAAGGCCAGCGTCAACTCCGTCGTGTCCGCTGGACCGCGGCCGTACAGGATCTCCGCCGACTCGACCACTTCCAGCGCGTTGCCGACGGCGCGGCCGAGCGGCTGGTTCATGTCCGTCAACAGCGCGCGCACGTTTTTCCCCATCGCCCGGCCGACCCGCGCCAGGCTCTCGGCGAGTCGGCGCGCGTCATCGCGGGTGCGCATGAACGCGCCGGAGCCGAACTTGACGTCGAGCAGCAGGTGGTCAATGCCTTCGGCGAGCTTCTTCGACATGATGCTGGCCGTGATCAGCGGAATCGAGGGCACCGTCGCGGTGACGTCGCGCAGCGCGTAAAGCTTCCGGTCCGCCGGCACGAGCCGGTCGGTTTGGCCGACGATCGAGCAGCCGATCTCCGCGACGACGCCGAGAAACTCGCGTTCGGAAAGGTTCGTGCGATAGCCGGGAATCGCCTCGAGCTTGTCGAGCGTGCCGCCGGTGATGCCCAGCCCGCGGCCGGAGATCATCGGCACGGCCATGCCGCCGCACGCCAGCAGCGGCGCCAGCGGCAACGAGATCTTGTCGCCGATGCCGCCGGTGGAATGCTTGTCCCCTTTGGGCCGCCGGAGGGCTGAGGTGTCGAGCACGTCGCCCGACCGCAGCATCGCCTCGGTCAGCAGGGCCGTTTCGTCCGGCGTCATGCCGCGCAGGTAGATCGCCATCGCCAGCGCGGCCATCTGGTAGTCGGGAATCTCGCCGCGGGCGAAACCGGTGATGAAAAATTCGATCTCCGAGGCGTTCAGCTCCCGTCCGTCGCGTTTCTTTTCGATGATCCATTGCGGCATCATGGCGTCGCGGCCCTCCGTGCGGTTTCCGCCAAACATACCGCATTCGACGTCCGGGGTCAGCGGCCTCGTGGGTCCGGAGCCGCGGGACTCGGCGCGCGGGCCGCATCGCGCTTGAATCGCCGGGCCCGCTGCGGCACAGTGGACGTCCGTTGCGCGCCCGCGAAGGGCGCGGAGGGTTCCCAGCACAATGAAAATTCTGGTGACCGGCGCCGCGGGCCGGCTCGGGTTTGCTGCAGCGGGCGCGCTCGCCGCGGCCGGACATGACGTACTTTCCACGGATCGCCGGTTCCGGGCCGGCGTCCCCGGACGATTCCGGCGGCTCGACCTGCTCGACGAGTTTGCCGTCCATGCCGCGCTCGAGGGCTGTGAAGCCGTCGTGCACTTCGGCAACCTTCCCAACGTCGGCGCGGCGCCAACGCCATGGATCGTCTATCGCGATAATATCCTGATCAACGGGCACGTCTTCCAGGCCGCCGCCGATCACGGCGTCGCTCAGGTGCTCTTCGCCAGCTCGATCCAGGTCTGCTCCGGCGTCCGCGCCTGGGGGTCGTCGAACGCCAGCGAACTGTCCTACCTTCCGCTGGACGGGAACCACCCGCCGAATCCCGGCAACCTTTACGCGCTCAGCAAGGTCGCCGGGGAAGATCTGCTCCGGCATTTTGCGGCGCGGCTCGGCGCGTTCGCCGCCGTCGCGATCCGATTCCCGCACATCGTGGATTCCAATGCCGTCGCCCATTACCGCGCCTGTCCCCACCATGCCCCCACCTGGAAAATGCTGGATGAGGGTTTCAGTTACCTCTCGCTCGACGATGCGGCCGCGCTCACGCGCGCGCTGATCGAGCGGCGTCCGCCCGGCTATCGCACGCTGCTGCCCGCCGCTCGCGGCAATAAGCTGGCTCGCTCGCCGGCCGACATCATTCGCGAGTATTACCCGAAGGTGCCGTTGCGGCGACCGCCGGGGGAGATGGAGAGTCTGGTGGACGTCTCCGAGATCGAGCGTTGCTGCGGCTGGACGCCGCGCGACAACGCACTGTTTGATGCGTGAGCTCGCCGGGGGCGCTCGAGCCTCGGTCAGCTCGCGCACGGGCGCGCCGTCGCGATAGGCGCGCCGGGGATGGCGGCAAAGCTCTCGCGGCCGGCGCCCGGCGGCGCGGACTGGCCGCGGAAAGCCGGGGACGGCGCGCGGCCGGGGAGCGAGGGTTGCGTTGGGCTTTGCGTTGTCGGATATTCATTCAAAAGATCGGAGCGCTTCCGTGAACGAGATCACTCCACAGACCACCCTGCACGACTTGCTCAAAGAACATCCGGAGCTGCTCGACTACCTGGCCGGCTATCATCCGGAGTTCGGCAGGCTGCGGCACGCGGCGCTTCGGGCGACCATGGGGCGCATCGCGACCCTGGAACGTATCGCCGGCATGGCGAATGTGCCCGTCGAAAAGCTGATCGGCGATCTGACCGCCCGGATTGGCGCCGGCGGCGCGGCGGCGGCCCCGGTGGAAAGCGCCGACGCCCGGCTGACGAAACTCAAGGACATCATCCGCCGTTTGCACGCCGGAAACGCCCCCGAGACCCTGCGCGCGGAGTTCGCGGACTTGCTG
>CAYLTB010000042.1:0-19974 GCA_964386675.1 uncultured Verrucomicrobiota bacterium
AGACCTGTACGGCGTTATCCAGCGCGGCGGCAAGGGTTGGCCGGGCGCGGGCGGTTTCGGGTCCGGCCGCAAATGGCCGATCGTCTTTGCCGGTCTCCTGTTCGACGACCCGGACCTGCAGCGGCCGCAAGCCGCGTTCGGCGAGGACGATCAGACCGTCCTGGGACCCTGCTGGACCGGCGCCAAGGTCATGTTTGCCGGCCAGTATCCGCGGCTGGCGCAGACCAACCCGCAGCGCTACGCCGAGCGCGGTCTCTACGAAGACCGCCCGCCGGCCGAATGGAAGTCGTTCATGGGGGAGGCCTACCGCCGCGCGAACACGAGTTGTTGTTGGGTCGGGCAGGCGCTGGCCGCGCGGATCCTGCACGCGGAGTCGGCTTGGAACCATCCCGCGTTCTTCGCCTACGTGGATCGGTGGATGACCGAGGACGACCGCGAATTTCGAATCGAGATCAACAAGCACCATCCGAATGCGAACCTGGTGGACGATTCGAAACGGTGGTTCCATCAGGGGTATGCGATCGAATTTGTCGGCGAGATGTGGCGGAAGTACCGCGACCGGCTTCCGCCGGCGCCCGACGGGCACACGGATCCGCCGGCGACGGACACCTGGCGTTGAACCCGGTAGGCCAGCCCGTCTCCTTCTGGGCTGACCGATACGGCGGCCCGCCGCTACAGTCCAACGGGCGTTGACACCGGCGGCCTGTGGGCGGAGCCGGCTTTGTGACGGAGGATATTGCGATGGCTGCAGAAACCCGAAAATGGGATCCGGAAACGCGGGCCGTGGTGACGCTGCCCGCAGGCGAGGCGTTCGAACAGGGACCCGGCGGCGCGCGCGTCCGGCATGATTTTTCAAGAAATGGCGTGGCGCTGTATGACATCGCGTTGGTCGAGGACGACAGTCCCGGCGCGTCCGCAACCCGGCCGTCGGTGCATGAATCCGAGCGGTCACTCGTACTGACCGTCGGCTGCCATTTCTGGTTGAAGAAGATCCTCGTGGTGGACGATCCGTCCTGTTGCGACGCCACCCTCTACGTGCGGCAGCCGGGCGGCGCAACCGTGCTTTGGAACGGGCTGACGCTCAATGCGCCGGACGAGCGGGATGAGACCGGGAGCGGCTGTTTCCTGCGGGTGCCGGCCGAGTCGGTGCGCGCCGGCGAAAACGAAGTCATCATCCGCGCCGACCGCGAGGACGCCGCCGCCGTCAAGCTGGCGCGGCGCGTTCACATTTTGGAGAACAACCCCGAACGGGCTGCCCAGGCACCGCGGAGTTTTGCCAGCCGCGACGGCGGCCGGAGCTGGCAGCCGTTGGACGGCGAATTGACGGTGCGGTTGCGGCTCACCCGGCATCCGACCAATGGCGAGTTCGTCTCGCCGGTTCTCGACTTGGCGAAGACCGTTGCCGATCCGCTCGGGCTGCGGCCCGTTGAGGCCGTCGAGCTTATTCTTTCCTGCGAAGCGGACACTCCGCCCGGTACCGGCATTTCACTTCTGTTGCGGACCGGAAGCACGGCGACCTGGAATCCCCGCACATGGACGGAGTTCCTGCGCGCGGATGATCCCGCGCTTGCGGGACGACGCTATGCGCAGTGGAAGGCCGTGCTCTCGACGTGCGACGCCCGCGTCAGCCCCGTTCTCAAACAAGTGACGCTCGAAGCGGCTCTCCGGCGTGCGCCGGCGCTGCCCTGGACGGCCGGCGTGAACGTGACCACTTGCCGCAACGGCCGGGCCGTCTCAACGTCCCTGCCGTTCGAACATGAAGACCCGGCGCATCCGCGGTTGCGCGCCTTGCGCCAGAAATATCGGTTGGACGAAGTTGTTCGCGAGGGCCGCACCGAGTTTGAGCAGATGGTGTTGCTGCGCGACTGGGTGGCCCGCCAGTGGAACTGGACACCGCCGGATGGGCACTATCCCGCATGGGACGCCGACGAGATTCTCTCGCGGCCCGACGGCATGTGCGTCCAGTTTGCCATCGTGTATGTCCAATGTTGCCTGGCCATGGGCTGGCCGGCGCGATTCGTCTTTGGGAAGCATCCCGGGACCATGTCGGCGGGGCATGAAGTCGTCGAGGTATGGTCGAACGATTTTGCGAAATGGGTCTTCATGGACCCGACTTCCTCGCGCAACGAGTTCTGCGCGGACCCGGAAACCGGCGTGCCGTTGAGCCTGCTCGAAGTGCGGGACCGAATGGTTTCGCATTACTATCCCGGCGAGGGCCCGATCACCCGCGCGGCGTGCCCGAATCATCCCCGTTGGTGCGACCGCCTGGCGCTGGTACGAAAAAGAGCCGTGCGCCCGGGTCCGCGTCTGGGAGGACACGACCCCGCGCCGGCAGAGTGGCCTTCCTGGACCAAATGGCTGTATCTCTGGTTCATTCCGCGCAGCGACTGGTTTGCACGGCCGCGTCCGCTGCCGCACTGCCAAGGCTGGAATGACTGGGATTGGACCGACGCCTGGCTCTGGCACGATCGCCGAACGCCCCGGCTGCTCAACTACGGGCGCTATACCAACCGGCGAGGCGATATCGAGTGGACGATCAACGAGGTAGTGTTTGGCGCGCGCGCCGGCGCCTCGCCGCGGACGATCGAACTGGACCTGGGCACGACGACGCCGTTCTTCGACACCTTCCTGGTGCGGACGAACGACGGCCCGTGGACGCCGGCGGACGCGCAGTATGTCTGGCGTCTGCGCGAGGGAGTCAATCGAATCGAGATGCGAATCCGCAACACCGCCGGCGTGGTCGGCCCGGTCAGTTTCCTGGAAGTCGAATTGGGCACATCGCCGTCGTAATACGCGGGACCGCCCGGCGGCGGGTTCATTCCTGCAACAGAAGCCGTCCCCAGAAGAACGGGGCGGTTTCGTCCCCCCGCACCCGGTCGGAGGCCGCGAACTGTTTGACGATCCGGCCGTCCCGGCGGATCAATAGGTCGAATCCGATCTTGCGCCCAGGCTGCCAGCGCAGGGATTCGGCCGCCGCGGACTCGGCACCCGCCGCGGTCGCCGTGAACGTCCGGGCCGGGACGCGGAATTCCAGCGTGTAGCCTTCGGCGGTCCGATGCCAGGCCGCTTGAATCGAGCCGCCGGGCAGACGCCCACCCATGCGGCGAACCGCGGCCGGTCCGCCGTCTTCCTCGCCCTCCGGCCAAAGGAGGTAGATGGCCCCCGGCCCGCGCGAGCCGAGTCGAAGACGGCGTGCCGCGTCGGGTTCAATGCGCAGTTCCACGCTGTCTGCCGAGGCCGGGAAGCGCGAGTCGGTCCGCACGGTGTCCTGTGCCGCTTCGACGGCTCCGTATAAGCCGTCATCGCTCCAGGCCAACCGAATCCGGTGCGGCGAGTCCGGGGCGGCCGCCGGCCGTGCCGGAATGTGCTGCCACTCGTCCAGCCGTCCGTCGATAACGGGACTGCGCGGCGCGCGCGGGACGGCCGCCGCAGCCGTTTCCGGCAGGAGATTCCACAGGCTGAATTCATGGAGACCGATCGGGACGGACGGCGTGATCCAGACCCTTCCATTGTGCTCGATGCGGACCGTGGCCGTCAGCGCCGGACTGAAACCCTGGGCGCCGAGCTGTACGACGCCGGGTGGCGTGGCGCGAAGCGACCAGGATTCGGGCTCGATCGCGGCGCCGGGCGGCGCTGCCTCAGCATCGTCGTTCGTCGGATCCGGCGCCGCCGCGGTTTCTGCAGCCGTCTCAGTGGTCGTCGCCGCGGCGGCCGGCGGAAGTTCAGGCACGATGAATGCGGCTTCTTCCAACGCCCAGGCGCCGCCGGGATCGCGGCTGAAGATCACGCGGCTGCCCGACGGAAAGCGTCGCGGCGAAATCGAGAGCGCCAGCGTCTGACCCGCTTGCGGCCATTCGGGGGCCGAAACCGCAATACCCTTGAATGCCTTTGCCAGTCGGATGGCATCGTCCAGCGGCACGGTCGCCGATCGGAGACTCGGCGGAAGCGCGCCATTGGATTTCGTCAGGATCAATCGGTCGAGCGTCACGCCGTCCGATCCCTTCACGGCCAGTTCCAGCCGTTCGCCGTCCACGCGGAACAGGCAATAATGCGGGGCCGCATGGACGCGGGCCAGCAGCGGACTGGGGACGGGAGGATAGGTAATCGCGCCGCCGCCGCCGGCGACCAGAAAATGGATCGGGTGCGCGCCGGATGGCGCGATCGGAATAAACCGCTCGTAGAGGTGGGAATGGCCGCCGATGACGATATCCACGCCGTGGCGGTAGAGGATGGGCAGGATCGTTTCGCGGCCCCACTCGCTGCCGTGCGCCGCCACGTTGAACATCGGCTGATGGCCCGCGACGATGATCCAGTCGGCGCGCGGCCGCGCGCCGACGAGGTCGCGCTCCAACCATTCCGCCATTGCCGTCCGGCGTTCCGGTTCCATGCGTTCGCTGCCGCTGACATTCCACTGGTCGAGGACGACCACATGCAGGTTGCCGTAATCGAACGAGTACCACGGCACGGCGGGCGAAATGCCGAAGACGCTCGCATAAGGTTCGAGACCATATTCATGATTGCCGCGCGCGGTCCAAAGCGTGGTATGCCGGAGAAGTTCCCGCCAGGGCTCGAAGAACTCGGCGCCGAGCAGGTCCCAGTTTCGCGTGTCGTTGCTGAGGTCTCCCGTGTGCAACACGAATGCGGGCATTTCGCGCAGGATGCCCGCTGCGACCATCTGGATGCGGGCCGGCTCATGCTGGGTGTCGCCCGTTATCACGAAATGGAACGGTGTCCGCCGTCCGATTTCCGGCGGCGTGCGGAAGCGTCCCTCGATTCGCGCCTCGCCGGACCCCACTTCGAAGCGATACCCGCGGTCGGGCCGCAGGTTTTCGATCGCCGCCGAAAAACGCACCTCGACTCGGCCGGGGATGGGGGAGGGCTCCGGGGCCGCGACCCGGACCTCCGGGGCCGTGTCCACGAGCCGCAGCCGTGCGTCGAGGTCGGGCGGTGCGATCCAGTGCACGCGCGCGGTTGTCGGCGTGACCGACGAGACGAACGGTCCCCGTACCGGCATCTCTTGGGCGACGCGGATGTCCGCCGTCTGTGCCCGGCCGAGGTTGAGCAGGCTGACCGTGGGCCCGAGTCCCGCGATGAGGGCCATGATGAATCGAGGTCGCATGAATCGCATATCGTCGGCTCCCTGCCGCCGCCGGCGGCTGCATCCGGATCACTGTCGGCCATGGCGGCAAGCAATGCAAGTGCATGAGCGCGGAGGGCGTCGCTGTCCAACTTGTGCTTGCCGCCGGCCGAATATCGCTTATTGTCGCCGAAGCCTTCTGCGGGCGGCATTCACGTTCATGCCTTTCGAGTCCGGTTCCATCAGTTTTTCGATGTTCCACGTTGCCGGTCGTCTGCCGGATGACGTTGTGGAGCGCTTTGCGGCCCGGGCGGCGCCGCCGTTGCGGACGCTGGGCGCGGAGGAGATTCGCGGCTGGGTCGGCGGCCGGCATCTGCTCGACGTTCCGATCACCGAAGAAAACGCGTTTTGCGCCGGCCACCTGCGGGTGACCTTTCTGCGGGCCGAACGCAAGGCCCCGGCCTCGCTGGTGAAAGCGCAGTGCCGGATCGAAGAACTGGCGGCGCAGCGCGCCGAAGGGCGTCCGTTCCTGAAACGGCAGCAGCGGGCGGAAATCCGCCGGTCTGTCATCGAACGGATGCTGCCGGACATGCCGCCACAGCTGCGGGCGCTTCCGCTCGTGCTGGCGCCCGAAAGTTCTCTGTTGCTGTCGCCGGCCATGAGCGACATGCAGCGCGACCTGCTCTGCGTCGAATTCTTCAAGACGACCGGCGTGAAGCTGATCCCGGCGGGGCCGGAGACGCTGGCGCGCGAGCGGCGCCGCGCCGATCCGGACGACTGGGAGCGCACCAGTCTGTCGCCCGAGATTCCGGACCGCGATGCCGATGCGGGACCGGGCCGCCAGTTCCTGACCTGGCTCTGGTTCTCCGCCGAGGAACGCGAAGGCCGCGGAACCGAGCCGGACGGCGGTGATTTCGCGTTCGCGCTCGACGGGCCGCTGGTCTTTCAGCGCGAAGGCGAGGGCGCCCATGAGACGCTCGTGCGGCGCGGAGCGCCGATGGTCAGCGCCGAGGCGAAGGCGTGCTTGCTGGCGGGAAAAACCTTGCGCGCCGCCCGCTTGCTGTTCGCGCGCGGCGACCGGGAATGGCGAGCGGCATTCGATGCCGAGCGGTTTGCCGTGCGCGGACTGCGCGTGCCGGAAGACCGGACCGCGCCCCGTTCGTGGGATCCCGCCACCCGCTTTCAGGAGCGGATGATCGCGGCCCGCGAGTTCATCTCGATGCTGCTGTCCCTGTACGACCGTTTCGTGGACGAGCGGAACGATCCCCAGCGCTGGAGGGCGGCACAGCGCGCGCTGCAGGCCTGGGTGGCGGGTCGAAAGACGAGGCTTTGATCCCGCATTCGCCGCCGAACGCCCGGCGGAGAACCCGGCCCTGCCACCGGATCCGGCCGTCCGCCTCCAGCCGCTTGAGCAGGCGCGAGAGCGTCTCCGGCGTCGTTCCAATCGCCGCCGCCACATCCTTCTTCGACAAATCCACCTCCACCCGCGGCGCCTCGCCGTACTGTTCCTTCAGAAAGCGCCAGAACCGGTCCTCGACCTCGGTGGTCGTCAATTCGACGATTCGATCGGTGAGAAACCGTTGCCGGCGCATCAGCATGGAAATGAAGTCGTCGCGGAAATCCTCGCGCGACAGCAGCGCCCGCAGGTCGCGCCGGGGCAGCAGAAAGACCGTGCACTCGGTGAGTGCGACAGCGGTCACCGGATACCGGCGGCTCTCAAAGAGCACGATTTCGGCGAACGTGTCGCCGGCGCGGAGGGTGCGGATCACGACGGCGACATCGCCCGCGCCGCGTTTGACGAGTTGAACGCGGCCGCGGTTGAGCACGAACATCGCGTGGCCCTCCTCGCCTTCGCGAAACAGCGTCTCGCGCCGGTGGAACGTGCGCGGGATGGCTACCGCTGCCAGCGCGCGGCGGCTTTCAGACCCCAGCCCCTTGAAAAAATTCGTCTGAGCCAGGATGAATTCAACGTTCACGGGAGTCTGTCCAGAACCTTTTCGGCTGGGGAAAAGCCGCCAGCAGGAAACGGGATAAACCGTCTTGAGCCGGCGCGCGCACATACCCTCCGGTCACGGCGCTTATCGGGGAGGCGCTGGCTTTTTGAAATAGACGATGTCCCCGGTGTTCATATTCTGCACGCGGTACATCCCGTAGCGGAATCCCGCGCCGCGGTAGGGAACGCCTTTGACCACCGTGGTGACGCCGTCTTGAAATTCGGCTTCCGTGCCGTCGGGGAAGACGACCGTGAAAGTCTGGGGCGGATTCTTCACGATCACCTTGGTGCCGACTACGCCGACGGTCGCCACCCGTTGCGAGACGCCGACCGTTCGCGTCTCGAAGCTGTCGGGTATCGGCGCGCGGTAACGGGAGTCAATCATGCTCTCCACGCTCTGCTCCCGATAGGAGGTCGGATAGCGAATTTCATCCGCCACGACGATGCTCTGGGCGCGCGCCGTCGAGGCCGCGAGCCAACCCAGCAGCAGAACGGATACAATCTGCATGGTTTTCATGATGATGGCCTCGCTGATTTTACCAGCACCATACGATATCCGCCATCGCGCGCATTTTCCAACATTATGTTCTGACCTATAGACCGTTTCGGCGCGGTTTCGTTCAACGGATCAGCGCAAATTGGAGCGCCAGCACAGCCAGTGCAGCCAGCAGCGACAGCGGCGTCACCCGCAGACCGTAGCGCACGAAATCGCGAAATCGAATGTGGACGGCCTTTTCACGCAGGATGCTCATCCACATCAGGCCCGCGAGCGCGCCCAGCGGGGTCAGGTTCGCGCCGAGATTTGATCCGATCGCCGTCGCCAACGCAGCGGCCAGCTGGTTGCGTCCCGCGAGTTCCTCGACAATAGAAGTGAAGGCGAGCGTCATGGGGATGTTGTTCAGAATGTTGGCGGACAGCGCCGAACCGATCCCATAGACAATGACGCGCGCCGGCGCGGAGGGACCGCAGAGCGCTTCCAACGCATCGCGCGCGGCGGCCGTCACGCCGAAACGCCGCAGCGCGTCCACGGTGATGAACAGGGCCAGTACGAAGGGCGCAATCGTCCAGGGCATCCGGCCGAGCGTGTGCCGAAATCCCGGTCCGCCGTGCCGGCGGAGGTCCTGGCCAAGGATCCGGGCCCAGGTGCGGCGCGCGATGAGGATCGCGAGCAGGCCCAACGCTGTTCCCAGCGCAATCCACCACATTTCGAGTCCGAGCCCCGGGGCCAGCGCGAGGCCCGCGATGCAGCCGGCCATCAACACCAGGCCCATCAACGCGCCCGGCCGGTCGCTCAACGCTTCGGCCGGCGGGCCGAGGGGCGCCGGGGCGAGCGGCCGGTTGATGTCGGCGCGAAACACCCGATATAGGCATATGCCGTTGACCATTCCGGCGGCCACCGTCGGCAGCGCCGTCCATGCCGCGTAGCGGAGGAAACCGAGCCGGAAAGCCCCGGCCACGACGATATTGGTCGGATTGCCGACATAGAGCAGCGTGCTCCATGTGTTTGCGGCGAAGAACTCCGCGATCAGGTAGGGGATCGGATTGATGCGGGCGTGGCGGGCGTAGTAGTAGATGATCGGAGTGAAGGTCAGGATGATGATGTCATTCGACGTGAACACCGTCAGCAGCGACACCGTGGCGTAGACCCAGAAAAACAGCCGGCGCCCATCGCCGCGCGCATGCGCCAGCGACCAGCGGGCGCAGTACTCGAATACCCCGGTGATGTCGAGGAAGATGCTCAAGAATACCATCGAGAGGAAAAGCGCCAGAATCCCGAGCGGCTGGAGACCGGCGCGGCCCTCGAGGCCTTCGACGGCCTCCGGCAGACGCAGCAGGCCCGAGGCGATGATCAGCGCGGGGCCCAACAACGCGCCCAGAAAGAAGGTCTCCAGCCGGAGATGGCGTTTCCAGACCCGAATGCGCAGATACGGCCGGCGCAGGATCAATACCAGGGTCGCCGCGATGGAGGCGGCGAAGGCGATCAAGGCTTCCCATCCGGTTCCGTTCACGCGCGCCCCGATACCTTCAGGTGCGCCGCGAATCAAGGGAAATCGGACCGGTTGCGAATCCGGCAAATTGATGCACATTATTCCTTCACCGTCCGGCGATCCGACCGGACGATCGAAAGCGGCAGCCATGAACGATCGGGATTTTGTGATCGAGAACTTGAGTGCGTCAGTCGGGGACAAACCGATTCTCAACGGGGTCAATCTGCGCATTCGGCCGGGCGAGATTCATGCCCTGATGGGGCCGAACGGTTCGGGGAAGAGCACGCTTTCCAACGTCATTATGGGCCATCCGGACTACCGGGTGACGGGCGGCGCGGTGCGGTTCCGCGGGCGGAACCTCCTGGAGCTCGAAGTCGAGGAGCGCGCGCGGCTCGGCCTGTTCCTCGCCTTTCAGTACCCGGTGGGGATCCCCGGGGTCACGGTCGCCCATTTCCTCAAGGCGGCGGCCGATGCGTTGCGCGGGGCGAAGCACGTACCCGCCGGCCCGTTCCTCCGCGAATTGCGCGAGCACGCCCGCGCGCTCGAGATGGATGAGGCTTTTCTGAACCGCGGTCTCAACGACGGTTTTTCCGGCGGCGAGAAAAAACGGCTGGAAATCCTTCAAATGCTGACGTTGCGGCCCGCGCTGGCCTTGCTGGACGAGACCGACTCCGGACTGGACATCGACGCGCTGCGGGTGGTCGCGGGCGGCGTCAACCGCCTGGTCGGGCCGGACTTCGCTGCGCTCGTGATTACGCACTATGAGCGCATCCTGAAGCATATAGCGCCACAGTTCCTGCACATTATGGTCGAGGGCCGCATCGTCCTATCGGGCGGGCCCGAACTGGTGCGCCGCGTCGAGGCGGAGGGCTACGACTGGATTCGCGGCGCCGCGGAGGCCCGGCCGTGAAGGAGCTTCGAACCGACAGCCGGCTGGTGGACGACTACAAGTACGGTTTCGTCGCGCCGGTCGAGGAAGACACCGTTCCGCCGGGGCTCAACGAGGACATCATCCGCCATATCTCGGCAAAGAAAGGCGAGCCGGACTGGATGCTCCAGTTCCGGCTGAAGGCCTTCCGCCAATGGCTCCGGAAGTCCGAGCCGCGGTGGGCGCTCGTGGACTACCCGCCGATCGATTACCAGGCCATCCGGTATTTCTCCGCGCCGCGATCGCACGTGTATGGCGGGAAGGATGGCGCGCCCGTGGATCCGGAAGTCCGGAAAACCTTTGAGCGGTTGGGCATTCCGGTGGAGGAGCGCGCGCGCTTCGAGGGCGTCGCCGTGGATGCGGTATTCGACAGCGTTTCCGTGGCGACGACCCACCGCCAGATGCTGAAGGACCTCGGCATCGTCTTCTGTCCGTTCTCGGAGGCCGTGCGCGAACATCCCGATCTGGTTCGCCGGTATCTGGGAACCGTCGTGCCGACGGCGGACAATTTCTTTGCCGCGCTCAATTCCGCGGTCTTCACGGACGGCTCGTTCTGCTATGTGCCGCCCGGCGTGCGCTGTCCGATCGAGCTTTCCACCTATTTTCGCATCAACGCGGCCGGCACCGGCCAATTCGAGCGGACGTTGATCATCGCCGACCGCGGCGCCTCGGTGTCCTATCTCGAAGGCTGCACGGCCCCGATGCGGGACGAGAATCAACTCCATGCCGCGGTGGTCGAACTGATCGCCCTCGATGATGCGACGATCAAGTATTCCACCGTGCAGAACTGGTATCCGGGCGATGCGGAGGGCCGCGGCGGCATCTACAACTTCGTGACCAAGCGGGGCCATTGTCGCGGCGCCCGCTCGCATATCTCATGGACGCAGGTCGAAGTCGGTTCCGCGATCACCTGGAAATATCCGAGCTGCATCCTGGAGGGCGACGGCTCCGTCGGCGAGTTCTATTCGGTCGCCTTCACAAACCGGCGGATGCAGGCGGACACCGGAACGAAAATGATCCACATCGGCCGGCACACGCGCAGCACGATCGTGTCCAAGGGCATTTCCGCCGGCGAATCGCGCAATACCTACCGTGGCCTCGTCCGCATCGAGCCTGGCGCGACGGATGCCCGCAACCACTCGAACTGCGATTCGCTCCTGATCGGCGACCACTGCAGCGCCAATACCTTTCCGTGCGTCGAGTCGGAAACGTCGGATGCGGTCATTGAGCACGAAGCGACGACCTCCCGGATCAGCGAGGACCAGGTGTTCTACCTGCGCAGCCGCGGGCTCGATGCCGAGGCGGCCCGGTCGCTGATCGTGAACGGATTCTGCCGCGAGGTCTTCCGGCAACTGCCGATGGAGTTCGCCGTCGAGGCCGTGAAGCTGCTCGAGATCAAGATGGAGGGGAGCATCGGATGAGCGGTCCGTTGGTCCTCGGCCGTCTCGATGCGGCGGCCCTGGCGCGGCTCAATGCGGGCGCGCCCGACGCGCTGCGCCGGGCGCGCGAGCGCGCCTTCGCGGAGGCCGCCGCGCTGCCGTTGCCAACGATGCGCGACGAAGAATGGCGGCGAACGGATCCGGGCCGGTTTCCGTTTGAATTCGTGCGGCCGCCCGATCCCGTGCCGCGGGCGGACGGCCCGCTGTGGTCGACGCCGGAGCATGAGTTCTTCGACGTGGTGGTCACCGTGTCCGAGGAAGGCATCGGCGTCGCCGACCGCTCCGGGGTGCTGCGGTCGGGTGCCGCGGTGGTGGAGCGGATCGAGGACCGGGCGCAGCGCGCTCCGGAGGATATCGCGGCCGGTTATCGGGGACCGGCCATGGCCGCCGCCATCGGCGCTCCGCTGGTCCCCGACCCGATCGAGGCGCTGATCGGCGCCTTTGCCGCTTCGGGCATATGGATCGAAGTTCGCGCGCGTGCGGCGCTGGAACGCGGGGTGCTGATCCACCATCGCTGGCGGCGGCCGGAGTCGCTGGCCGCCTGGCGCACCCTGGCGCGGGTCGGACCGGGCGCTTCGCTGGGCCTGTCCGAATGGATCGAGGGCGGTGGCTCGGGAGGGATCCTGGCATCTTCGCGCGAGCTGTACGCGGCGGAGGGCGCCCGGGTTCGCGTGCTGGCGTTGCAGGAGGCGGCAGACGACGCGGCGGTGCTGTCGGTGGACGCCGCCCGGGTCGAGCGCGACGGCGAAATCGACACGCTGGTCGCCCCCTTGGGCGCGGGCGCGCTTCGGACCAAGACGGTGGTCGACCTCGCCGGAACCGGCGCCCATGCGCGCATGGGCGGCATCGGCCTGTTCACCGGCGGCCGCCATGCGGACCAGAAGACCGTGCAGATTCACTCGGCGGCGGACACGACGAGCGACCTGCTCTACCGCGCCATCGTCCGCGACACGGCCCGCTCGGTTTTCCAGGGAGTGATCGTCGCCCGCCGGGGCGCGCAGCGGATTGACGCGTATCAACGCAACAACCATCTGCTGCTCAACGACGGCGCGCGGGCCGATTCGCTGCCCGGGCTGTTGATTGACGCCGATGACCTGAAATGCACGCACGGCTCGACCATCGGACACCTCGATCGCGATGCGCTGTTCTACCTGCGCGCGCGAGGCCTCTCGGAGCGGGCCGCCCGTCGGCTCTTGCTGGAAGCGTTCGGCGATGTGCTGCTTGCGCGCTGTCCGCAACCGGCGTTGCGCGAGCGGATGCGCGCCGCGCTGGCCGCCGCATAATTTGCTCACCGACCGAGGCGCCGCGGGGGTAGGATTCTTCCGGCTGCGCTCCGGCCGTTTTCTGTTGTAAAGGAATGGGGCATGGAGAAATTGGGTATGGTTTCCGACCGCATTCCGGTATTGCTCGATACAGATATTGGCAGCGACATCGACGATGCGCTGGCGCTCGCCTACCTGCTGTGCGAACCGCGCTGCGAACTGCTCGGTGTGACGACGGTCACGGGCGAGCCGGAGCGCCGCGCCGAAATGGTATCGGCGATGTGCCGTCACGCCGGCCGGGACGACATCCCGATTCACGTCGGCCTGTCGGCGCCGATGCTCGTCCCGCAGGCTCAACCGCAGGCGCCGCAGGCGGCGGCGTTGGGCGCGCGCCCGCGTGCCGCCTTCGGAACGGAACCGACCGCTGTCGAGTTCCTGCGCCGCGCCATCCGCGCGCGTCCCGGTGAAATCGCGCTGCTGGCCATCGGACCGTTGACCAATGTCGGGGCGTTGTTCGCCGTCGATCCCGAGATTCCCGCGCTGCTTCGAGCGCTCGTGCTCATGTGCGGCCGTTTCTTCACGGCGATGGGCGGGGAATGGAACGCGATCTGCGACCCGCACGCTACGGCGATCGTCTATGGCGGCGGCACGCAGCGCCGGTCTCCGCTCCACGTCAGCTACGGCCTGGATGTGACCACGCAGTGCCGGATGCCGGCCGACGAGTGCCGCCGCCGTTTTACGGCGCGCGTGCTCGAGCCGGTGCGGGATTTTGCGGAGGTCTGGTTCGAGCGTCGGTCCGCCATTACATTTCATGACCCGCTGGCGGCCGTCGGCATCTTCGATCCGAACGTGTGCGGCTATTGCGTGGGCGAGGTCGCCGTGGCGCTGTCGCCGCCGACGGCCGGCTGGACGGTGCTGCGGCGGTCCGCCCACGGGTCCGGCCCCCATCGCGTGGCCGAAACGGTGGATGCCGCCCGTTTTTTTGAACGATTTTTCGCGACGCTGCGCTGAGTCGGGCACTGCAGCGACCGGTCACGCCAGCGGCGCGATGACGAAGACCAGCACGTCCCACAGCGCATGGCTGACGATGTTGGCCGGCAGCGATCGCCAGCGCGCGTACATCGCGCCCCAGAACAGACCGCACAGCCCCGCCGCCGCCGCCAGCGGCAGGTTGCCCGCCCCCAGATGAACCGCGGCGTAGAGCGCTGCCGCGCCGGCCACGCCGGCGGCGGCGCCCCAGCGCTCCGCGACCATGCGCTGCAAGGCCGCGCGCCAGACGATTTCCTCCGCCGGCGCAATGACCAACATCAACAGCAGCACGATGCGCGCCGTCGGCACGCCGGACTTTAAACCATAGACGGCGGCGATCGAATCGGCCGAGGCCGGCCAGATCCGGCGCAACACCCACGCGCCCGCCGCGAAGAGAACATACAGCGCCACCGCCGAAAGCGCGCCCGCCGCGCAGTCCCGAAGGCGGATGCGGGCGGCTCCGAGGCGCAGCGCTCCGGCGAGTCCGGGATCGAATACCCGCGCGAGCCCGACCGCGACGATTCCCGTTGCGGTCATCCAGGTCCAGAAATCCAGCGGTCCCAGCGATTGCCGGGCAAACAACGGGACGAACAGCGTTGCGAGCGCCAGCGCGAGGGCGCCCGGTCGCGCCCGGTTCACCGGGCCGCCTCTAGGAATCGGCCCGCCAGGACCCCGGCCGTCAGCAGCAGGCCGAAGACCAGATTCAATTGCGCGGTCACACCGTCGAGCACGATGAAATCGAGCGGTTGCCGGGGCTGTCGCCGGCGCACCGCGCGGGCCCACAGCGCCGCGGCCCGGGGCAGCGCCAGAAACGCCGCGGCGGCTGTGAGCGGCAGCCGAAATCGGGTCTCCATCATCAGTCCGCGCGGCGCCCAGATCAGGGCGGCGAGGAAGCCGAAGGGCGCGAAAATCAGAAAGCCGTAATAGTGGAGCGAGCCGACATCGCCCAGCACGGACGCGAACGTCCGCACGTCGGCGCGACGGTCGCCCTGCAGGTCGCGCCAGTTATTGGCGTGCAGGATCGCAATGACCAGCAAACCCAGCGGCACGGCGCAGAGCAGCGGGTAGATCGAGAACCGGCCCGTCTGCACGGTCCAGGCGCCGGCAGCCCCGAGCAGACCGAAGTTCAGGAAGACGGCGAAGTCGCCGAGCGCCACGGCCTTCATGGCCGAATACAGGAGTCCGATGGCCACTCCGACGCCGCCAATCCACCACAGCGCCGGGCTGACCCGCCACGCCAGCGCCGCGCCGATCGCGCCGCCGGCGGCAAACAGCAGCAACGATGCCCGGGCCACCGCGCCCGGGGTCAGCCATCCGCGTACGAGGGCGCCGCTGACCGGCGTGACCTCCGTGTCCAGTCCCCGACGGAAATCGAAGACATCGCTGAGCATGTTGCCGGCGGTGTGCAGCAGGATCATGGCCGCGAGCGCGGCGGCAAAGCGGCCGGCCTGAAACGGGGCGCCGCGCACGGCGACCGCCAGCGCTGTGCCGTAAAGCACGGGCATGACGGACGCCGGCAGCGCCCAGGGGCGCGCCGCAATCACCCAGCGCCGAAGGAAACCGGGCCGGTCAGCCGCCAACGGGGTGTGCATGCCTCAATGTGGCGCACAACGCGCCTTCCTGCAAACGGTAATTCATCCCGAATGCCCTCCGGTGGTCCTCAGCGCCGCCGTCCGCCCCCGGAACGCCCTGGCGGCGGACGGCGCCCGCCGCGGTCCCCGCCGCGCCGTGGCGGCGGCTCCGGCGGGCCCTCGTCAGGCAGCGGTTCCACGTCCGGCGGCACCTGCAACCACGATTCGTCGGGGTGGACGCACGAGATGGGGCGCCCGATGTATTCTTCGATCGGCGGAATGTAGAACGATTCCTCCTCGCACGCGAAGGTGATCGAGGTGCCGCGTGCGCCGGCGCGGCCGGTGCGGCCGATGCGGTGCACGTAATCCTCCGGGTCCATCGGAACGTTGTAGTTGACGACGTGGCTGACGCCCTCGATGTGGAGACCGCGCCCCGCGACGTCGGTCGCGACCAGGA
Source organism: uncultured Verrucomicrobiota bacterium (assembly GCA_964386675.1). Lineage (GTDB taxonomy): Bacteria > Verrucomicrobiota > Kiritimatiellia > PWTM01 > PWTM01 > CALGXT01. The sequence goes on from CAYLTB010000042.1 coordinate 15,745, forward strand.
TCCGGAGGCGGCCGTCGCGAAACGCCTCGAGCGTGCGCATGCGCTTTTCCTGGTTGAGCGCGCCGGAAATCAATTCGGCCGCGAGATGGTGGCGCCGCAATTCCCGCGTGAGGCGCTCGGCCGTGATGCGGCGGTTGACGAAGAGCAACACGCGCTCCCAGTGCTCTTCGCGCAGGAAATTGAACAGCACCGGGAATTTCTCGCGCGCCGCCACGATGTAGAAAATCTGGTCCACCGTATTTACCGCGACCTGTTCCGGCTCGATGTCCACGCGATGGATCTCCCGCATCCAGCTCGAGGCCAACCGCATTACGTCAGGAGTCAGGGTGGCGCTGAACAGCAGGGTCTGGCGGCGGTGTTTCGGCGGTGTGGCGTATACGATGCGGCGCACGTCCGGTATGAAGCCCATGTCCAGCATGCGATCCGCCTCGTCAATGACGAGGATCTCGACCTGCTGCAGGTGGACCTCGTGCCGGCTGTGGAAATCCAGCAGACGGCCCGGCGTCGCGGCGACCACGTGGACCTGCTCCTCGGCCAGTACGCGCCGCTGTTCGCGGTACTCCGTGCCGCCGTAGAGCGCCACGGTTCGCAGGCCCGTGTAGCGGCCGAGGGCCTCGGCGTCCCGCACGATCTGAAGCACCAGCTCGCGCGTCGGGGCAATGATCAGCGCGCGCGGCGTGCCCGGGGCCGGGGGGCGGGCCGGCGGTTCGCGCAGCAGCCGGGTGAAGATCGTCAGCAGAAAGGCCGCCGTTTTGCCGGTGCCGGTCTGCGCGCGTCCCGCGACGTCTTTGCCGTGCAGCGCGTGCGGCAGTGTTTCCGCCTGAATCGGAGTGCAGTATTGGAAATTCAGATCGGCAATGGCATGCAGCAGCGGCAGCGGCAGGTCCAGATCGTGAAAGCGCGTCTTCCCTTCAACGCGGGGAACCTGGAACGATGCCGGATCCCAGGGCTTTTCTTCGGGCGGCACTGCGGCCGCCGGCGTCTTTCGAAGCGACGCGGTCGGCGGCGCCGCTCCGTTCCCGGCGTCGCGTCCGCCCCTTCGGCCGCGCCGCCGCCGTCGGCCGGCGCCGGCCGGAGGGGCGGGAGGTTCGTCCGGGACATCGCTGGCAGGAATGTGCCGGCGGCCGTGCGCCGACGGCGCGGGGACCGGGCGTTCGGACGCGGGGCGGGGGGGGCGCGCGCCGGCGGGGTGTTGGGGGGCGTGCGGAACAGCCTCATCCAGCCGAGCGGAGGGCTTCGTCAGCCCGCGTAATTTAGCGATCAGTCGGCGTATCATGCAACCTCGTTCGTTTCAGCACGCCCGTCATCCCTCGATCTGACTTTCGTTGGTTGGGGGCGCGGAATCAATCGAATTGCCGCAGTCCGCCACCGGACGGAACGAGCGGCGGTGTTCGGGTGTCGGGCCCAGGCGCGCCAGTGCCTCCAGATGGGCGCGGGTGCCGTAGCCCTTGTGCCGGGCGAAACCGTAGCCGGGCCAGGCGCGATCCAGTTCCGCCATCCGGCGGTCGCGCGCCACCTTGGCAATCACGCTGGCGGCAGCGATCGAAAGCGAGCGGCCGTCGCCGCCGATAATCGCCGTAGCGGGGGCCGGCAGGCCCGGCACGGCCCGACCGTCCACCAATAACGCGTCGGGCGGCTCCGCCAGGGCCTGGACGGCGCGTCGCATAGCCAGCCATGTTGCGCGCAGGATGTTCAGGGCGTCAATTTCCTCGCGGCTCGCCTCGCCGAGCGCCCAGCAGGCGCCTTCGGTGTCGCGCAGTATCCGGTCAAACCGCTCGCGCGCGGCCCGCGTCAAGCGTTTGGAATCGGTCAGCCCGCGCAACGCGCCGTCTGATTCCCGTTCCGCAAAACCCGGATCGAACACGACGCACGCCGCGAACACCGGTCCCGCGAGCGGTCCGCGGCCGGCCTCGTCCACGCCGCCTACGCGCAACCGTCCGCGCGACCATTCGGCGCGCTCGAATTCGAGCATGGCGCCGCTCCGCGCCTCACGATGCGGGCGCCGCGGACTCGGCCGCCGGTTTCCCGTCGGCGGACGCGTTCGCCGAACGGATGCGCGCCGATTTTCCGGAGCGCGAGCGCAGGTAATAAAGTTTTGCGCGCCGGACGCGGCCGCGGGCGGCGACTTCCACCTTGGCGACATTCGGCGAGTGAACGGGAAACACACGCTCGATACCCTCGCCGAAGGAGAGCCTCCGCACCGTGAAGGTTTCTGTGGCGCCTCGTCCGTCGCGGGCGATGACCGTGCCGGCGAAGACCTGGATGCGTTCTTTATCGCCCTCGCGGATCTTCACATGCACCCGGACACTGTCGCCGACGTCGAACGCTGCCAGCGCTTCTTTGCGCCGGTTTTCCCGGTCAATCTTATCCAACACGTTGGTCTTGCTCATACCGATGTCCTCGTCTTTCGCGTCCTGCATTTTTTGCCGTCGCCCGCCGCGGCGTCCAGCAAATCCGGCCGCCGTTCGCGCGTGCGCCGCAACGCCTGCTCCGCCCGCCAGCGTTCGATAGCGCCGTGGTCTCCGGAGAGCAGCACGTCCGGCACCCGCAGCCCGCGGAACTCCGGCGGCCGTGTGTACTGCGGATATTCCAGCAGCCCGCGGCTGAACGACTCTTCGGCCGTCGCATCCGCCGCGCCCAGCACGCCGGCGCGCAGCCGCACGACGGCATCAATCACCACCGCCGCCGCCAGCGCGCCGTTGGTCAGCACGTAATCGCCGATGCTGATCTCGTCGTCCGCCAGCGCCGTCCGGATCCGCTCGTCGAAGCCTTCATAGTGTCCGCACACCAGCGTCAGGTGCCGTTCCCGCGCCAGTTCCGCCGCCACCGATTGCCGGAACGGCCGGCCCTGCGGCGTCATCAGGACGACCCGCCCATCCTGGCCGCGCACCGATTCCACGGCGGCGAACACCGGCTCCGGCTTGAGGATCATGCCCGGTCCCCCGCCGTAGGGTCGGTCGTCCGCCGTGCGGTGCGCGTCGCGGGTGAAATCGCGCGGATTCACCAGACGGAAGTGCACCGCGCCTTTTCGGGCGGCCCGCTGCAAAATGCTCTCGCCCAGGAATCCAGCCAGCATCCCGGGGAAGAGCGTGACCACGTCAATCTGAAGGGCGCCCTCCATGCGCACCGGCGCTACTGCACCACCTCGACCAGCGACCGGCGTCCCGATCGGTGTGCGATCGCCGCCAGCAGGGCGCGCACCGCTCCGATCGTCTTGCCCCCCTTGCCGATGACCTTACCCACGTCATCGGGGTGGCAGCGCAGCTCCAGGATACTGGTCTTTTCGCCATCCACTTCGGAGACGCGCACACGGTCCGGGTGTTCCACCAGGGCGCAGACGATGGACTCCACGAGTTCCTTCATGGGGCGGTCGTCCGTCGTCAGTTCGCCGGCGGTTCCGACGCCGGAGCGGCGGCGGCCGCCGCGGGTTTCGCGCGCCGGATCAGACTGCGCACCGTGTCGGACAGGTGCGCGCCCCGCGCCTTCCAGTAGTTGACCCGGTCCACGTTGATGGAGAAATTCTCGCCCTTTTTCTTGGGGTCGTACCAGCCCAGGTTCTCCAGGAAGCGGCCCGTGGTCGCAAACCGCTGATCGGCGGCTACAATACGAAAGAAGGGCACTTTCCGGCCGCCCACTCTTCGCAGTCTCACCTTCACTGACATATCGTCCTGTTCCCTTCCCCGCGGGCGCGGCGGCGGGCCGAACGGCGGACCGCGCGCTCTCACGCTCCATGCAAAGTCTCCTTTATACGCTACATCGGGGCGCGCGGCAATCTCTTTTGATGGCGGTGCAACTGTTTCATCATCTGTTTCATCCGGTCGAACTGCCGCAGCAGATCGTTGACGTCCGCCGGCGTCGTTCCGCTGCCGCGCGCAATTCGTGCTCGTCGCCGTCCGTCCAGGCGTTCCGGATGGCGGCGTTCCATCGGCGTCATGCTCAAGATGATGGCTTCCGTCCGCTTCAGTTCCTGCTCCGGCCGGCCCTGAAATTGTGCGCGCGCTTCCGGCGGCAGCGCGCCGACGCCGGGCAACATCTCCAGCAGCTTCTCCACCGGCCCCAGCTTCTTCATCTGGCGCATCTGGACCAGCAAGTCCTCCAGCGTGAATCGGTCGGACATCATCTTCTGCTGAATCTGCGCGGCGCTTTCGGCATCCACCGCCTGCTGCGCCTGTTCGACCAGACTGACGACATCGCCCATGCCCAGGATGCGCGACGCCATCCGATCGGGGT
>CAYLTB010000043.1:0-19914 GCA_964386675.1 uncultured Verrucomicrobiota bacterium
TCTTGCCCCCACAAGGGCATTCTGATATTCGGGATCGTCCTTGTCCCGCTCCTTGCTGCTGGTTTTGATCTTGCCCCCACAAGGGCATTCTGATATTGATCTGCCGCGCGACTACGCGCTGGCGATCGCGTTTTGATCTTGCCCCCACAAGGGCATTCTGATATTCGGTCCGGGTCCGCCGTCTTGAACCGCAAGACGTTTTGATCTTGCCCCCACAAGGGCATTCTGATATTCCCGCCGCAGCCCGGAGGACGACGCGCACCCGGTTTTGATCTTGCCCCCACAAGGGCATTCTGATATTTGGATAAACGCTGCAAAGGCGGCGCGCGTGGCCGTTTTGATCTTGCCCCCACAAGGGCATTCTGATATTGGACCATGTCGCAGGAGACGTCCTTGGCGATGGTTTTGATCTTGCCCCCACAAGGGCATTCTGATATTGGCCTCGGTGATGAGAATCGTGCCGCTGAAGAGTTTTGATCTTGCCCCCACAAGGGCATTCTGATATTCTTCTCGGACGTGATCCCAACGGCGGCGTCGTGTTTTGATCTTGCCCCCACAAGGGCATTCTGATATTCCGGGTTCGCGGTCACAGCCTGCAGCACGTGCGTTTTGATCTTGCCCCCACAAGGGCATTCTGATATTCCTGCGGGCGGTCGATGAAGTCTGTCAGCCCGTTTTGATCTTGCCCCCACAAGGGCATTCTGATATTCGATGACGCGGAAGTCGCTCATAATGAGCGATTTCCGCGTCACCATATCACCACGGATTGGTGAAGACGGCGGATTCGGTCCGCTGTCTCGACGGCCTCGGTGATCAGAATTTGCGCCTCCCAGACGCTTTCATCCATGGGAAACAGGCGGACGTCGCCCTCGACGTAGACAGACAGCCGCCGCATGTGCCGGATGACCCGCTCGCATTCGTGATCCTCCCCCTTGAACAGGTAGATGCTGTACTGCACCCGCTGCGCACCCAGTTTCTCGAACTCCTTCCTCAGAAACGTCTGGTGGCGCGTGTCCGGGCAGTCATAGGCAAGCATCACGAGCATGCAGTTCGAACGGGTGGAATGGTTCCCGCCCTCCCAGTGAACGCACGAAGGATTCGACCATCAGCCGGATAATCGAACGCAGGCGATATCCCTTGCCGCGGTAGAGGAACCGCTCTTCCATCATGCCGGCAAAGTGGCCCGCCATGCGCTCCGGCGTCTCCATGTCGTCCCAGTGCCGCAGCAGCGTCAGTTCCACCGTGCAGCGCAGCGGCTCGATGAGGTCGCACACGAGACTGGGCCGTCCCCGGCGCAGCCGGTGGATCAGGCCGATGCTCGTGTCCAGCCCGCAGGCCAGGCATTGCCAGGCGATCGCATGGTAGAGAAAGCCGTATCCGTAGTTCAGCGCCACGTTCAACGGTTTCGTCGGCGCGCGGCGCTCCCGGGCAAAGAGGTCCTGCTTCATCGCGTCAAAGTAGCGCGGCCAGAAGAACCGCGCGTACTGCGATTCGAGCCGCAATATGCGGTTGAAGGAGTTGTCCTTGAGAACCGGCTTGTCGGAGAGCGACGGATTGAACGAGCGCAGCATCAGGTGTTGGTTGCACACCTTGGTGTAGAGCAGGTCGCTGGCGTATTGCGTGGAGTGCCGCGGAGTCAGGCGACACAGCCTCCAGAGTGCCGTCGGGTTCACGTGCCGCTCGCGGGGTGCGAGAGAGAAGGTGGCCCATTTCTTCGTTGTCCGGTCCCACCGGGCCATCACCACCGGGCACTGCGTCGCCAACCGCTCCAGCGCCGTCTGCGACCAGCGGGCGCGGTTGGAAAAACACTGCACACTGCCGAGGGCGGCAATCGCGATGCGCTGGCCGCCCGAAACCAGATGGTCCGCCTCGACCCGCAGGTCGGGGCTGTCGGTGATGAGGATTAAGTGATGAATCACATGATCTTAGAAATGCGTTCGAAAACGGCCACTTTTTCGCGTAGCAGGCGCGCCAGAACCTGTGGAGATGCGGGGCGCCAAGTTGCTTTGTCCGGTTTCAGCACGAACTTCAACGCTGTTGTGGAAAAGTCCTCATGTTCCGCAAGCGTCAGGGTCACTTCGCCGCTTTCCTTGATCGAGGTTACCCGCAGCCATAACCGTGCGAAAGCTTCAGCGCCATCGGCAACCAATTGGACATCCCCCTCCGCGCACGGTCCGAAGGGTGCGAGCAGCAAGTCGCCCTTGCGGATAACGCCGACGCGTTCGGTCGCGCCTTCGGGCCTTCGAATGGCCGGCGGCTTGCCCCACATGCGCCGGTAGGCCGCGAGGTTGCGGGCGGTGGGGACGGGGAAGGAAAAGTATTTCCATTTCGGACGGCCTTCCACATCCAGACGGGGCTGGCCCTTTCGATCCAGATCCGGCCCCCGCCAAATCTCCATGCGGTCGTAGGTGTCGGTCGCGCCCTTGACGCCGATCAGCCGGCTTTCCCGGCGTCCGTCACGGCGGCGATAGGCCGGCGCATTCGGAGCGGTCGCGGCGTCGGTGAGGTGCGGGTGTTGCCCGTACTCGTTCTTCTGTTGGACGATCGGCAGTCGAAGGCTGTACACCGGCGTGCCATCCCGAAGCCGGAGCGGGTGCGTCTCAATAGGTCGGGGATCGTTTTTCCAGCGCTCGATTTCCGCATCGGAGATGCGTTCGGGGCCGAGGCCGGCCTTGCGGACGGCGGCCAGGAGGTTCTCTGGCTCGACGCTTTTTACGACGGTGTCCTTTGGATTGATCATCTTGCCGATGGTGACGCGTTGCCAGGAACGGCCTTCGGCGTCGGGCAGGCTGACGGGCTGCTGGGTGGTGCGGGATTCCCTCCGGTGCCGGGGTCGCAGCCGGAACACGCGGCAGGACAGCGGGTCGGCTTTCTCGATGTCGGCGATGTTGGGGGCCAGTTCCGGCAAAGGCGTTATCCGGGGAGCGTCGCCGGCGCCGGCGGTCTCGAAAATGCCGCCGTAGAGGATGTGGTTCAGCCCGTCGCCGGGCGGAATGTGAGCGAGCACGCCGGCGTCCCACAGGTGGTGCCGCAGGTTGCCGCGGTTTTTAATGAGGATCGTTCGCCCTTGCCGTTCGCCCGGCAGAAAATAGTCGGAGGGCAGGGCGTCCTTCCACGCCTCGCGGCAGGCGGCGGTGAGCGCGCCGGCGGGCGCGGCCACACGACGGCGCTCCTCGGCTTGCCGGGCGAGGGCGCGCTCGGTCGGGTCGGCGATATGCGCGTGCCGGCGTTCAATACCGAGCCACTCCACGACGCGACGTCGCAGTTCGCGGGCGAGCTGCGCGGTGCGGGTGAGGTTCTCCCATTCCGGGCACCCATCCTCGCGCCACAGAAAGACCTGTTTCTTGCGCTCGCTCCAGCGCATGCGCGCGGCCAACGCGGCGGCTTTTTCAAAGCCCAGCCATTCCACCGGCGTGCGATTGCCTTTCTGGTCGTTGGTGGCGCGGCGCGTGATCACGAGGTTCTCCATGATGGAGAGGCCGCCTCGCCGTTGAGGATAGACGTGCTCGATTTCGAGGTCGGCCGCCAGCGGGTTGCGCCCCAGGGACTCCCCCGTGTAGGGGCAGAACGCCTCGCCGTCGCGGTTCGCCTGCTCGTTGAACAGGAAGAGCCGCCGCACCTGGTTATCGGTGAGGCGATCGAAATCCAGGCCATATCTTTCGGCCAGTTGCCGCCGTTCCTCGCGGCGGGCCTTCTGCTCTTTCTGGAACTCGCGCCGCTGATCCGTGTTCCGGGGCATGTCGCGGACGCTTTCGACGACGACGTAATCGGGGACGGTCCGGCCCTCCAGCCGGTCGCGAAGGTCAACGGTCTCGCCCGTATCGAGCCGGAGCTGTCCGGCGAATAGCCGCCGGAGAATCCCATGGTGGCGGGGCTGGCCGTCGCGCCGGTCCCGGGGTTCGCCGGTTTCGGGATCGTACTGCCGGGGATCGCCGAGCAGGTAATCCACCTGGTGATAGAATGCGCGCTCCGCACCTGGCTGTTTGCGCCAGTCATAATAACCTGCATCGTTCAGCCGCGCGCGAATTGCTTCCGGTTCGAAATTCGAGCCGTTATCCGTGGCCAGTCGGAACAGCGCTTCGGCGGTTTCCGCGGATAGCGGGGCCTTCCCGCCGAGCTTGGAGAGCGCCGGCTTCAACAGATCGCCAAGCTGATCGAAGAAATCCGCGTTCAGGCGGCTGTCCTTCTTCGGAGCCAGTTTTCCAAGCGCCTTCTCGATCGCCTTGACCATGTTCGGGGCCCGCGGACGGCGCCGGCGTTCGCGCCGCGCGGTATTGTCGGCCTCAACGAAAGCCAGGGCGTCGCGAATGATGCCGTCCGTACCGTGAGCCCGTGCGCCCGACGCCAGCTCCACCCGGCGCTCGGCCAGAAACTGGATTACTTTCCAGCGCCGGACGGCATCCGCGCCGGCGCTCGCCCTCCGATACGTACCCTGCGGCAGCAGGCCCGCTGCGATGAGGTGCGGGGCAAGCAAGCACTGGCCTTCCCGTCGCTCCCAGAGGCGCTTCGCTTCGGCGGGCGTCCGGCGGTGCCAGTCCATGATGCTTTCCGACTTCGAATCGTATTTCTCGACGCCGTTTTCCAGCGGACCGATGAGTTGGCGCAGAGCTTCTTCAAAGCAATCCGCCGGAAAGAACTGCCGGTGCCGCTCGCAGATTTGGCGGAGATGCGCCTTGACCAGCTCGCGCGGGAAGTTATGTCCGCGCGCGGCCGTCCTCAAATTGACATGCTGCCGTTCCCGCAGGTGTTCGTCGAGCAGGCGGCGGATCGGATCGCCTTTGTAGCGTGCGATCGCCTCGTCAATCACGCGGAGCGCCTCGACCAGTTTTTCGCCGCTGAAATCGCCGACGTCCTCGACCAGAAGTTTCAGCTCGTTTCCGTACTCCTCCGGCAGGACGCCGCGTTTACCCCATTCGCGAATCAGGTCCAGCTTCAGTTCGTCGCCCCATGGGTAGGTCGCGTTTTCGTCCCGGAACAGGATGTGGTGGTCGTAGCCGCGGTGTCGGACGCAGTGGCGGATGCAGACCACGAGCGCTTCGGGGCTGGCCAGCGCCTTCTCCTCGGAAATGGCGCGCCAGCGGTGCTCATAAGCGCGTTCGAACGCGCGCGGGTTGGCCCAAAGCGCATCGGCGCGGGCGCGGTCCAGCAGACCATAACCCACAACCCATTCCTTGAGCATCCGGTCGCGGCGTCGCCGGGACTGTCGGGCATGCCGGCCGGCGCGCAGCAGGCGGCGACCCGCCAGAGGCGCGGCCGTTGGCAGCGATGTGACGAATGTGCCGCGAAAGAGGCATTCCGACCCCTTTCGCAGCCATACGCCGATGCCCTCGATGCCGACGTCCAGTCCCAGCACCACGGCGGAGCGATAGAACTCATGGCTCTGCCAACGTTCCAGAATGGCGCGTCGGACGGCAGCGTATTCGGCAGGGGACTGGATGGCTTGCGATTTCATGTTGACCTCCGGCAGCTTATGGGCGTAGTATATCGCCGGATCAAAACCTTGTGGAGAGGGATTTTCCCGAGGGTCGGCCTGAGAGCCCCTCCGCGAAAGCGGACCACAACTCCGGCTTTACAACGACCGCCGTTCGGCGGTCGTTGCTTTTTATCCCGGAACCACAGGGGGCTTCCAATGCTTCCTGAGTTCCGAAACGGGACACCCTGTGCGCGATGCTGGTCGTCTCGGGGCGATTGCAGTGCGTCGGGAGGCCGGTTCCGATGAGAGGCGCGAAGCGCTGCTCGGACATCCGGGGCGGGAATCGGTCCGCGCCTGTTGCGAACCGGTGGCTACCGCCCCGGATGCGATCGTTCGGCGCGCGGCGTGTGCCGACCGGCCTCCTTCTTCACGGCGATCCGATCCGGAGACGTTTCGCCCCCGGAACACTCCATCCCGCAATCCCCTGTCTGTTAATCAAGGACTTACAGCCATGCGATTCTCCCGACTCGGAACTCAAGTGGAGAGGGATTTTCCCGAGGGTCGGCCTGAGAGCCCCTCCGCGAAAGCGGACCACCAGTCCGGCTTCACAACGACCGCCGATCGGCGGTCGTTGTGTCTTTATCACGGAACTCAAGGGGTCTTCCAATGCTTGGAAGCGGGATCGGCGCTTATTCCCAAGCCTTGGAAAACGCCCGCCGCAGGGCACGGCCCGGCCGGCGCCGTTCAGTCCGGAAATTCGGCGACGACTTCGATCTCGATGCGGGCGCCGAGCGGGAGCGCGGCGACCTGGATCGTGGACCGCGCCGGCTTGTGCGCGCCGAAGGCGGCCTCGTAGATCGCGTTGACCGCCTTGAACTCCGAGAGGTCCGCCAGGAACACCGTGGACTTCACGACGTGCTCCAGCCCCAGTCCCGCCGCGGCGAGCACGGCGCGGATGTTCGCCAGCACCTGCGGCGCCTGTTCGGCGGCCGTGGCGCCGACCAACTGCTGGGTCTTCGGATCCAGCGGAATTTGTCCGCTGCAAAAGAGCAGACGGCCCGTGCGGACGGCGTGCACGTAGGGGCCCACGGCCTTCGGCGCGGCCTCGCTGACAACGATCTTCATGGCGTTGATCCTTTCTCTGCCTGTAGCCGCGGGCGTTGACCGCGGCGACCTGTTCAGGTTCGCACGGGAATTCCCATCGCCGCCAGTTCCGCCTTCAGCGCCGGAATCGTCGTTACGCCCGTGTGCAGGATGCCCGCGACGATGGCGGCGTCCGCCCGGCCTTCGATGAAGGCGTCGCGCAGGTGGCGCGCGCAGCCCGCGCCGCCGGAGGCCACGACCGGCACCGGCACGGCCTCGGCGATCGCCCGCGTGATCGTCAGCTCGAACCCCTGCCGCGTGCCGTCGGCGTCCACCGAGTTGACGACGATTTCGCCCGCGCCCAGCTCCACTGCGCGGCGCGCCCACGCGACCGCGTCCAGCCCCGTCCGCTCACGGAATCCGCGGACGGTGATCTCGTAGCCGCTCGGACACCGCGCGCGGTCCGCCGTGGATACCGGGTCCATGCCGAGCACCACGCACTGCGAGCCGAACGCGCGCGCGCCCTCGGCGATCACTTCCGGCCGCTGCACCGCCAGCGAGTTGACGGAGACCTTCTCCGCGCCGGCGGCCAGCGCGCGGGCCATGTCCGCCACGCTCGAGATGCCGCCGCCGACGGCGAACGGGATCCGCACCGCGCGCGCGACGCGCGCGACCATCTCCAGGTCGGTCGCGCGCCGCTCGGCGGAGGCGGTGATGTCGTACACCACCAGCTCGTCGCAGCCGTCCTCGTAGTAGCGGCGCGCGATCTCGACCGGGTCGCCGAGGTCCACGTTGTTCTGGAATCGCACGCCCTTGGTCACGCGGCCCCGGATGACGTCGAGACACGGAATGATGCGGCGGGTCAGCATGGGCGCGCTCCGGCGGGGGCGGCGCGCCCGTCCCAGCGCGCGAACGCGTCGAGCATCCGCAATCCGAGCGGCCCCGACTTCTCGATGTGGAACTGCGTGGCGATGACGTTGCCGGCGCCGGCAATGGCGCAGAACTCGCCGCCGGCATAATCGCTGACGCCCAGCGTGTGCTCCGCGCGCGCCGGGGCTGCGTAATAGCTGTGGACGAAATAGAAGAAGCCCTCAGCCGGCATCTCCTCGAACACAGGGTGGGGCCGGACGAAACGGACGCGGTTCCAGCCCATGTGCGGGATTTTGTCGCGCGGGTCGTTCGGGCGGAACCGCGCGACCCGGCCGGGGAGCAGCCCGAGCGTGGCGACGCCGCCGTCCTCCTCCGAGCGGTCGAACAGGATCTGCATGCCGAGGCAGATGCCCAGGAACGGCCGGCCCCCGGCCACCGCCCGCCGCAGGGGCTCGATCAGCCCGAGCTCGGCGAGGTTCCGCATGGCCGCCCCGGCGGCGCCGACGCCGGGGAAGATGACGCGTTCGGCGGCGGCGATCGCGGTGGGGTCCGACGTGATGACGGACTCCCGCCCCAATTCATCCAGCGCCAGCCGCACGCTGGTCAGGTTGCCGGCGCGATAGTCCACGATGGCGATCACAGGCGGTCTCGGTGGTTCGGGTGGGCGCAGCATAGGCGGAAGCGGCCGGGGGCGTCAATTACGGCGAAAAGGCTGGACAGGCCGCAATAACTTTGCCTGAAGGTGCGTTAAACAATAGGATTCTCGGCACGGCCGTCCCTGCGATAAAGGCGACGCATCCGCAGGGCCGTTGAATTATGAATGTCGAACACGAAATCGGAGTCCATTTTCGCATGGGGGGGCGTGGTCTTGCCGCCTTGCGCCGCCGCGCGGCTCAGTGGGTTATGTTCGCCCTGGCAACCGCGGTTTCCGCCGCGCGCGCCGCGCCGATTTATGTGCCGAACGCGTCGTTCGAGTCGCCGGTGATCCGCGAGTCGCCGTTTGCGCGGCCCGATCTGGCGGACTGGCAGCAGGCGCCGCCGCCGGATTGGTGGATCGGCATGGGATACACGGCGGAGGACTGGGACAACACAACGGGCGTTTTCTATAATGTGCCCGATGTGCCCACCTGGATAGACAACGTGGACGGCGAGCAGGCCGCCTTTCTCTTCTCGACGCCCGGCGTCGAGATCTATCAGGACCTGGCGGCGACGTTTGAGGCCGGCCTGGCGCTGCGATTGACCGTGGGGCTGCAGGGCGGCGGCATGGGGATGCCGCTGGGTACGCCGCTTGAACTGCGGCTGTATTACCGCGACGACGACGGCGTGCGGGTTACCGTCGGCTCGACCGTCGCCGTCAACACGACCGACGAAAGCCAGCCCCACCTGCGCCATCTTGACGATTGGCAACTGGAAATTGCCGTCGTTTCGCCGTCCGATCCCTGGGCGGGAAAAAACATCGGCATCCAGATCATCTCGCCCCCGCAGAGCCCCGGCGGTTTTTGGCGGGTGGACAACGTCCGTCTCGAGGTAATCCCGGAGCCGGCGGCCGCGGCGCTGCTGGCGGCCGGTCTCCTGCTGGCGGAGCGCTTCCGAAAACGAGGCGCACGCGATGCGCGACAGCTACGCTAGCGGGCGGTGCGCGCGGGGCGTTCCTCGCGGCAGCGGCTTCACGCTGATCGAGCTGCTGGTCGTCATCGCGATCATCGCCATCCTCATCGCCCTGCTGTTTCCCAGCCTGGCCGGCGGCCGTGCGACGGCGCGCCGGACGGCGTGCCTCGTCCGCCTGCAGGGCATGGGCCAGGCCATTCACGCCTACGCCATTGCCAACCGCGGCCGCATCCCGTTCGGCCCGAAGGCGCCGCCCGCGATGACGGCGTCCGATTTCTATCCGGCTACCGGCGTGCCGACCTCGCTGATCTCCCTGCGCACCGGGCAACCGGTGGGGCTGGGATTACTGCTGAAGGGCGAGCTCGCCGAGCGGCCGGAATCGCTGTTCTGCCCCGGCGCGGACCAGGCGACGGACACGGCGGTCGAACTCGCCAAGGTCGGCCGCGGCCAGGCCCAGGGCAGCTATTACTACCGCCATGCCTCCGTGACGCGCATGTATGACCCGCCCGGTGCGGATGTGATGAATCCGGACAATATCCGGCTGTCCGATCTCGGGCCAAACCGGAACGGGGTGCCCGTCAGCGCCCTCGTCCTGGATACGCAGTTTCAGGTGTCGTCCGAGTTCGCCCGCTTCGGCATCTTCCCGCGAACGCACCACGGGGGACGTTGGACGAACGTCTTGTATGCGGACGGCAGCGCGCGATCGTGGCCGAGCGCCGATGGCCGCTTTGACGTCAGGCTCGATGAGTATTCGGCGCTCCGCAATGCCTTCGGCGTGATCCTTTCGGTGTTCGAGCGCGCGGACGAGGCGGCGCCCGCTTCGCGCTGAAGCCCGCCGCGGCCGAGGCTCCGCATCCGGGGCGGCCGCAGCAGGCAGACGGCCAGCGGAACGTCATCCCGCCCGGGATATCCGAGCAGCGCGATGGCGGACCGTCGCGCTGACGCTCTTCCCCTGCCGCCCGATCCGTCTCCGGTGGGCCTTGTCGTGGAGAACGTCACGGATGCCCCGCAAGGCGCCAACGCGATGGGCGAATGGGTCGAATCGGTCCCCGTTCCGCCGGGGACCGATTCTCGCGCGGGACCCGCGCGACCCTTTCGCCCTTCGCTCCTCGCTCCGCGCTCGCTCGGTCTTCACAACGCAGACCCCCCGTCGCCCCTGTGTGACGGACCGGATACCGCCGCCGGTGTCCGGCGGCTTGACGCGCCCGCCCCGCGCCTCTAGTGTCGCCGCGTCAACGGAGCCTGACCCATGAACAGTGAGGCCGAATCACCGCGCGTTCCATCCGACAACGAATACCGACAGCAGCGCATCGCCAACCTGCGGGAGCTCGCGGCTCGCGGTTACGCGCCCTTCGGCGGGGCCTTCGCCCGCACCGCGGGATTGGGCGCCCTTCGCGACACGTTCGCCGAAGGCCGGGCCGTGCGGGCGGCCGGCCGCATCGTCGCCAAGCGCGACATGGGCAAGAGCGTGTTCGTGCACCTCCACGACAGCACCGGCCGGTTCCAGGTGTACCTGAAGAAGGATGCGCTCGGCGACGCGGCCTTCGAGGCGTTCCGCTACGTGGACCTCGGCGACCACGTCGGCGTCGAGGGCGAGATGTTCACTACGCGCACCGGGGAGCCGACGATCAAGGCGGAACGGTGGACGATGCTCGGCAAGGCGCTGCGCAACCTGCCGGAGAAGTGGCACGGTCTGCAGGATGTCGAGACCCGCTACCGCCAGCGCTATCTCGACCTGATAGCGAACGCGGACGTCTGCGCGGTCTTCGCGAAGCGCACGCGGATCATCCGGGAAATCCGGGCCTTCCTCGCGGAACGCGGATTCCAGGAGGTGGAGACGCCCATGATGCAGCCGCTGGCCGGCGGCGCGGCGGCGCGTCCCTTCGAAACCTTCTATAACGCGCTCAACGCGCCGATGTACCTGCGCGTCGCGCCGGAGCTGTACCTCAAACGGCTGCTGGTCGGCGGTATGGACCGGGTGTTCGAGTTGAACCGGAATTTCCGCAACGAGGGGCTCGACCGCTCGCACAACCCCGAGTTCACGATGCTGGAGATCTACGAGGCGTTCGGCGACCTGGGGACGATGAAGGGCCTGATCGAGGCGCTCATCGTCCATGTGGCCCAGGCGGTCAACGGCGGTCTGACCGCCGGATCGCCGGAGCGGCCCATTGACCTGACCCCGCCGTGGCGCGAGGCGACCTATGCGGAGCTGATCCGCGAGGCCGCCGGCGCCGACTGGGACGCGCTCACGCTCGACGCGGCGCGCGAGCGGGCGCGCGGACTCGGGCTCGACATCCCGGCCGACGGGGACAAGACGGCCATCGCGCACGAGGTGTACGAAAAGGTGGTGGAAAAGTCGCTCCGCAACCCGACCTTCGTCACCCGGCTGCCGGCGTCGCTGGTGCCGCTGGCGAAGACCTGCGACGACGATCCCTCGGTCGTGGACGTGTTCGAACTGGTCATTGACGGCCGCGAGATCGCGCCGGCCTATTCCGAGCTGAACGACCCGCTGGAGCAGCGGCGGCGGTTCGAAGTGCAGGCCGCCGGCGATCCCGCCAAAGTGGACGAGGACTTTTTGCTGGCGCTCGAGCACGGCATGCCGCCCGCGGGCGGCATGGGCGTCGGGATTGACCGGTTGGTGATGCTGCTGACCGGCGCAGAGTCCATCCGCGACGTGATCCTGTTCCCGCAGATGAAGGGACGGGGCCCCTGACGGAAGGCGGCCGCGCATGAACCTGCCGTTTTCGGTTTTCCTGGCGAAGAAATACCTGAGGCCCAAACGATCGTTCCTCTCCGTCGTCACGCTGCTTTCCGTGATCGGTGTCACCGTCGGCGTCATGGTGCTGGTGGTCGTGCTGTCGGTGATGGCCGGGTTCGGAGGCATGTGGCGCGACAAGATCCTGGCGTTCAATGCCCATCTGACGATCACCGGTTACGGGGCGATCGAGGATGCCGACGCCTGGATGCGCGAGGCCGAGGCGGCGGAGGGCGTGACCGGCGCGGCGCCGTACGTCCAGGGACTGGTCTTCATCACCCACGACGAGACGGTCTTCACGCCGATCCTCCGGGGCATTGATCCGGCGCGGGAGGCGCGCATCAGCCGCCTCCCGGAACACCTGGTCGAGGGCCGGTTTGAGATCGAAGATGACGAGCTCATTATCGGTCGCGACCTGGCGCGCAGGCTGCGGCTGGGCATCGGAGATCGGGTGCTGGTGTATTCGCCGCAGAGCTTCCTGCGCGCGCAGGAAATCCGCCTGCCGGAAGAGATGACCGTGGCCGGCATTTTTGATCTCGGCATGTTCGATTTTGATGCCGGCTACGCCTTGTGCGCGCTGCCCAAGGCGCGCGACCTGTTTGGCCTCGACCGCGGCGTCCACGGGCTGGCCGTGATGACGAGCGATCCCGACCCTCGCGCGCTCCTGCGGACGGCCGCGCGCGTGGCCGCCCGCCTGGGACCGGCGGCCGACGTGCGGACCTGGATGGATCAGAACCGGCAGCTCTTCACGGCGCTGCACGTAGAAAAGAACATGATGTTCTTCCTGCTGTTCTTTATCACTGTGGTCGCGGCGTTCGGCATCGCCAGCACACTCATCACCGTGACGGTGCAGAAGACGCGGGAGATCGGCCTGCTCAAGGCGCTGGGCTTCCGATCCGGATCGGTGCTGCTCGTCTTCCTGTGGCAGGGCTGGTTGGCGGGCGCTCTGGGGACGGGCGCCGGGATGGGGCTCGGCCTGCTGGCGCTCCGCTACCGAAACGAGCTGATGCGCTGGCTGGCGTCGCACACCGGGTTGGACCTGCTGCCGCCCGCGCTGTACCACCTGAGCGAGATTCCGGCGAAGACATCGGGTCGCGATCTGTGGCAGGTCGCGATCGCGGTGATGCTGATCTGCACATTGGCGGGCCTGATCCCGGCGCTCCGCGCGGCGCGTCTGGATCCGGCGAGGGCCCTGCGTTATGAGTGAGCGCTCCGGGATTTCCGAACCGATCATCGAGGCGCTGGACGCGCGCAAGACGTACGGTTTGGGCGCGGTGGAGGTGACGGTGCTGCGCGGGGTCACGCTGAAGGTGCTCCGCGGCGAGGCGCTGGCGATCGTCGGCGCCAGCGGCGCCGGCAAGAGCACGCTGCTGAACGTCCTCGGTGCGCTGGATGCGCCGACCGGCGGAACCGTTCGCTTCGAAGGCCGCGATCTCTATGCCCGGCCTCCGCGCGTCCGCGCCGACCTGCGCGCCACGCGCATCGGCTTCGTTTTCCAGTCCTTTCACCTGCTGCCCGAACTGGACCTCGTTGAAAACATTTTCCTGCCCGCCCTCAGCCGGCCCGGGGCCTGGCGGCGGCGCGCGGAACTGCGCCGGCGCGCGATGGAACTGATCGAGGCCG
Source organism: uncultured Verrucomicrobiota bacterium (assembly GCA_964386675.1). Lineage (GTDB taxonomy): Bacteria > Verrucomicrobiota > Kiritimatiellia > PWTM01 > PWTM01 > CALGXT01. The sequence continues at coordinate 13,353 of CAYLTB010000043.1, forward strand.
TGGGCATCGCCGACCGCGTGCGCCACCGTCCGGACGAGTTGTCCGGCGGCGAGCAGCAGCGCGCCGCGCTGGCGCGCGCGCTGATGAACGGGCCGGATCTGATTCTCGCCGATGAGCCGACCGGCAACCTCGATTCCGAGTCCGGCGCGCGGGTGCTCGATCTGCTCTTCCGGCTGGTCCGCGAGCAGAACCGGACCCTCGTCATCGTCACGCACAACCGCGAGGTCGCCGCGCGCTGCGATCGGACGCTGATCTTGCGCGACGGCCGTATCGGATAGGGCGGTCCCGGGCGCCGCGGCCCGGCGCTCGTCGAAATCCGGCCGGCGGAGTATTTCTGGCCCCATGAAAGCATCCTGCGCCAGCGGCATGGTCCTTCTGCTCTGGCTGGCGGGAGTTGCCGCGCCCGCGCGCGCGGATGACCCCGTCCCGGTGCTGGACGCGGCGGGGCCGTGGCGAGCTTATGCGGTCCTGCGGCCGCCGGTGACGCCGGATGGCGGGGTGCTTCTGGCGACCGCCAAGGCGGGGACGCGGGGCGGCGATTACTGGGTGAAACTCCTGGCACAGAACACCGCGATGCCGCCCGATGACTGGTCCGCGGCGGACTTCGATGACGGCGCCTGGCTGCGGGCGCCGGTGGGCGCGCTGCGCTCGCCGTATCTGGCCCGTCATTGCGTGCGCGGCTACTTTGCCGTGGATGACCCTTCCCGGGCCGGGGCGTTGACGCTGATGGTCGCATTCCATGGCGGCGCGATCGTGCGGCTGAACGGACGCGAAATCGCGCGCGCCCACCTTGCGGGGGGCGCGGAGATGGCCGAGGCCTATCCCGCCGAAGCATTCGTTGGCCCGGACGGACGGTGGATCGCCCTGCGGGGCTCGGAATACCTGTCAGCGCAGGGGGTGGATCCGGAGGTGCGGCGACGTATAGAATCGCGGGTTCGCCGATTGGAGGTGCGCTTGCCCGCGGACGGCCTGCAGCGGGGCCGCAATGTGCTGGCCGTCGAGATCGTGCGCGCGCCCTACGACCCGGCCATCCGCGACCAAATGGCCTTGCTCGATTACCACGGCAAGGTTCAGGTCTTCGATCTAAGCTGGAATACCTGCGAATTGAGGGAACTGCGCCTGACCGCGAGCGCCGCGGCCGGCGCGATGGCGGGCGGGGCGCGGCCGGCGGCTGTCCAGGTCTGGAACAGTGATCCCATGGCGGTGGATTTCGACCGCGATTCCGGCAATCCGGCCGAGCCGCTGCGTCCGATTCGCCTGGCGGGCGCGCGCAACGGCGTGTTTTCCGGCAAGGTGGTCGTCGGATCCGGCGCCCCGATCGTCGGCCTCATGGCGGAGGCCGGCGACCTGACCGGCGAGGACGGATCCCGCATCCCGTCGGAGCGGCTGGGCATTCGCTACGGCTTCGCGTGGGGAATTGCGCCGACGGGTGTTCTCGGGGTTCCCGAGCCGGGCCCCTATGGAGCCGGGGCGAGGCCCTTGATGGGCTTGGCGGAACGTCCGCCGGCCGGAGACGCCCCCGGCGGGAAGACGATTCCCGTCTGGGTCACCGTGCGCGTGCCGCGCGACGCGCGGCCGGGCGAGTATCGCGGTTCGCTCCGGTTGCGCGCGGAAGGCCTTTCGGAAATCGAGGTCCCGATCCGGTTGAGTGTCGCCGATTGGGAGGTGCCCGATCCCTCCGCGTTCCGCACCTGGGTCGAACTCATTCAGTGCCCGGATACGACGGCGCTGGAATACCAGCTTCCGTTGTGGTCGGACCGCCACTGGGCGATGATCGAGACGTCGCTGCGGTGGGCGGCGGGCGTCGGCAGCCGTGTGGTGTATGTGCCGCTGATCGCCGAGAGCAACGCGGGCAACAGCGAGTCCTTCGTGCGCTGGATTCCCCGCGGGGCTGGCGGGTACCGGTATGACTTCTCGATCATGGAACGCTATCTCGACGCCGTGGAGCGGAACCTGGGCCGGCCGCGCCTGGTCGTGTTCAACGCGTGGGATCGTTCGCTGGTGCGGGAGGGCAACCTGCAGCGGTCGCGAACGAGCCTGCGCACGGCGATTGACGGACCCCTGGTGACCGTGCAGCAGCCCGATGGAACGATCGGCAATGTGATGCTGCCGGACTATCCCGAACCCGGCAGCCTGGACCTCTGGAAGCCGTTGTTCGACGAACTGCGCGTGCGGATGCGTCGGCGGGGTCTGGAGGCGAACATGGCCCTCGGCATGGTCAGCGACTTCTGGGCCAGCCGCGAACAGGCGGAGACGCTGAAGGAAGCCAGCGGCGGCCTGCCCTGGATCAATGCTTCGCACTACTTCCAGAAACCGTTTCACGGCGGGCTGGCGGACTTCGCGTACCAGTCGGGTTTCTTCACGGTCCGCCATGGATATGGCCGCAATCTTCAGGGGTGGCGGGAGCCCCGACTGCTGGCGGCGTTCGAGCGGATTGCGCTGGATGGTTTCTCCATCACCCAGTGGCGCACGCTGGCCGAGCGCTGCATCACGGGCAACGTGCGCGGCATCGGGCGGCTGGGGGCGGACACCTGGTATGCCGTGAAGGACCGGCGGGGCAACCGTATCGGCCGCGCGTGGAATCGCTTTCCGCCGGCGGACTGGGGCTATCTGAACTGCAATTCGTCCACGCTCGCGCCGGGGCCGGACGGTCCGGTGGCCACCCAGCGGTACGAGGCGCTGCGCGAAGGCGTCCAGGAGTGCGAGGCGCGCATCTGTATCGAGGAGCGTCTGCTCGATCCCTCGCGCCGCGCCGCCCTCGGCGGTGACCTGGCCGAGCGGTGCGAACGGGCGCTGCGCGAACGCAACGAGCAGATGTGGCGCGGCAACATCTCGCTGCAGGCCGGACCCCGGCCGGCGCTGGATCCCTGTGCCTGGCGCGACAATCCCTCCGCCACGGGACACGCCTGGTTCGTCGGTTCCGGCTGGCAGGAACGCTCCCGGGACCTCTATGAGCTGGCGGCGGAGGTCCAGCGCGCCTCGGGCGCCGCCGGTCCAGCGGCCGCGCCGTGATCCGGCCCGCCTTCAGCGGTCTTCCGGCACCGAACGCCAGCTCCAGAACGATCCCGCGACGAGCAGCAGGCAGCCGGCCCACAGGTCCCATCCCGGCCGCACACGGAGATAGAGACAACTGACGATCGTGGAGAACAGCGGCGTCAGGAACGATGCAGCCGCCACGAGCACGATGCGGCCGCGCCGCATCGCGGTATCCCAGAAACGGTAACCCAGGAACGACGCCGTGCCCAGCGCGGCGATCTCTGCCAGCACTCGAGGTCCCGTCGCGGTGTGCGGCGCGCCGCCCGGCAACGCCAGCGGCAACAGGGCGGCGGCGGAAACCGGCAGAAACACGAGGACCCCGCCGCCTCGGCCCCCCGCCCACTTCCGGGCCAACGCCGAGTAGAGGCCCCAGAGGACGGCGGCCAGCAGGCCCAGCGCATACGGCAGCGGCGCCGCGCGCCAGTTCGCCGCGAACGTGTGCAGCGGCGTCGGCGTGCCGTGCGTCTGGACCAGGAAGACACCCGCCAGCGCCAACGCCATCGCCGGTAGCAGCGTCGAGCGGGCGGGCACCCGCAGCAGGAGAACCGCGAACAACAGCGTCAGCGCCGGCCACAGGTAGTTGAGCAGCGCGACCTCGAGCGCCTGCTGACGGGTCCGGGCCAGTCCGATGGCCGCGTAGAAGACCACGGTGTAGGCGACGAACAGGGCGCCGCAACCGCAAAGGTATTTCCGCGGCAGGCCGGCAAGCTCCCGGCGGCGATCGGGCCGCCGGACCAGCACGCCCATCGCCAGCGCGCCGGCCAGCGCATAGACGAACGCACCAGCGCGCATCGGCCCGAGCGCCTCGCTCAACGCGCGGGAGAGCGCCACGCTGAGGCTCCAGAGCGCAATGGCCGCGAAGCCCGCCGCCGTGGCTCGGCCGCGCCCGGACGGCCTGCGCTCCGTCACGGCGGATTCGGCCGGGGCATCGCGGCGATTCTCCTCCATGGGCCGGCCTTTCGCGGGAAAACGGTTCCGCTATCGCGCGTCCGGCACGAACTCGTATGCGCCGATGTCGGGCGCGGCGCCCTGCGGCCGCGGGACCCCGAGCACGTCGCGATCCGTGCCGCCCGGCTGACCGGCGTCAATGGCCGGACTGCCCGGCCGCAGGCGGTAGTCGCCGGCACGGAAATCGCGGAACAGCGATTCGAAATCTTCGATGACGCGCTCGCCCGGACCGGGGACGAACGCGGCCGGCGCCGCCCGGTAGAGGTTGTGGCGGTTTTCGATGTCCTGCGTCCAGATCGGATTGGATCCGCGCATAATATGCTGGACCGGCCCGTCCATGATGTTGTTGCGCACGATCAGCCGCAGGCCGGCGAAGGACCGGCCGTCCCGGTCGCCGAGCCCGCCGAGATACAATCCGCTGGCCTTGCCGCCGTTGATCAGCGTGTTGTGCTCGACGACCACCTCGCCGGTGACATTCTCCCAGAACGAGATCGGCTGGTTCCGTCCGCCGCCGTCGAACACGTTGTTGCGGATGATGGCGTTCGTCGCGCGGTTCAGCGTCAGTGCGATATTGGAATTGCGCACGATATTGCCTTCGATGAGCGTGTCGCGGCTGCCCTCGTAGACCGACAGGCCGTTGCTGTGGGTGCCGGTGTTGTTTTCGATGCGGTTGCCGATGATGCGGCCGTCGCGCGTGTTGAAGAAGGTCAGCGGCGTACGGCCCATGCGCTCCAGCCGGTTGTTGCGGAAGACCGGCCGCTCGGCCGTGTGCGCCGCCGCGCCGCGCATTTGCGGGCAATCATGGAAATAATTGTCCTCGAGCCGGAAATCGTCCACGCGGAAGACATAAATCGCGCGGTCATAGCCCTGGGCGCGGATGCCTGTGATCTCGTTGTCCCGGATGGTGATGTGACTCGTCGAGCGGTTGACCCCCCAGTGCAGCTTGCGCACCGCGCCGCGGTAGTTGCGGATTAGGAACCCCTGGATCGTCAGATGGCCGACGTCCGGTCCCAGCGAGAACGCATGGTCGCGCAGCGACGCGGTGACCTCGGCCCGGTTCGGATCGGCGCCGTCCGGCGGCCAGAGCAGCACGGCCACGCGGCCGTCCGCCGCGGGCTGCGCGTCGAGCACAACGTACATGCCGGGCGCCGAGAGTACGCTGGGCGTCGGCGCGTTGACGATCGAGTAGCGCGTGTCCTGGTTGGTATAGGGGGGCTGGCGCAGCTTTTCGAAGGTTATTGTTTGGGTGGCCGCATCCCACGCCGTGATGCGTCGCGTATCAATGTCGTTGGCGCTGCGCCAGACCATCGCGTATGCGCCAATCAGCGCGGCGCCGCCGAGCGCGGTCAGGCGTTCGTCGCGGATCGTCGTGGCCGTGGCGCGGCCGGGAGGAACCCGCAGGTAGCGCGAGTGGTCGTCCACGGCCAGCGGGTCGGTCGGCGCCGGGTGCTGTGCGAGCGTCAGCAGGCGTCCGTTCCAGTGTAGGTGGGCGGACGGGCCGGTCACGCCGCGCGGGGCGAAGGCACGATAGAGAACGCGATCGCCGGGGCCCGCGCCGGGACGGTCGGATTCGCCGAGCGTCACCCGCGTCCAATCGGTCAGCGTCACGGCGCCGTCCAGGATGGCGCGGCCGCCGCCGAAGTCGCCGGCGGTGTTGCCGTCAAACACGATCGGGCGATCCGGCGCGCCCGTGGCCGCCAGGTTCAGCGCGCCGCGGTAGACGATCCCGCCGCGGAATACGACGCGGTCTCCCGGCTGCAGTTGGACGGCGGCCGCGGCGTGGGCGCCCTCCGGATCGCCCGGACTGCGGCGGAAGGGTCGCTCGGGACGGTCGCCGGTATTCGTGTCGGCGCCGCGTTCGAAGTCCACGTAGAAGGTACGCCCGACCGACGCCGGCGCCTGCGCGCGCGCCGAGACCGTCATCAGCGCCAGGCCCGCGATCTCCGCCTTGCGCACGAAATGCCTCATGGTGTGTTTCCTTTTCACAACGGGACGAACGATGATCGTCGGGGACAGCATATCCTTTTCCTCCGGGATTGTCTCAACCGGCTTGCATAAGACTCAGCAGCGAATTCTCGCGCCGACCTGCGCCCGGCGGAGAGGCTCGCGCGAGTTCCGGGTGGGACCCGTATCCGGTGCCGGGCGCCCGCGAAAGCCCGCCGTGACGAGACGGATTGTCAACCGAGCTCCCTTTGATTAGATTGCCCGCCATGAATGACATGCATGAGACTTCGTTGAGTCCGACGTCGCTCGAACTGCCCGAGCGCATAGAGACCGCGGAACAACTCGATGAGCTGTTGAGCCGGCCCGCGCCGGCGACGGTCGAGTTCTTCCGCCGGCTGGATGGCGATGTGATCGTCATCGGCGCCGGCGGCAAGGTCGGGCCGACCCTCTGCCGCCTCGCGCGCCGCGCCATCGAGACGGCCGGCGTGAAGAAGCGCGTGATCGCCGTGGACCTGCTGCCGATGCCGGCGCTCGAGGCGGTCGGCGTGGAAACGATCCAGTGCGATCTGCTCGATTGGGACGCCGTCCGCCGGCTGCCGAAGGCCCGCAACGTGATCTTCATGGCGGGGCGCAA
>CAYLTB010000044.1:0-19518 GCA_964386675.1 uncultured Verrucomicrobiota bacterium
GAGAAAGTGACAATCGGGAACGCGGAACTCTGGCACGGCGACTGCCGCGAGGTGTTGCCGCTGTTGCCGAGGTTCGCGGCAGTCGTGACTGATCCACCCTATGGGATTGGAATGGACGGGCGGAAGCGCAGGGAGTGGATTAGCGCGCGGGGGACTAGGAACAGCTATTCCGGGCACGAGAAATTGGGATGGGACAAGACCACACCGTCAAAAGAAACGCTGGCGCAAGTGATTGGCTTGGGGGATGCCGTTGTAATTTGGGGCGGGAATTTTATGGAGCTTCCTCCCAGCGAAAAGTGGCTTGTTTGGGACAAGGGACAATCTCTTGCGCAAAGCGACTGCGAGCTTGCATGGACAAACCTGCGCGGCGCTATGCGCATTGCCAGGATTAACAGGGCGCAGCTTGTGAGCGACGTGGGACTTCACCAGCGAACGTATCATCCAACCCAAAAGCCCGTTCGTCTGATGAGCTGGTGTCTGGAAGAGATAGCGGCAAAAGGCCCCGTCGCCGATCCGTACATGGGCAGCGGAACAACAGGGGTCGCTGCTGTGAGACGCGGGTTGCATTTCACTGGAATCGAGCGCGAGCGCAAGTATTTCGACATCGCTTGTCGCCGTATTGAGGACGAGCAGCGGCAATGCCGCCTAGCCGTATAACAAGGCATAGCGAGAGCGTACAAGGTCACCACCGTTTGGCGCATTCACCGCGAACCGCACAGCGGCCTGAACCAGGTGTTCAACAAGCAACGCGAAACGGTGAATTTTGAGTCGGAAGGAGACTGGCTGACCGATGACATGGCTGCTGAGCTAGCGGAATTTCTACTCGAAGGCGGTGATATCCCGAAGTGGCTTGATGAAGCCTAACTACTAATAGACCCCAGAACGGGGTAATGGCCGGATTCTGTGGGTTCAGCGGATGGCCGTCAAATCAGTGGAATCCTACTGCGGCCGCAGCAGTCCGCTGACAGCGGCGTCCAAGCCGAGGTGCGATCGTCATGGTGATTGACGGCAGAGGCACCCGGATATGGTTTATCCCCGCAGCGGCCAGGCTCAGACAGGAGGAAGCACGCCTGCTGGCGATGGCGGAACGATACCGAGACGCGGACTAGGCTATTTAGCGTACTGGCGGGTGATCGACGGGCGTATCGGTGCCGGCCTGCACCGTGCCCAGCGCGGTGATCGTGGTGGTGCCGGTGATGTGCACGAAGTTGCCAGCGGCCGCACCAATGTCGCAGGTGCTGGCCGATGCGATGGCGGTTGCGCGCGCTTCGTTGATCGCGGCAGTCATCGCGTGGGTCTTTCCAAGAATCCACGCCAGCAGCGTGGCCAGCGTGCCCTTGCGGCTGCGGGCGCCGGCGGTTTCGCCGGGCTGCTCCAGTTCCAGCAGGTCGGCATCATCCAGTGCGGCGTTCGCCGGCAAATCGCTGATCTTGTAATCGGCCATCGTTTACTCCGTCACGCGGACATCGCCCGCGTCAGTGATGCGCCGGTCGTCGGCGTCGGTGATTCAGGTGCCGGGCGCGTAGAAGCCACCACCGCCGGCCGTCAGGAAGTAGCCCTCGAACACGTGCGCCTGCCAACTGGTGATGCCGTCGCGGATGCTGTACGCGGTGATCTGCACCCAGCCATCGGCCGGCGGGTCGTAGCTGGCGGTGTTCGGCGCGGTGACCATGCGCGTGGTCGGTTCGCCCCAGGCGTCGCCGGTATCCGCGCGCCAGCGGAACTCGATGACGGTCTGCTGGCCATCCTCGCGGCCGGTTTCGCCGTCGACGTAGCCCACCAGCTGGTCGGCCTGCGCGAGACGGTTATGGGTGTCCCAGGTCAGGGTGATGCTCATGGGATCACCACTGCGTCGGACACGTAGACCTCGACCTCTTTCACCTTCACGGTGAACGTTGGCTCTGCCGCCACCAGCACGGCGTGGTGGACGGTGTAGCCCTCCGCGGTTGCCTTCGCGATGCGCTGCACGGTCTCGCGCTCGGTGAAGTCGCCGCGCTCTACGCGCCCGCCGGGAACGACCTGGTAATCGCCGCCGCCGATGGGCTTGTAGGCGATGCCGAAGGTGCCACCGCTGACCGGATAGCCCCGGATCACGGTGCTGTCGTCGCACCACACCTTGCCGCGGATCTTGACCAGCTTGCCGGCTTCGTCCGCGTCGGGCAGCGGGTCGTCGTTGATGATCCAGCGGAACGGGCCGTAGTTGCTGATGAAGTCCGCCACCAGCACGCCGCTGGCGACGCTGATGTCCGGCACGTAGGGATTGGTGTCAGCGGGATCGGGCCACAGGGTGTAGCCGGTCAGCCCCGAACTGAAGTCGAGGTTCGCCGGCGTCTGCGCGGTCATCGGCGGATCCACCTTGCTGATCTCCAGCGAGGTGTTATCCACCCAGCCGTTCGCCGCCACGCCGGTCACCACGAATTCCACCACCGGCATCACGTTGAGCACCGAATACTGGCCCGGGTCGCCGATGCCGCCGACGCCGGCGATGAAGGTCTCATTGGTCCAGGAGTGCGTGACGTTGGTCGACTCGGTGAAGGTGTCCGCGGCCGAGGCTTCGAGGTAGAACGGCAGCTGGCCGGTCTGCCACGTGCCCCAGGCCACGCCGAAGCGCGCCTGCACGTTCGGGTCGCATTGGAGATCGGCGCTGGTGTCGAAGGTGTAGAACGGCGCCGGCATGTACGGGATCGTGCGACGCGCCTCGTAGTAGTAGGCGCGATGCGTGCCATGCCCGCCGCGAAAGTGCAGGCGGCCGTCCAGGATCTCCCACTCCGGACCAAGCGGCGAGCCGTCCTGCTTGCGCCACCCGGTGATGTCGGCTGGGTCGCTGAAATCGCCGCCCTCGATCATCTCGTCGCCGATCTCGCCGTCGTCCGGAAGCGGGAACAGCGGCGGCGCATCGTCCGCATAGCCGCCGTTCGGACCGAGGACGGTCGACGCGGCCGCGCCGTTGGCGGCGGTTGCCGGCGGCGATGTCGGAACGCCACCCCCACCGCCACCGCCTCCACCACCGCCGGGCGGCGTCGGGATCACGCCGCCGCTGGTGTAGATGGGCACGCCGTTGAGCATCAGGTTCGCCGGCGGGTACGGGCGGAACTGGCGCTGGGCGAATTCCACCTCGAGTTCCGGCACGTCCGCCAGCGGCTGTTCGGCGCTGCCGCTGTTCACCGGCAGCTTCACCGCCAGCACGTCGCCCACGGCGTACTCGCGGCCATCGGTGCCGCCCCATGCGCCCATGAACAGGATGGTGGTGCCCGCCGCATGCGCGGCCGGGATGGTGTCCGCGCAGCCGCGGCCCATCGTCAGCACGCCGCCGGAGATGCCATCCACGCGGATGATCTCGTCCTCCCACACTGCCCAGTCGCCCTCGGTGATGCGCTCCGGCAGGCTCTGCGTGGCCAGGGCGACGGTGGTGTCCAGCGGTAGGGCGGCGGCCGTGGTCGTCGCGCTGGGCGCAAAATCGGCGAAGGCGCGGCGCTCCAGCGTCTCGGACGGCAGCGCGCTGTAGATGGCGTACTTCTGGCCGCGCGTGGGCGCGCTGGCGCCGGTCAGCAGGTAGCCGGTTTCCTCGCCCACCGCCGCCAGCTGCTCGGGCGTCAGGCTTGCCACCAGTTCGACGTATGGCGCCTCGATCGCCACCGATGTGGCGGAGGCCGTGGGGTCGGTGCTTTCGGTCGGCGGGGTGATCGGCGAGATGTTCACCGCGTCCGGCAGGCCGAAGATGTCCTGCACCGCGATCATCCGCACGCGGCCGTCCAGGTGCACGCCGTGGCTGATGCTGCCCAGCCGGCACACCATGTCCACGATGCCGCGCTTCGGGGCCTGCAGGCGGAACGGCATCGAAGGCCGCAGGAACCGGTGCTTGCGCTGCACGGTCAGGGTGAACTTGCGGAGCGGCTTGGACTTCGAATCCACCTCCATCTTCGCGCGGCGCAGGGCGATGTTCTCGAACGGAATCTCCTTGAACACGCTGGTCTGCGGGATCACCTCGCCGCTGGTGCGGACGTGGCCCAGCGCGACCACCGGCGCGGTGGTTCGCTCCTCCTTGTTCAGCACGTCGAACCAGGTCACCGCTACGCTGTTGACCATCTCGGCCGGCACGGTGGCTTCTTCCTGCCACTCGATGATGTCGTCGTCCGTGATGACCGGCAGGGTTTCGACGTCGTAGTTGTTGCGGATCAGGTCCAGGTAGTACAGCCCGGTGATTCGGCTCTGGCTGAGTGAGCCGCCGATCACGTTGCAGATGCGCTGGATGAAGTCCCACGGCGTCTCGGTGTCGCTGTCGTACTGCGTGCACAGGCCGAAGCCTTCCGCGAACAGCTGGTCCGCCGCGGCCATGAAGCTGGCCTCATCGATCAGGCCGGTCGGCTCGCCCTGCATCTCCTCGCCGGTCAGGGCGTCGTAGATGATGTGGGCGGGGTTCATGGCGTTGATGGGGCAGGCTTCAACGGCCAATGGATCGCCTGCGGCAGCTATGCCATACGCTGCGCGGATTGGCATCGTGATTGGATCGCTCCAGACTAAGCCGCCATTGGCGCTGACTACACACTTATCCCCCGGCTCCGTTCCCCAGTTGTAGCTAATCGCATACGTCAGGCCATTGCCGGGCGATGCAATATGGCGACTGCCAACATGCGTAGGAACGGCATTAATCCCGTTGTCCACCCATCCCGACCAATCGTTCGCGCTTGTCCAGACGCCACCATCCGCCGCCAGTGCGATGAGGTTCGTGCCGTCATAGCAAAGCTCGATTGGCTTATGCGGTTGGCCGTACGGAACATTCAGGATTACGTCGGCATCGTACCAATGTTCGCCCAAATCGTAGGACACTCGGATCTGGCGATCGGCATAATTGAACTTGTAATCGACCACCGCGTAAAGATGACCGCCTGGTCCCTCGCTGATGCTCCACCAGTTCTGGAGGGATGATCCGTTAGGATTACCTTCGATGTTGAAAGTCCCGCACACTTGCGTAAACGGGCCTCGTGGATTCGTGGATCTCCACAACCCGCGGTTGTAAGAAATAAAGAAATATCCGTAAGCGCGGAACGCAAAATAACTCGATGTCAACCCGCTCGGCCAATCGTTGCCGGCCTCATACTCCTCATTCGACAATGAGGTATATGCGGAAGGTGGCGACCCTGCAGCGCGAATCGGATAGATAGCGTCGATTTGAGCAAGCCACCCACTAGGATTGCCGACGAGGTTGCGGACGGTGTCGCCGCCGGTGGAAATCGAAGATGTCTGCCATGTCGCCCGATCATCAAGCGAGTACCGCGCCCGATCGGCGTCCGCAACCGCCCACGTCCCGCTGAAATATTCCGGCACCCCATTCGGCTGGATGTCAGCGCCCGTGCTTGGATCAAGTCCAATGAACGTAGGATTTGCGGTTGCCTCCGCGGCGCACCACATAGGACCGCCTGGCGTTTTTTCGCCCCCCGTGATCAGCAAATAATTGCCGCCTGAACTGCTTCCACCCATTAGTGGAATCGCTGCCTTTGCCGGATACCACGCCTCCCCACCCGGCCACATGGCGTGGATGCACTCCCACAGCATGTGCATGGGCTTCGGGTTGGGGACGAAGGCGCCGTAGCGGCCGCCGCGGTAGACGGTGGTCACCACGTTGCGGTTGCCGGTCTGCGGCTCGCCGAAGGCGCCGGCCAGGTAGTCGTTGGCGAGTTGCGTGGGGCCGCCGAAGAGGACGTCCATCGCGCCTTCCACGCCGCCTTCCGCCTTCTCGCCGCCCCATGCCTCGGGCGCGCTGATCTGGATCTGCTGGTTCTCGTGCACGCAGCCGGTCCAGACGATCTTCGCGCCGGCGTCGATCTTGTGCAGGGTGTCGGCGAAGCGGCACCAGGCGAAGTGCATGGCCCACTTGTAGTGGTAGCCGATGGTCGGGGCTTTGGGCTTCAGGCTCACGGCGTGGCCTCCGCGTCCAGCGCGGCCTGCACCAGCGCGATGGCGAATGCGTCGCCGGTGGCCAGCAGCGCATCGGATTCGATGCCGTCGCGCACGAAGGCGGACCAGTCCCAGCCGCGCTGCGCGAACCATGCGCGCGCGCCGCGGTGGCACAGGCCCGGGCGCGCGGAGTAGCCGCGCACCAGCCGCAGGTGGTGAACGCGCACGATCATCCCTTCTTGCCCACCTTCTGTTTGATCGGATCCGGCGGATCCATCTGTTTCATGGCCAGCTGGCCCGGCTCGGTGATCCAGTTCGCGCCGTAGATCCGCACCACGCGCTTGCCGTCCTTCACCTCCGGCACGTCGGCCCGCTGCGGTTCCGGCGGCTTCGGCTTCGGGGCCAGGGCGCGGGAGATCAGGCTGCTGAGGATCATCAGCCCGATCTGAATCCAGATATTCGCGATGGCCTTCACCGGCGGCTGGCGGTCGCCCCAATCCATTGGGAACAGCCAATCCAGCAGTGCGGCCAGCAGCATCAGGCCGAAGGCATAGGGCCACAGGCGCGGATCGAGCATCATCGATTCGGATTCCCGTCGAACTGGTTGCGCTTCGGAATCCACTTGAACCCGCCGTTATTCGGCAGGTTGTCGAAGTAGTCCGCACAGTCCTCGTCGGTGTGGTTGCAGCCGGGGTAGGCGCTGATTTCCAGCCCGACCTCGAACTCCTCCGCGCCGTAGTCGACCGTGATCGTGTCGCCGTCGTGCGCGTCGATGCTGCGGCGATCCATCAGGCCGTCAGGGCGCTCCCATTCGATGTAGCCGCCGGCCAGCCGCCCGCTGGGCAGCGCCAGGAATTCGGTGGCGGTCAGGTCGAAGCCGTCGACGTCGGTCAGCGTGGCGGGCAGTTCGTGGCCGGCCGGGTCCACGCCGCACAGCGGGCCGTACAGCACGTGGTCGCACTGGCGCTGCAGCTTGCGGCCCTTGCCGCCGCGCTTGGCCGTGGTGCTGGTGGGCTCGCTGGTCAGGGTCAGCGTGCTGTCCGTGATGCGCGGTTGCACCACGCGGCCGATCCAGTCCACCAGCACGTCGGACTCGCCTTCGTGCTTGGTCATGATCGTGCAGACGATGGTGTCCTGCGGCGGCCACGGCGACCAGTTCGCGGCGACCGGCAAGTCTTTCGGCATGGTGATCGTGATGCTGATCTTGCCGCTGTCGCCGCCGTCGGTGATCTCCGAATGGCTGATCGACGCCGGGGTGTAGGTCTGTCCGCCGTGCACCAGCGGACGGTCCGCGTTGGTGTAGTACCAGTGCAGGTTCACGCGGGTGAAGCGGAACAGCAGGATGGGTGCGCCGTCCTCGGTGCTGTATTCCCGCGCCTCAGAGGTCATGGTTGATGCCCTCGAACTGCAGGGTGGTCTCCACCACGTCGCCGGTCCAGTAGCCCAGCGCGTTCACGTCCGCGGACTGCCGCGCCAGCCACAACCAGCTGATCACGGTGCCGTCGCCCGGCGCGATCGCCGTTCCCAGCGCGCTGTCCAGCGTGATGCGCTCGGTGCCGGGTGCCGGCGTGGTCACGTTGGTGATGCGGCGATAGACCACCGCCCCGCCTGGGAACTGGATGCGGATATCCCGGCGCGTGGCCGGCAGGTCGGCATCGTCCAGGCCGCAGGCCTCCACATCGATCGAGGTGGCACCGCTGCCGGCGCTGGCGACGGGTTCCAGGTCGCGCGCGCGGCTGCTGATCCACACCGAGCGCAGGCATCCCTTCAGGTCGTACAGCATCGCGTACAGGTCGGCGATGTCCTCGCGGCCCTCGGCATCGATCGCCATCTGCAGCGTCGGCAGCGTAACCGCCGGGAGGTCATAGACCGACTGCACGCCGGACATCACGTCGACGGTCAGCAGGCGACGTGGCAGGCCGACCACCGGATCGGATGCAGCTGCGTTCGCGCACTGGTCGAACACCGGCGCGCCGCGGTATTCCGCCGGCCAGGTGTAGGCGGCCCAGTCCAGCGGCTCGGTCAGTTCGAACTCTGTGTCGCCGTAGCTGATCGCGTCGGTGAACAGGCCCAGCGCAGGCGCGTCCACGAGGCGCGCGCGGCGCAGCGGATACAGCATGCTGCCAGCCGGCCACGCGGCCGCCGTGGGATCGACCAGGGTCAGCGCGTCGGCCTCCACGGTGTCGATCTCCACCAGTTCGTGTGCGCGGGTCTGCTGGTTCAGCAGCAGCGCCCTGCCCCCGTCCACGAACGCGCGGTCGGCGGTCTCGGCCGGGATGCTGGACGCACCGGACGCCAGCAGCGCACCCAGCGCCTGGCCGAACATCGGGAGCGGCAGTTCCCACTCACTGCCGGCGTACCGCGCGAGGGCCATCTCCATCCGCCGGCGCTGGTTGCCGTCGAACAGGAACGCCGACGAGATGCGATGCCGCGGCGACAGGCGCAACTTGCGGCGCTGTTCGAACGCCGTCGCCGCCGGCAGGATGTCCGTCAGGAAGGACATCGTGTGCACGACCGGATCGCTCTCGGCGTAGCACCAGATCGGTAGCGTCACGCCAGCAGACCCCGGATTTCATCGATGCTTTCGCGCACGTGGGTCATCACCACGTCACGGCCGGACAGCCCGGCCATCGCATTCGCCACCGCGCGGTCGCCGATCACCACCACCGGCGTGGTCACGCGGCTTGGCGCTTCGCCGGCACCGCCGCGCCGCATGGCCTCGACGTTCGCCACACCGCCAGCCCGCGCGATGTCGCCCTGCGACCAGACCACCTCGCCGCGGTGCACGGCGCCTGCAACCTCGTTCACGCCGCCGGCGCCAGTGTAGCCGCCGCGCGCGTAGCCCGCGCCCGCCCAGCCGAACTGACCGCCCCCGGCCGCCGCTCCCGCGCTGCCGCTTCCGAACAGGCTCCCGAACAACGCGCCCAGCCACCCGCCCATGCTGCCGCCGCCGGCGCTGCCCTGCTTCCCGAAGATTTGCTCGATCAGGTTCTGCGATGCGATGTCGAATAGCGTGTCGGCGAACCGCTTCGCGGCGTTGCCCAGGGCATCCCATAGGCTGACGCCGTCGTAAAGGTCATCGAGGAACCCCTGCGCCGCGCCGCGCACGCCGTCCATCATGGCGACCTGGTCCTCCATGATCGCCCGCTGCTCCTGCAGCGCCTGCGTCTCGGCGATGATCTGGCGCCCCCAAGCCGACCCGGCATCGACGCCGGCGCGCTTCAGGTTGTTGTAGACCTCCAGCTGGTCGTTCGACATGCCGAGGGTTTCGGCTTCCTCACGGATATTTCCGATCACATCATGGAATGACTTCTTTGCTTCTTCCGCGTCGCGCCGTTCCCGCTCGGCGATCTCGAGCGCCTTTTCCTTCGCGTCGACCAGCGCGGCTTGGGCGATCAGTTCGGCCTTCTTCAGCGGGTCCAGCGCCTTGTATGCGCCTTCTTCCGTCTGCCACTTCATCCGCGCGGCTTCGGTTTCCAGCCCCATCAGGCCGAGACGTTCCTTCAGGTTCTCGAGGTCGCGTGCCGCCTGCTCGTTCAGGCGCTGCATCTCCTTTGCCTCGTCGGAGAGTTCTGCCTTGCGGGATGCGCCGCCGGACTTGCGCGATCCGCTGCCGGAGCCGCCACCAAGCACCGCGGCCAGGCGCTTGCGGTACTCCTCGGCGGGGTCAGCAGCAGGCTTGCCCATGTCCAGCAGCGGGCCGTTGTAGGCGACGCCGCGCGACATGAGGCGGTCGATGTTGGCCTGCGCCGCCGCGTTCGCCCTCGCGCGCGCCGCGTCCTGCATCAGCTGGCGCCGGGTGTCGAAGGCGTTGTTGGCGCGGTTGAGGCCACCGGACACGGTGCCGGATGCCAGCCCCAGGCTTCCGATGTTGCGCGCGGCCTCGGCGTAGCCCATCAGCGCGTCGCTGAGCGCAAGCGTGTCGATGGTGAACTGCTTCGCCATGCCAGCGACAAACGCGAACCCAGACCCCAGACCCTGCAGCACCGTCGACAGGCCAGCGCCGAACTCGCGCAGGTTGTCGGTCTCCTTCGAGGCCGACACCATGTCGCCGGTCATCTCGTTGAGCTGCGGCAGCATGCCGCTGGCGATTTCCATCCAGACGCCACCGACAGCGGACTGCAAGCGGGTCAGGTTGTCGTTGAACTCCTCGGCGGCCTTGCCAGCGTCGGTGGACAGCGTCTTGCCCAGCGCATCGGCTTCGGCGCCGGCGTCGCGGATCGCCTGCCCGCCATCCTTCAGCAGCGGGATCAGTTCCTGGAACGAACGGCCGAACAGCGCGAAGCCCGCGGCCATCGCTTCGGGCGAACCGTCCAGCGCGGCGAAGCGGTCGGCGAAGTCGGCCAGCACGTCACCAGAGGTGCGTAGCTTTCCGTCGGCACCCGTGATGGCGATGCCCAGCGCGTCGAACATCTTGGCTTGTTCGCTGCCGGCATCGAGCGCCGCTGCCTGCGACTTGGTCAGCTTGCCCAGCGAGGAGACCATCGTCTCCATCGAGACATCCGCCAGATCGCCCGCGTAGGCCAGCCGGCTGAACTCCTCGGTGGGCAAACCGACTTTCTGCGAGGCCTTCGACACCTCGTCCATGCGGTCGATCGTGTCCTTGATCGACTTCGTAGCCAGTGCCAGGCCAGCGCCCAGAGCGCCCAGCGCAATGCCGATCGCGGTTCCCGCCTTGCGGAAGGCGTCGTCGATCTCCTTCGCGCGCCGCTGCGCGACCTTCGCCGCGCGGCCGGCGTCGGTTTCGAAGTCGGCCGTCTGCATCGAAAGGCGGACGACAATGCTACCGAGGCTCATGCTTTCTGACTCCGAATCACGCGGGCGCGCCGCACCTTGCGGGCTGGTTTCTTTGGCTTGGGGGCAAGCACATCGAGGCCGGCGGCGAACGCCGCCGGCTGGTCTTTCATCCCGCCGCTGAATATCAGCGCGGCCGGGCGGTGGTAGCGGTGGAGGTCATCGAACGGATGCAGGCGGAAGAACTCGCGCCAGAACTCGACCTCTTCCTCGGATAGCAGGTCTGCCAGTTCGCCGAGTGTCTTTCCCAGCGCGAGCGCGAGGTTCCCCCAGAACCATTCCTCGCCCTGCGCCGCTAGGCGTTTCCCAGATCGTCATCCTTCGTGACGGTGTGCACTTCCTGGAACACCCGCACCAGTTCCTTCAGCAGGTCGACGTCCATGTTCCTGAAGTCGTCCAACGTCGCGGCTTCGCTGCCATCCGGGTTGCGGATGGCCTTCTGCATGGTGGTGAAACCGGCCTCGGCGCGGACGTTGATGTCCGGAGATGCCATCTCCGACCAGTAGCGGCGGACGTCGGCCGCCGGCAGGCGCAGGACGTGCACCTCGTCCTCGACGCCGCGAACCTTCACCGCCTTACGGTGCAGATCCTTGTTCACGCGGTATTGCTTGAAATCGATCATGTCTCGCTCGCCTTGAAATGGTGGGCGCGGGAATCGAGAGGCGAGGCTCGCCCACAGGCCGCCCGGAGAAAGTTGCTCGCCTTACGCGGCGCGCGCGAAGGCGAACGCGGCGGCGCAGGCCAACATCGACCGCCTCATGTCGCGCGGCGTCGCCTACAACGGCACCGGGCTGCTGGAAGCGGCCGGCTTGAAGAACCACTCCAGCGACTGCGGCATCGCGGTGAAGGTGCCCAGCACGTCCTCGCCATCGGTGGCATCGACCGACACGCTGCCGACGAACAGCGTGCCGATCGCGAAGGTGCGGGTGTAGTTCGGAGGCGTGCCCGGCGCCACGAAGGCGCCCGACGAGATGGTCGGGTCGGCCGTGCCATCGGAAAGGCCGATCGCGAACGGCAGTTCGAGGTTCGCCTCGCCTTCCTTCGCCAGGTTCAGCAGGTACTGGTGCGCCTCGCTGCCGGCGATCAGCCGGAACGGCACCTGGAAGTTCGACAGCTTGCGCTTGCCCGGACGCGACTTCGAGATGGTCTCGTTCAAGCACGAACTCTCGCGCTCGGCCGCGGTGAAGCCAAGCCCGGTCAAGCCGGTGGGGCAGTCGAATGCCAGCACGGTGGTGCCGTCGAGGGACAGGAACAGTTCCGTGCCCTCGCTGTCGATCAAGTTGTCCATCAGGGTTTCCTCTCGGAGGGTGGAGTCTGTCGCCAGGCAAAGAAAAAGCCGCAGGCGCGGCTCCGGTGTTGCAGGGTTGCGCGGACGGTCAGCGGTTGACGAACACGTCCACGGTGAAGGTGTAGCGCCACAGCCGCGATTCGCTGTCGAAGCCCAGCGACTGCGGCCCGCTGGACAGCTTGCCGATGGCCTCCATCGCGTTGCGCGCGGCGATCACCAGCGCATCGGACTGCGCCGCGGTGGTGCTGAACACGTCGACGCTGACGCTGTAGCGATCCGCGTAGCCGGGGAATTGATTGATCCCCTGGCTGGGAACCGTTGCCAGAATCGACCACACCACGTAGGGCGCGGTGGGCGCGTCGCCTGCGAAGTCGCGATAGATGCGCGTCCCGACCAGCGCGGCCAGTGGCGCGTGGTTCTTCAGCGCGGGGTAGACCTTCGAAGCGATCATTTCCGGGCCAGCTTCCGTTCCAGTTTCTCGATGCCCTTCAGCACCTCGTCTGTCATCACCTGCACCGCCTCGCCCTTCTTCGCGTGGAACGCGGGGCGCGCGAACGGCATCGGCTGGCGCTTCGGCGTGCCGTACTCCAGCATCTTGCCGACCGTGGCCACGCCGATGCCGGACGGCGTGCGGCTGCTCACCGGGTAGCGCGCGCGCTTCGCCGGACCCACGATGAACGTCTCGCCCTTCGTGCCGTCGCGCCGCGCCTTCGCGCGCATCGGCTTGATGGACTTCAGCAGCAGGCCGGACGATTCGTCCCCGCCGCCCTTGTTCGGCGTGGCGATGATGCGCTGCACGCCGGCCTGCATCTCCTTCTGGATCACCACCGCGCCCTTCCGCACCGCCGCGCGCACCGGGCCGCCGCGCTTGGACGCTTCAGCGCCCAGCGCCTTCAGGCGGCGCACGACATCATCGACGCCGGTGATCTGGACGGATTCACGCGCCATCGGTGCCGTCCTCCGCGACCATCAGGGTGATCCATCGCCGCGCGGTGTCGTCCACCAGCGGCGGCGCCTTCACTTCCATCTGCCGGCCATCCCACAGCACGCGGTCGCCGGCGGTGATCGCAGCTGCCGCGGCAGACCAGCGGATGATGAAGCGGCCGGTGACCTGCGCGCGCAACGCCTCGGCGGCCAGGTATTCACGGCCAGGGCCAGCCCTCCATGCCGCGGCCACGTTCGACAGGCGCGGTGTCCAGCCTTCGGTCGGGTAGCCGGTGGATTCGTCCACCGTCGCCGTCTTGGACTCGACGGTGATGCGGTGGCGCAGGTCCTGCGAATTCATACGCCGAGATTCAGCCGCCACGGGAAGGCGATGTTGTAGGCGTGCGCGTTGAGCTTCGCCGCATCGTCCGGCGTGGCCTCATACGCGGCCTGCACGCGGATCAGGATCGCGTCCTTCAACGCCTGCGGGATGTAATCCGGCGCGGTGGTGAAATCGACCTTGTGGTTCCAGCGGGTGACGCCGGTCAGCAGGTTGCGATCCGGGTCGTATGCCACGTCCGCATCCACCGCCCACGTCACTCCATCGGCCTGCAACGCCTCCACGCTATCCACCGTTGCCGGCAGCAGCGGCAGGGCCAGCAGGCGCCCGGTGTAGCGGTAGCTGGCCGCAGCCAGCGCCCGCCCGGTCTGCTGTTCCACGAACTCGCGCGCGCCGGTGATCAGCCGCCCGATCAGGTCGTCGTCCTCGGCGTGGGTCACCCGCAGGTGTTCCTTCGCCTCGGCCAGGGTGACCGGCTCGACGGTCGCGGGCGTGATCGTGGTCAGCATGGGTTACTTCTTCGCGGCCTTCTTCGCCGGAGCCTTCTTCGCGGCGACTGCCGCTTTCGTCACCGCCTGCTGCTCGGCACTCGGCGTGGCCGGCTGGCCGGCGGTGGTCTTCGGCACCTCGACCGCGGAGCCGGCGGCGATCAGGCGCTTCGCAGTGACACCCTGCACCTCGGCGATCATGCCGGCGCGCGGGTCATTCTTCGTGAACTGGATACGCATCTGGTTCTCCTCGAAGGGAGGCCGGCACGAAGCCGGCGCTCCCGGTTTGGATCAGTCGCTAGACCGATCAGGGCACGTTACCGAAGTCGCCGTAGACGAACGACTCATCGCGGTAGACCGCCAGGCCGATGCGCTCCTCGACCAGGATGGTGATGAGGTTCTTGACGAAGTCGTCCTCGTTCTCGGTCGCCACTTCAACGCGCGCCTGCCACTGGTCAAACACCTGCGCGCCCATGCGGAACGCGCCGACGAGGAACTTGTCGACGGTCATCGCCTGCGTGGCCACCACCGGCAGACCCCAGAGGGTCGGCGCGGTGGTGCCCTGCGGGTTGCCGATCAGGTAACGGCCCGTGGTGTCCTTCAGCAGCTCGATCCGCGCCCAATCGCTCGGGTGAATCACGATGCCGTCCGCGGCGTACTCGGCCAGGTGCACCTGCAGCATGGCCAGGCGGATGATGTCGATCCCGGTTTCGGTGCCGGCCGGATCGAACGGCGCCGCGTAGGCGGTGGAGTTGGCAATCAGGCCCGACAGGTTCTGGCCGGTGCCGTCGCCGTTGAGGATCTGGTTCTCCTCGACCAGCTTCAGGCCGTAGAGGCCGCGCTCATTGATGATGCTGGCCAGCTGCGGGAAATCGGACAGGATCTGGCGCGACGCCTTGAAGTAGTGCGCGATCACCTTGGTGGTCTCGCTCACGAGGTCGAACTTGATGCTCGACTCAGGCTTCTTGGCGCCTTCCGCCACCGGTGCGGCGGCATTGGTGAAACCGGTTTCCTTCACGTACTGGATGATGCCGGTATCGGTGCGGCCCGGAGCGATCAGGTCGCGGATGGTCAGGCGGCGCTGCGGCAGCGCGTTGACGCCCGGCAGGCGGTTCGGCGCAATGCCGTCGCCGGCGGAACCATCCGCATCGGTGGTCAGTGTGGTGATGGCCGCCTTGACGGTCATGTCCACGCGGCCACGCGGGTTGGTCTTGCTGGCGAACGCCTGGAAGTCCTCGCTGGCGACGAACTGCTCGCCGAAGCTGGTGCGGACGTCGCCGCCGTTCGGGCCGGCTTCCAGACGCGCCAGCACCTGCTCGGCAACCTGGAGGCGGGCCATCAGGTCGGCGTTGGTCTGCAGCAGGGTGTCGACCTGCGCCTTCGTGGATTCGGACAGCTCCGCCTGCTTCTGCGCGCGTTCGGCGTGCGCCTTCAGCTGGCCGGCGACGGCGCTGATGTTGTCGTTGATCTGGCCGATGGCCTTCTCGATGTTGTTCTCGCTCATGGGTCTGTCCTCAGTAAGTCGGATGGAGGGTGGTCAGGGATGCCGCAAGCGCGGCGGTTGCGCTGATGGAGGCCAGCGCGCCTTCGGTGGGATCACCCTCACCGCGACCAGCGGGCGGATCACCCGCGCCGCCGGTCTTGATCTCGGAAATCAGGGTCATGGCCTCGGACTTCGGCAGGCCGGTGGCGCGCAGCGCGGCTTCCATGCGGCGTTCCGCGCGTGCCTTCGACTTCTCGCCCGGCTCGACCGCATCGGCCGCCAGCAGCGCATCGGCGAAGCCCTGCTCGACGGCATCGCCGCCGCCGATCCACGTCTCGCGATCCATCAGCTTGCCGACCGCCTTCGCGTCCATGCCGGTGCGGGCGGCGTAGATGTCGGCCATCGCGCGATCGAACGGCTCCAGCTGGTCGGCCACGTCGCGCATGTCGTTGCGATTGCCAACCGCCACCACCCACGTGTTGTGGATCATCAGGAAGCCAGATCGCGCGATCTCCACCTTGTCGCCGGCCATCGCAATGATAGACGCGGCGGACGCGGCCACGCCCAGCACCTTCACCGTGACCTCGCCCTGGTGTTCGCGCAGCAGGTTGTAGATCGCCAGCCCTTCGAACAGGTCGCCGCCGGGCGAGTTGACGTTGACCGTCACGGGGCCAGCACCCATCGCGCGCAGGGCAGCAGCGACGCGCTTCGCGGTCACGCCCTCGCCGGTCCAGAAGTCCTGGCCGATCACGTCGAACATGCTGATGCTGCGGTCGTCGGCCTTGTCAGCCGCCTGCAGCGGTTGCCAGCGATCCAGCGCAGACTGCGGCACCGGGAACTGCGCGCGCGCGGTGAAGCCGGCCGCCGGGGCCGCCGGCAGCGTCTTGATGGTCATCGTCGGGTTCCTCAGTCGGCCTTGTCGGTTGCCAGGTCTTGCAGCCATGCCCGAAGCGCGGAGCGGGCCTTCTCGCCCTCGTCCGCCACGCCCAGGCTGTCCAGCGGCGCCAGCGCCGTCTGCACGGTCAACACCGCGGCGTTGCCGCCCATCGGTGCGCGTTCTTCCAGTTCCCGAACCTCGTCGCGCGTCAGGATTCCGTTATTGACCATGACGCTGTAGAACGCGGCGCGGCCAGCGCTATCGGCGCGCAGCAGCCCCTCGACCGCGAACTTCGGATAATGCCGCAGGTCGCCGCGCAGCAGGTCTTTCGAGATCGCCTGCTCGATCCGGCGGATCCACGGACCGAGGGTGAAGGTCAGGAAGCCGATCATCTGCTGCTCGATGCCGGTGCCCCAGCTGGTCGACTTCTCGGTATGGCCGACCATGAATGGCGGCACCCGGAACCAGCGGCAGATGCGCTCCACGTTGAACGCCTGCGTTTCCAGCAGCTGCGCGTCGTTCGGATTGATGCCGACCACCTCGATGCCGGTGCCGCCCTCCAGCACTACCGAACGGCCGGAGTTGACCGCGCCGGAGATCCGCTGCAGCGATTCGCGCGCCTGTTCGCGCTGCGGTTCCGTCAGCACGCTGGGCATGGTCAGCGCGGTGGTCTGCGTCAGTCCGCGCTCGAAGATGCCGCGCGCGCTCGATTCCGCGGCGATGGCCGATCCGAACAGGTTGGCGCCGTAGCGGATCACCGAGACGCCATTGCGGCCGTCCAGGGAGAACCCCGGCACCTTCCATATGCGGTCCAGCGGGATCTCGCGATAGGTGCCGTCGTCCTTCCGGTATTCGACACGCTTCGCGCCGCGCGCATCCACGCGGAACACCAGCCGGTCCGGGTGCAGGAAATCCAGCCCGACGATGCGACCGCCGGTGACCAGCTTCTCCGCGTAGGCGTTGCCGCGCAGCAGCATCGCCGCGACCATCGATTCCAGGAACACCGAGGCGGTGGCGTCCGGGTTCGGCTGGCTGTGCAGGATGAAATGCAGCGGGTGCTGCGGTGCAATGCGCGCGCCGTTCTGCGACCGTTCGAAGATCGACAGGGGCAGCGTGGCGATCGACTCGGAGATCAGGCGAACGCATGCCCATACCGTATCCAGCTTCATCGCCGCGTCGTGGGACACGGTGCCGATGCCAGGAATGTGCACCGGCGCGTCAGCCGATGCGAAGTCGACGCCCAGCAGGGACAGGATCAGCGCCTTCACCTTGCCCGGCGGTTTCTTCATCTTCATGCGATCACCGGGTTGCGGAGGAAGTCGGTCATATCCAATGGTGCTTCCTGGCCTTTCATCGCCAGCCCCATCGCCATGCACAGCGCGACGAACGGGTCGATCTTGTTCTCCGGGCGTTCCTTGCGCGGATAGACGTTGTCCTTCGCGTCCACGCGGGCGACCACGTTGGACATCGCCCAGGCCATCACCTCGTCGCCGTCGTGCGCCAGCTTCCTATCCCGGATCAGCGCCTCGACCTGCTTCATCGGCTCGCTGAAATTCAGCACCGTGGGCCGGAACTCGACCACCGGAACGCCCGCATCCTGCAGCCGCGTGACCAGCATCGTTGCCTGGTGCGGGTCGTAGCCGACCGCCGTCACGCCATGCGCCGATGCCAGTTCGATGATGTCCGCCTCGATCACCCCGAAGTCGATGATGTTGCCGTCCGTCACCGTCAGCAGGCCCATGTCGCGCCACTTGCGGTACAGCTGGCCGTTCGCGTCCGGTGCCTCGACGGTTTCCTCCGGCAGGTAGTACCGGCCGAACCGGGCGAACTTGCCGCCATCCAGTTCGAACAGCATCTCCAGCGCCGCGATGTCGACCTTCGACGCCAGGTCAAGCCCCATCCAGCACCGGCGGCCGTGCATGTCGCGCAGGTCGATCCGCGCCGCGCTTTCCTGCCACCGCTGCATGTTGATGAAGGCATCCCGCGCCTGCACCCACAGATTCAGGTGCTTGGTCTTGAAGTGCCCCTGCTTGCGCGGGTTGTTGATCGCCTCCTTCAGCTGCGCCTGCAGGAACTCGCCCGACACCGAGACGTCATAGTTCGGGTTGGCCTTCCGCAGCGCCGCCTCGCTGGCCCAGTCATCCTCCGCATCCGCCGCGTAGATCAGCGCGAACGTGCGTTCGTCCTCGATCACGCCCTCCAGGATCTTCTGGCATTGCAGCCAATCCTCCCGGCATGGCCCGCCGATGTTGTCGCCGGCGGTGCTGATCACCAGGGACAGGGGCTGTTCGCGCGCCCCCATGCCGGTCTCCATCGTGGACAGCTGATCGTCCGTCGCGTGTTCGTGGTATTCGTCGGTGATGCTGCAATGCGGCGACGCGCCATCGCCAGGCTTGCCGATCACCGGCTCGAACTTCGACATGTCCGCCAGCCGGACCATCGACTTCGCGTTGACCTCGATCCCGAACTTCGAAACCAGCGGCGGCGTTTTCACCGCCATCTGCCGCGCCGGCCCGAACAATTCCCACGCCTGCTTTTCGCTGGTCGCGCCCGCGTACACCTCCGCGCCAGGCTCGCCATCCGCGGCGAACATGTAGAGGCCGATCGGCGCCGCCCAGCTGGTCTTACCGTTCTTGCGCGGGACGTACAGCCGACCTTTGCGGAACCGCCGCGCGCCGGTTGCCTTGTTCACCCAGCCAAACAGGCTGGCCGTCAGGAAGCATTGCCACCGCTCCAAACGCATCGGCTGCGGCGTCCCCGACGCCCACCGCCCCTTGACGTGTGGCAGCAGTTCCACGAACCGGCAGACGCGCTCGGCCTTCGCCGGGTCGAACTTGTACGGGAACCCCTTCCCCTTCGAAGCCTTCAAGTCCCGCAGATGGCGCTCGCACGCCAGCCGCGTCCACTTGCACGCCGGGATCGCGCCCGACAGGACATCCGCCACGTACCCTTCGGCCGCGGCGACGTGCGGGTGCTGGGTCATCAGCTATCGAGCGAATCAAACGGGTTGCGTGGATCGTTAGGCTTCACCGCGCCCAGGCGCGTGCGATCCACCGGCGTCATGCCGAAACTGGAAAGCCCACGGAACAGCATCCCGTACTTCGCCGCGGTGAACTCGGCACGGTTCGCACGGAACTCAGCCAGCAGCACCGCCAGCGATTCCAGCATCGCCCGGTCAGCACCGGTCAGCGTCCCCGGTATGGCATAGGCTGCAAGCTCGAACCAGCAGACCTTTTCAGCGGCCGACAGGTGGTCAGGTGCCTCGCCGACGGGAACTTCGGACTTCGGGGCGGCCTTGCGGTCCTTGAAGCGGCCGGGATCCTTTCGATCCGCACCCTTCAGGGCCGCAAGCTCAGTGGTCAGGCGCTGACGTGGCACCGTGAAACCTCATTTTCGTGAAACATTGAATTGCGGATGCGAGAAATCGAC
>CAYLTB010000045.1:0-19486 GCA_964386675.1 uncultured Verrucomicrobiota bacterium
GGCGCCGAGGTTCGCCAGATCCATCTTGACGCGGCCCGGCCCGGCGGGCATTTGCATGCTGCCGGAGCGGTCGAGCGCGACGACGATCGCCAGGTTCAGTTTGCGGTGTTCGCGCCGCATTTCCAGCGAGACGGGCAGCACGGCTTCCAGCGGAGAGCGATAGTAGCCGCCGAGGCCGAACGCAGATTTGCCGCCGGTCATCAACAGTCCGCCCCCCGTATGCTCGATCCATGCGGCGAGCGTGGCGAGGCCGCTTCGATCGAAAGCGTCCGCGGGCACGTTCTCGATCACCACCGCGGAGAACGGCGCCAGCGTCTCCACCGCGGCGGGCGCGGTCCCGGGCGGAGCGACGCGGACGGCGAGTCCGGCGGATTCCAGCGCGCGGCGCAAGCCGGAGGCCTCGCCCGCCGCGCTGACGAGCAAGACCGGCCGCGGAGCCTCCACGGTTGTGATTGCCCGCGCGGAGTTATTCTCGGGAATCGCGTCGTCGTCCGCGGCGGCGAGGTCCAGTCGGTAGTTCAGCACGCCGGCGTCGGGCGCGCGGTCGCGCAACAACAGGCGGGCTCGTCCCGCGCGCGGCGCAGCGCGTCCCGCCGCGATCGGCCGGCCGTCGCGCGTGAGCTGCCAGACGACGTCGCGGCCGGCGGGCGCCTCGATTCCCGCTTCCAGCGCGACCACCTCGCCCGGCGCGGCGCGGTCGGGCGCGCGGAATTCGACGATCGCCGTGTCCCCGCCGGCGGGTCGGCGTAATAGGCGGTAATCGCAGGCGATGCCGCGCGCCGCCAGCGCAGCCGCCGCTTCCATCGGATCACTACCGGTCCAGGCGCCGTCGGAGAGCACCAGCAACCGAGCGGATTCGCCGGATGGTATTAGTGCGCGCGCGGCGTCCAGCGCGCCGGAGAGGTCGGACCCATCGGCGTCCACTTCCGCGGAAAAACCGCCCCAACGTCCGGCCTGCGGCGGCTGCTCGATGACGGCCGCGCGGCCGAACGCAAGGACGCCAAGCCGGTCGCGCGGGCCTTGGCGTGATTGCGCCGTGGCGATCAGCTCGCGTGCCGCCGCGTCGGCCCCGGGCGGCATCGAGGCGCTGCGGTCGACGACCACGACGACCGTGCCGCCGCGCACGGGGAGGCGGATCGCCGGGCGCGCGAGCGCCAGCAGGATGAGCAGCAGAACGGTTGCCCGCAGCGCGCGCAGCACGCGCGACGGCAGCGGCCAAAGCCGCCACAGCAGGTACAGCGGCGCCGCCATGAGCAGCCAGGCCGGTTGTTCCAGCGTCACCATCATGCGAGCCGTCTCGTCGAGTTCTCCGGCACGGGCGCCATCGCGCCCGCCTTGCGGGGGGCGGCTGGGGCAGGCCCAGCCCCGAGCCGGTTCGTTATGCATCGGATTCGACAGTTCATGCCTCAGGTCCTTGTCCGTCCAATGTGCCGGCCGTGCAGCGCCAGCACGCCGAGGGCCGCCAGCGCGAAAAGCCAGGCGTTGCTGGCCGTTTCGCTTCGGACGGTGTCCCCATCAGCCCAGCGGCCCCACGCGCCGCTCGCAGCCCCTCGCAGGTCCGATTCCTGCGGTGCGAGGAAGTTGCGCGCCAAACGGTGTGTCGCGCCGGGCATTTCGACGAGATATATGCCGGCGGCGTCCGTCGGCACGGCCAGACGTCCGGCCTGCGCTCGATGGCGCTGCACGCGGCCGTCGGGTGTGCGCACGACCGCTTCGGTCGAAGGCGCCGGCGTCCGTACGATGGCCGCACCGCCGACGGGCCCGTTGATTTCCGCGGGGCCGGGCCGCTCCGCCGCACGCCACTCCAGCAAATTCCACAGCAACGCGGGCCAGGTCGGCGTCCGGTGCAAATCGGAAGCCGCTGGATCGAACGCGACGTGCAAGATGCGGCGCCCTCCGCTGCGCGGCTCGTCCGCGATCAGCGGAAGATCGCCGACGAGCAGAAGCGGAGTTCCTCGCGGGTCCTCCAACGGACGCGCGCCCCAGATTACGCCCTCCAAGGCGAGGCCCGACAGCAGCGGATGGCGCGGCCGCGCGACGTAGGGGCCCGCGTAGGATGCCGCTCCCTCGCCGGCGCCGGTAAAGCGCACCCGCCATGCCGTGTCGGGTGCCTCGTCGCTCCCGTCGCTGAACGTCAGTTCGATCGGGGGCGTGTCCGCGAACTGGGCGCGTCCGGCGGCCGTCAACGCGCGCTCGACGATGCCGCGCAAGGGCGGATGCAGGTCGAGTCGGACGCGGACCGGCATGCGCGGCGCGGGCAGCAGGACGGCCTGGTTGTCGGCGGCGAGCGCATCGTCGGACAGCGCAATCTCGATATCGCCCGCGTCGGACGGCGTCTCGAAGCTCAATCGTTGCGGCGGCGCGGCCGGGTCGAGCCGGAGTCCTCGTGTCTCGGGTGACGGACTGACGCCGCGGATCGTCACGCGCGCATCGAACGGCGCGCCGGCGAAACCGGCGATCTCGACGAGGATGCGATCGCGCGCCGCGCCGGGCGAACGCGCGGCCGTGACGATAGCCGCGTTAGGAACGGGCTGCCCGAATGCCCGCCATCGGACGCCCGCGCCCTCGGGCGGGACGGCGGGCGCGCGGTCGGTGAGCACGAGAATGCGCGCGCGGCCCCGGCCCAACTCGTGGGCCAGCGAGAGTGCTCGTTCGAGGCTGTCGCCGGGCGCGCGGCAGGTCCATTCCGCGAGGCCGGAACGCCACGCGCCGCCGGTAGACGGCTCGCCGGATCGCGGCTCCAGTCCGGCATAAATCAACCGCACGGAGGCGGTCTCCCGTGCGGCGGCCGTCTCCGCCAGCGCGCGCTCGGCGCGCTCGCGCGGCGTGAGGCCGTCGGGTCCGCGGGCGGCCATCGAGGCGGAGTCGTCGAGCACCGCGATCAGCGGACGGCGTGCCTGGGGTAGCGTGCGCCGCGGATCCGCGGCCGCCACGGTCAACAGGATCAACGCGAGCGCTTCCAGAAAGAAGGAGAGCGGAGCAGTCAACCGCTCCCATCGCCGACCGCCCTCTCGCGGTCGCGCGGCCTGCGTCCATAGCAGCAAGCTGGAGACCGGTTGCCGCCGGAATCGTCGGCGCAGAAAATACAGCGCGGCCAGCGCCGGCAGCGCGAGCAGGCCGAGCAGCGCCCAGGATTGCGCCAGCCAAGGCATCAGGCGGCCTCCACGATATGCGCTTCTTCGAGCGCGCGCACCGGCGGCGTTGCCGCGGGCGGATCGGCGACCACGACGGCAAATCGCGCCTGGGCCTGGCGGCAGGCCGTTGCCCATGCGGCGCGGTGCGCGGCCAGCGCGGCTGTGTAGCGCGCGCGTCCGGCGGCGTCGAGATAAAGGTCGAGTTCCGCGCCGGTCTCGACATCTGTCAGCCGGATATTTCCCGGCTCCGGCGGCTCGACATCGCGGCCAGCCAGCACCTGAACGACGGCGATGGCGGAGGCCCCCTCGCTCAGTCGGCGCAGCACCGCAAGCGGATCGCCCGGCCAGAGCAGGTCGCTCACAAGGACGCGGACACCGCCCCGCCGCCAGCCGCCGGCGGACTGCAGCGCCTCGGCGGGATTGCCGGCGAAGTCGAAATCGAGGCCCTCCCACCGTTCGGGCACGTCCGCGCTGTTGGCGATCGGATGCAGGACGCCGCCCGCGAGCCAGACGCGGCGCGAACAGCGGGCATTGTCGGCGGCGGCGGTCAGCGCGGCGGCCAGCGCGAGCGCCGTCTCCGCTTTCGCGCTGCCTCCCAGCGCCATGGAAACCGAGGCGTCGAGCACGAGGTCCATGTGCGGACAGACCTCCTGCCGGAACAGCTTGACCACGAGGCGGTCAGTGCGCGCGTAGGCATGCCAGTCAATGTGACGCAGATCGTCGCCGGGCTGGTAATCGCGGTAATCCTTGAAGTCCAGCGACGAACCGGTCTGGCGTCCGACGCGGAAGCCGTCATGTCCGGTGACGGGGTCGCGCGGCACGGCGAGACGGTAAGCGAGCCCGGCCAATTCGCCGCGCCGAAGGGCCTCGCGTCGGCGGGGGTTCATGCGACGGCGCCGCCGGCGCCAGCGGCGGATTGGGAATGAAAGCGGAAATGCGGAAGGCGGACCCGAGTCCACCGACGGAGGGCGGGGCGGCCCGTCGCGCAGACCGCGCCGATGCGCGCCGCTCGGAATCTGCCCGGGCCGCCTCCGCGCGCTCCGGGCAGCGTCGCGCAAGGAACGGCGCGCCCCACCGTTCCGTTACCGGTTACGGACGATAACGCAGGGCCTTGGAGCCCGCTGTGGTCTGAGATGAACGTCATCATCGGTCCACTTTCGGATCCCGATTGTGGACATCGCTTGGCGCGACCGGGGCGGGAACGGCGGACGGCACGGCGGCCGTTGCGGGGGGCGCGGCAGCGGTTGTGGCCGCAGGCAGCGGCGGCGGTTCGGGCGCGGTGAAGACCGGACCGGACCCCAGCGGGGGCAGGGCGGGTTGCGGGAAATCGCCGCTACCGCCGGATTTCGCCTCGAACGGCAGGAAAGCGCGCCACTGCGCGGCCAGCCACGGGGAGACCAGCAGCGTCATTAGCCCGGCGAAAGCGAGCGCCACGGTGACGTGCTCCCGGCGGTACGAGGTGTTGCTCAGCACGAAGATATTGAACAACTGAACACCGCCGGGACCCAGGCCCTGGGTTTCCTGGATTACCGCGACCATGGCCGGAATGAGCGCACCCAGCGTGATCCCTGCGGCCGCGATCAACCCGGTGAGGCGGTACGGCGTGCGGCGGCCGAGCAGGCGGCGCCATACCCAGATCGCCGCCATTGCATAGCCCCAGATGTAGAGCATCGCGATGCCCATGACCGCGAACACTTCCTGCAGATCGGGGTCAGGCCAGAAGTGATGGGCGGCCGCGCACACGATCGCGGTGATTGCGGCGACGAGCAGCGCCCAGAGCAGACCGCCGACCGGCCCGCTGAAAAACGGCCGCGCCAGCGCGCGCCGCCACGGCGAGCGCGGAATTTCGCGCCGCACGCGCGGACCGAGCGTGTCGCGCTCGCTGGTTGCGATCAGGATGAACAGGATGCAGAACAAGGCTGAGAAGACGACCCATGGAATCAGGTACGAGGAATCGCCGTGAACGGCCGCGAGTACGCAGGCGACCGCCCCGCCGACGGTCCAAATGCCCGCCAGCGTCGCGCGCAGCGGGCGCACGCGATTCGAGGCCGGCGGCATCAGCAGCGCGACCGCCGCCGCGTAGAACAGCGCAAGCCACGCGCCGCCGAAGCCCGCGGCGGCGCCGAAAGCCGTCCAGAAAACGCCGGACGCCGGCGTGAGAATGGGTCCGGATCGGGCGCCAGGAGCGTATGTCATTGCGATAAACAAGCCCGGCAGCGCGAACAGCGCCTGCAGTCCGAAGAGCGCGAAGAGGACGATCTTGAGCGCTCGCGAGATCGGCAGCGCGCCGAAGAAGATGCCGAACTGCGCGGCGCAGAGCGTGGCGAAATAGGCGCCGACCGTGGATATCAGGATCGTCGGCAGGTCAATTCCGCGCAACAGGTAGGTCAACATCAAGAACGGCAGCGCGACGCTGTACACCAGCAGTGTCATTACGGCTGCCGCGTAGAACTTGCCCCGGACGATAGTGCCGGGCCGCAGCGCCGTCGTGAAGAGCAGATCCAGACCTCCGGGAGCTCGCTCGGCGGAGAGGCGACTCGCCACATAGACCGGTACCACGATCAGGCAGGCGTAGAACAGGATGCCGAGCAGGATGGCGAACAACTCGGCGCCGGCGGTTGACGAACCGCCGCCCAGCATCAGTTTTGCACCCTGCGCCGCCGCGAAGCTGCCTACGGCGATCAGCAGCCCGGCCAGTAGCAACAGGACGGTGAAAATCAGGACGCGACTGCGCGCAAACTGGCGCAGTTCCTTGATCATGACCGGATTGAGGGTCTGCATCCATGCCGGAATCCGCCAACGCCGCGCACCCGTCATTGCAGTTCCCCTTTCGTCACCGTCAGGAAGAGGTCCTCCAGACCGGCGCGCAGCGGACGGAACTCTGCCAGCGGGTAACCGTGCCGTATCAGCTCCGTCAGCAGAACGGCGGCGGCGCGGTCGTCGCCCTCCAGTTCGAAGAGAATCTCCGGTCCGGCCGCGCGCACGTTGCGCGCCTCGGGTCGCTCCAGCAGCAGGCGGCGCAGGTCGTCGAATCGTTCGAGAGGCCGCACCGCGTAGGTGCGGGCGTTCGTGCGGCGGCCGGCGACCTCGTGCAGGCCGCCGCTCTCCACCAGCTTGCCCTTCTCGATGATCACAACAGCGGAGCAAATTTCGGTGAGCTCCGTCAGGATGTGCGAGCTGATAAAGACGGTGCGGCCGCGCGCGGCGAGGTGCCGCAGCAACTCGCGCAGCTCGACGCGCGCGCGCGGGTCGAGACCGGAGGCCGGCTCGTCCAGCAGCAGCAGCGCGGGGTCGTGGACGAGGGCGCGGCCGAGGCTGACGCGTTGCCGCATGCCGCGCGAGAGCGCCTTCAGCGGTTTCTCGCGCAGCGCGCCGAGGCCCGTGAACTCGATCACGCCCTCGACTGCGTCGCGCCGCTGCGCGCCGCGCAGTCCGAACGCGCGCGCGAAGAAATCGAGGTACTCCGCAACCGTCGTGTCCGGATAGATCGGCATTTCGTCGGGGACGTAGCCGATCACGCGGCGCACCTCCTCGGCGTCTTGCGTGACCGAGCGTCCGCCGATGAACGCGTCGCCTTCGGTCGGATCGTCCAGCGTGGCCAGGATACGCATCGTCGTGGTCTTGCCCGCGCCATTCGGGCCGACGAAGCCGATGACCTGGCCGGCGTCGAATCCGAACGATATTCCGTCCAGCGCGCAGGTGCGGCCGAAGCGGCGGGTCAGACCTTCCACGCGGACATTCACGGCAGGTCCTCCGGGCCGAGCGTGCCCAGCACGCGGGCGCGGCGCTGCGCCTTCTGCCGGCCGTCGAGGCCGGATTCCAGGAACGGTGAATCCTCGAGCAGTGCGAAATATTCGCCCGGCCGCAGCGCCGCGGCAGGGTTGGCCGTCAGTGACTCCCATGCAGCCCCCCAGGCGTCGCTTTCCAGTCCGGAAGCCCGCGTGAGCGTCGGAGTCGCCGATACACGTACGCCCTGCGCATCAAGAGCCGCCTCCTTGCCTGCGGGGATTTGCAGCCCTTTGTAAATCCGGCCGTCGCGATCGGCCAGCCAGAGCGAGACGATATTGGCGCCGAGGCCGTTGACGACGTGGAGCCGGCCGCCGTCGCGCGTGACGCGAATACGCTCGCGCCGCGGTTCGACCTTGCGCGCAAAAACAGCCGTGGGCGCACGCGCGGGCAGCCAGCCGCCCGTGAGGTGTTGCTCGCGGGTCCAGTCCACGATGTACGCACCGCCATCGGATCTGCGCAGGGGTTCGACCTCCGTGTCGGCCGAGAACCGCAAGCCGCCGGACGGCGCGATGGGGCAGTACCAGGCGATTAGGCCCAGCGTGCTGGCGCGCCGCGACGGCTGATCGAGCAGCGTCAGCGCCTCCAGGTGCGTGCTGGGCGTCGTACCTTCCGACAGCAGACCCCAGGCGAACAGCAGCGCCGTTGCGGCAAACGCCAGCGCGGGCGTTGTCCAGAGCAACTGAACGGGCCGCCGCCGGCGATGGGCGAAGATCAAATTGACCGGCCCGATGAGCAGACCGAAGGCCAGCATGAGCAGGAAGATCGTGCGGAACGGGATGCCGCCGGCAAACGCGCCCCGCAGCGCGGGCAGGTCGTTCATGTTCCAGGCCCGGCGCGCCTCGACGGATCTGCGATACGCACCCAACCGCTCTTGTATCGCTGCGGCCTCACGGCCGCCATACGCTCCCGTGTCGGTGTCGCGCACATAGAATGTCGTGCCGAAACCGGTGGTGCGCGTCTGGAGCCGTTCCCCGGTCCGCTCCGGGTCAGGCGGCGTCGCGCCGACGATCAGCAGCACACCGCCGGCCTCGACGTAGCGTTGCAGCGCATCCCGTACACCGTCGGGCGCCCCGCGGTATTCCTCGGCGGCGAGCGCCACGCCGTCGTAGCGTGAATACGCCAGCCAATGCGGACTCCAGGCGCCGACCGCCTGTTCCGCGCGCACGAAGCGAACTTCAGAAGATGGAGTCTCCGGGGTTCCGCCGGGCGGCGCCGCGGGCGCGGGCGGTGTGAAAAGCGCTTCCCATTGCGGCGCATTGAGCGCGCGGCCGGTCAGCACCACGGGCGGATCGGAGCGCCAGCTTTGGTGGCCCCCGTGCGCGAAATAGGGATTGCTCAGTTGAAGCCGTCCGGCGCGCCGCGCATCCGAGAAAACCTCGGCATGCGGGACGTGGCCCATATGAAGCGGGGGCTGCCATAGCGCAACAACGGCGGCGGAGCGCGGGCCGACCACGACGGTCCGGCGAAGCGTGACCCGGTCTCCATAGGTTCCGCGCAGCTCGATGGTGACCGCGCGCGCGGCAGCGCCGTCGTTCGCGACGCGGAAGCGGTATTCAGCGTACCCGAAATTGGTCTCGCCGGGGTCGGGCGGCATCTGCGCCACGTCGAGCTCGCCGAACCGCTCGGCGCGGGCGGACACGGCTGCCAGCACCAGCGCCGCCGCCAAGCGGAGGGCCGGACGCTTCATTTCGCGGCGGCCTCCAGCGCCACGCCGTGCGGCAGCTCCAGGCCGGCCGGGTCCAGTCCCTGGAGCAGAGCCTCGATGACGGTCATCGGACCCACGCGGTCGAACCGCGCCTTGTGGTTGAGAATCAGCCGATGGTTGAGCACGGGGCCCGCCGCCTGCCGCACATCCTCGAAACCGGCGGTGGGGCGGCCGGCGATCAACGCGAGCGCGCGCGCCGCCTCGGCGATCGCGATAGCCGCGCGCGGCGACGCGCCGTATTGCACATAGGCCTTCACCGGTTCGACGGCCTCACGGTGGTCTGGATGCGTCGCCGCGACCAATCGGGCGATGTAGTGCGCGACCGCGTCGGGCAGCCGGATGCGGTCCATCATGCCGAAGAGCGTGCCGAGCTGGTCGCGGGACATGCTCCAGTCCGGAGCGGGCGGCTCGCCGCGGCGGCGGTCGGAGATGATGCCGTGCAGTACGTCCTCGGAGACGTTCCCGACGATCAGCCGGAACAAAAATCGGTCCACCTGCGCTTCCGGCAGCGGGTAGGTGCCCTCCATTTCGATCGGGTTTTGGCTGGCGAGCACGAAGAACGGGTCCGGCAGCGCGCGCGTCTGGCCGAGCAGCGTGACCGAGCGCTCCTGCATCGTTTCGAGCAGCGCGGACTGTGTTTTGGGAGAGGCGCGGTTGATTTCATCCGCCAGCAGAATGTTCGTGAACACGGGGCCGGGCTGGAACACGAAGTCGCGGCGCCCCGGAGCGGTTTCCTGGAGGATGTGCGCGCCGACGATGTCCGACGGCATCAGGTCCGGCGTGAACTGCACGCGTTTGAAGTCGAGCTGCAAAATCGAGGCGACCGCCTTGACCAGCGCGGTCTTGCCGAGGCCGGGCAGTCCCTCCAGCAGGATATGGCCGCGGCTCAGGATGCCGGCGAGTACGAGCCGGTGCAACTCGGCGCGGCCGAGCAGCATCCGGTCGAGTTGTTCCAGCGCGCGCGCGGCGAGCGCCGCGGCGGCCTCGACGTCGGCGATGGAGGGCAGGGTGTCGGCGTTGGGATGAGTCATGGGGTCTCGGCTTTCGGCGGGTGGGTGACGGGTGCGCGCGGCATCGGATCCATCTGCGCGGGGCTCATCGGCATCCGAAAGCCCGGCGGTTCGACGGTGAACGCGATGCGTTCGAGCCAGGCGCGGTTTTCCGGATTCGAGCGGAACTGCTCGCCGAACCGCGCCCAGGCCGGCGCGCCGCCCGCGGCGGCGGGCAGGACGATGAACTTTTGCCGCAGCCACTCGCGCGCCAGCACGCCGCCCTGCCACTCGTTGTTCCGTTTTTCAAAGCGCTCCGATCGCCGCCGGACGAAGCAGAACTCCGCCAGCTTTGCATCGAACGGCGCCAGCGCATCCGCGAGAAAGACCTGGTTGGGCCGATCCGACGGCTTTCCGTGGATCATTTGATAGACCGGCGATTCGGGGTCTCCGTTCCAGGCGACCTCCATCTGCGTCCGAACGAAGCGGTCCATGTCGGTCCGGTCGAATACCAGGCCGTGATGATAGAGATCTACGGCGAGGTCCACCTCGGCGCGGTACCATTGCGCCAGGGGCGAATATCCGATCCAGGAGGCCCAGCGGTTGGGCTGTGCTGGGTGGATATCCCAGTCGCCAAAAGGCACCCAGCGATACCACCGGTATCGGCCGTCTTCAAATACGAGCGTCCGCTTGAACAGCGTGCCCATGGCGACGGCCCGGCGCAGGTAGAAGTCGCGTCCGGTGACGCGGAATAGCGCCAGCATTCCCTGCACCGGGAACACGAGCTTTTCCCAGGGCATACTGATGGTCGGCCGGTAGTGGACGTCGTTCAGCCGGTAGATGCCGCCGCGGTCGCCGAGGTCCATCCAGTTGCCGCGGGCGTCCCATTTCTTCACGAGATGGTTTTCCATCAAATCCAGCAGTCTCGGGTGCCATTCGCCGAACTCCGCCCGCAGGCGCTCCTCGCGCGCGACGATCTCGAGAAAGCGGGAGAAGATCGTGACGGCGCGGAACGATTTCTGAATCTCGTCCGCCTCGGCCTCCGGGTCCTTGGGGTCGCGACGGGATTCGATGAACGGGCCGAGCCAACCCCGAAAACCGTCCGGCGCGGTCCGGAGCAGGGGCAGCAGGTTCGTCAGCGCCTGCGCGAAGCCCCGCAGGTGCTCGACATCGCCGGTCAATTCGTAGGCGGTCAGCAGCACATCCATCTGGGGAAACTCGGTCCAGCACAGCATCTCAGTTTCCCGCTGGGCGGCGAACCGTTCCCGCGTCAGTTTCGCGGCCAGCGCGCGGGCGTGGCCGACCAGGGCTTCCAGGATCGCGCGGTCCTGCGGGTCTTCGATCGCGGCGACGGGAAATCGCGTTTCCTCCGCCGGCAGCCGCGGCGGGCGGGCGGCGATACCCAGCAGGACGGCGCAGACCACGACAGATTTCACGGCGTGTCGTCTCCGGTGCGTTCGAAGTAGCGGCGAACGGTTCCGCGGTGTTGCGGCCAGAGCGGAAGACGGCGAGCGGCGGCGCCGTCGCCCGGCGCGGCAAGGGCGCCGGCGGCGTCCGGCGCGGCGGCGCCCGACGTGTCCGGCGCCGCCGCGCTGAGGCCGAGCGGCGTGCTGCCCTCCGGTGCCAGCCGGGGCGGGCGCGGCAGTACGACGGGTTTGAACTCGGCGCCCTCGGCGGACGACTCGGATTCGTTGAACGAAATATCCGCTGCACCCGGCCCGCGGGAAACGCCGCCGGCGCCGGGCCGTCCCGCCGCCAGCGCCGCGAGGTCGCCGGCGGTCCCGCTCCCCTCGCCGAACGCCAGCGCCATCGGCCCTTCTTCGCCGCCGTTTGGACATTGCGCGCAGGCGTTTTTCAACTGATCGAGGATGCGATCGAGATCGCGAGGGTCGAGAATCTGAAACTGCCGGGCCGACGACAACGCCTGCGCCAGGTCCCCGCCCCGGCGGCCCAGCGCCTCGGAGAGCCGCCTCAAGTCTTCCGCGCTCCAGCGCGGGGCGTCCTTCATCAGTTCGGCCAGCAGTGCCGCCGTCTCGGGATCCAGCGCGGCCGCCAGCGCCGGGTTCTGCAACGCGTCGGCCAGCTCGTGCAGTGCACGTTCGACATCCGCTGACGTCTCCCCGGCGACGGCCAGATCGCCGGGATTGGACTCGAAGCGGCGCAGCGCCTCGACGGCGGCGTCCGCGGCCTGCGCGAGCGCGGCCGCCTGCTGAAGCGCCTCGGCGGCGTTCTCGCGGGCCGCGCTTTCGATTTGTTCGGCGAGGCGGTCGAGCATCTCCCATGTGCGGGCGGGATCGTCGCCGGACGTCTCGGCGGCGGCGCGCTCGAGCTGGGCGCGCAGCGATTCGGCCTCCGGCGGCTCTATCAGCGCGGACTGTTCGATCTCGGTAAGGCGCTGGTCCAGTTGTTGCAGGGTCCGGCCGACCTCGAGCGGGCGATGCTGAAACGGCGCGACGGCGCTGACGGGAACGAGCGCGGCGCCGGCGGCGAACGCGGCGGCGAGCAGCAAGCGCCCCAACGCTGCGCGCGCCGTCCACGTCAGCCGCGGCGCGCACAGCGCCGGCAGCCGCGTTCGCCATTCTCCCAACGGCGTCTCGGCGGCGACGGCGAGCAGCCCGCCGCAACCGCTTTGAGCGTCGAGGAGGGCCCGCCACTGCTCCACGCGCGTCGCGCGGCGGTGCTCCGTCAGGACAGCGGCGAGCACGGCGGCCAGAAGCAAGACCGCCCCGATGCTGGCGAAGGGCGCCAGGGGCGCGCCGGCCGTCCGCAGCGCGAGCGCCGCGACGCCTCCGGCGAAGAGAGCGGCCGTAGCCGTTACCGCTGCGCGTCGCAGCGCGCCCAGCGCGAGACAGCGCCGGCGCAGCGCCTGCGCCAACGCATCCGCCGGATCCGGATTCTTGCTCAAGCCACCACCTCAAGGGGAGTCCAACGGTTGGAACCCGCCGCGTCTCATCGTTCCAACCCTTGGAAACGATCGTCAGTATAGGGGTTGCGCTCCCCCGTTGTCACCCGTGAAGAAGGTCCGGCGGCCCCTGTTGTGACGCCATCGGACTCGCGCGTCCGCCCATGACGATCGACCGCCGGTCAATCGTCCGAGATCGGCCCGCCAGGTGGATCGTGAAGGATGGTGTCGGCGGGAGGCCGCGACGTGTCGGGCGTCGGGCCGTCGAGCGTATAATGAAGGCCGCGGCTCTCGCGGCGGGCGCGGGCGCAGCGGATGACCAGTTCGGCGACCGCGGCGATATTGCGCAGCTCGATGATGTCCGGTGTAACGAGGTAGTCCTTGTAATACTGCCGGATTTCGCGCCGCAGATTGCGGATGCGGCGGATCGCGCGGTCCAGTCGCTTGTCGGTGCGGACGATGCCGACGTAGTCCCACATGCACGTCCGGACCTCGTTCCAGTTGTGTTCCACCACGATCGCCTCGTCGCTCGGCACGGCGTCGCCGAGCACCCAGTCGGGGATCGCCGCGGGCGGCGCGTCTGCGGACCCGCGAGCGGCGGCGATCGCGCGCGCGCAAAAACGGGAACAGACGAGCGCCTCCAACAGCGAATTGCTCGCCAGGCGGTTGGCGCCGTGGAGACCGGTGCAGGCCGTTTCGCCGACCGCGTAGAGCCCCTCAATCGCAGTGCGGCCGTCCACGCCCGCTTCGACGCCGCCCACGAAGTAGTGCGCCGCCGGGACGACGGGAATGGGCTCGCGGGCCATGTCCATGCCATAGGACAGGCAGATTCCGTAGATATTCGGGAAGCGCCGCCGCAGGAAATCCGCCGAGCGGTGGGTGATGTCGAGATAGACGCACGGGTCGCCGCGGGTTTTCATCTCCTGGTCAATCGCGCGCGCGACGATGTCGCGCGGCGCCAGCGAGCCCCGCGGATCGTAGCGTTCCGTGAACGACTCGCCCGCCGCATTGATCAGCCGCGCGCCCTCGCCGCGGACGGCCTCGCTGATCAGGAACGACTTCGCCTGCGGGTGGTACAGGCAGGTCGGGTGAAACTGGACGAACTCCATGTTGCGGATCGGCAGTCCGACGCGCCAGCCCATCGCGATGCCGTCGCCGGTTGCGACATCGGGATTGCTCGTATAGAGATAAACCTTGCCGGCGCCGCCGGTCGCCAGGACGGTGTGGCGGGCGCGGACGGCGAGAATATCGCCGGTCGAGCGCTCAATGAAATAGGCGCCGATACACCGATTGGGGCCCGGCGCGTGCAGCCAGGAGGTCGTGACCAGGTCAATCGCCATCCAGTTGGGGGCCAGCGTGACGTCCGGTTCCTCCCCGATCCGCTGCGCCAGCACGCGGATCAGCTCGTGGCCGGTGATGTCGCCGGCGTGCAGCACGCGACGGCGCGAATGGCCGCCCTCCTGCCCCAGGTCGTATTCCTCATCCCGTCCGAGCCGCCGCTCGAACGATATTCCGAGTTCCTCCAGCTCGCGGACGCTTTGGGGCCCGGCGCGCACGACGGAGCGCACCACGTCGGCGTGGCAGAGTCCGCCGCCGGTGGCCAGCGTATCCTGCTCGTGCGACTCGAACGTGTCCTTCGGGTCCACGACGCACGCGATGCCGCCCTGCGCATAGTTGGTGTTGCTCTCTTCGATCTCGCGCTTGGAGGCGACGACGATCGGCCCGTGGCCGCGCAAATGGTAGGCGGTCATCAGGCCGGCGAGCCCGCTGCCGATTACCAGCACGTTGCAATCGATGGTCTTCATTGCGTCGAACACCATCGGACAAACCCGGCCGGCGTGCAAGCGCGCGCTGTGGCACGGCGGCGGCGACACGGGCCGCCCACTGCGCCGCTGCGGCTGCTTGCGGCCGTCCGGAGTCCGTCCCGGATTACACAGCACGTCGCCGAGGCCGATCCGGAGGTGGCGGTGGCGCGCGGGTTGGGGCATGCGCATGAAACGCGGACTCGCGAAGCTCGCTCCGCGCCATCTCATGTGGGACGCCGATCCGTCTGCTGTCCGCGGTCCTGCAGGCCGGCGAAACGTGGCGCGCCCATCGGTCCAACACCTCGCCATCGGCCTTGGGCGATGGCGGCTGCCGCCGCGCCGGACAGCCTTTAGCATCCGCGGCTCCGACGTTTCGTTCGAAAGCACGGGAATACCGGGCGGTCGGGGTTGACGTAAGCCCCCCGTCGTACCATCATCACCGCCTTTCGTTGCGCGACGGAGAATCAATATGTCCGACAGTCTCGATTCGTTGGCAGAAGCCGGAGGGCCTGGCGACCGTTTCCTTTATCACCGGATTGCGCTCATCGAGGAGCGCGGATGGGGCCGCGTCTCGCGGCTGCCGTATTCGCTGCGCGTCCTGATCGAGTCGCTAATGCGCCATCAGGGCCGGCCGGGCTTCGCCCCGGAGCAAGTGGAACGTCTGGCGCGCTGGACGCCGGACGATCCCGGCTCGGGCGAGATTCCATTTTTGCCGTCGCGCGTGTTGCTCCAGGATTTCACGGGCGTGCCGTGCGTTGTGGACCTCGCCGCGCTGCGCGGCGCGCTGGCCCGCGCCGGGGGCGACCCGCGGCGCGTGGAGCCGCGGATCCCGGTGGACCTGGTCATTGATCACTCCGTCCAGCTTGACGAAGCCGGCCATGAGGGAGCGTATGAGGCGAACCTCCGGCGCGAATTCGAGCGCAATGCCGAACGCTATGCCTTCCTGCGTTGGGGCCGGAATGCGTTCGCCCGATTGCGAGTGCTGCCCCCCGGCCTCGGAATCTGCCACCAGGTCAACATGGAATATCTGGCCGAGTGTGTGCACATCGAGACGGATGCGGCGGGCCGCCGCATGGCGTCGCCTGACACGGTCGTGGGCACCGATTCGCATACCGTGATGATCAACAGCCTGGGCGTGCTCGGCTGGGGTGTCGGCGGCATCGAGGCCGAGGCGGCGATGCTGGGCCAGCCGATCCCGCTGTCGCCGCCGCGCGTCATCGGCGTGCGGCTGACCGGCCGCCTGCGCGCCCCCGCGACGCCGACCGACCTGGCGCTGACCGTCACGGAGCGGTTGCGCGAACGGGGCGTCGTCGGTTGCTTTGTCGAGTTTTTCGGGCCCGGCCTGGACACCTTGAGCCTTGCCGACCGCGCGCCGGTCGCAAACATGGCGCCGGAGTACGGAGCGACCACCGGCTTCTTTCCGATTGATCGCGCAACGCTCGATTACCTGCGCGAGACGGGCCGCCCGGAGCTGCACATTGCGCGCGTCGAGGCGTATTGCCGGGCGCAGGGCCTGTGGCGCGACGCCGATACGCCGGCGCCGGAGTTCAGCGACGTGATCGAACTGGACCTGGGCGGCGTGGAGGCGTCGGTCGCCGGTCCGCGGCGACCGCAGGACCGCCGTCCGCTCGCGGCTATCGGTCGCGAGTTCGAGGCGGCGCTGACGCAGCCGGCCGAGCACAAGGGTTTTGGCGTGCCCATCGGGCAGGCCGCGGTCGAGTCGGACGCGGGCGCGTGCGGACGGATCGGACACGGGGCGGTGGCCATCGCTTCGATTACGAGCTGCACGAACACCTCGAACCCGACGCTGATGATCGGCGCGGCGCTGCTGGCGCGCCGGGCGCGGGAGCGGGGACTCCGCGTTCCGCCGCACGTTCGAACAAGCTTTGCGCCGGGGTCACGCACGGTCACGGCCTACCTGCGACGCGCCGGACTGCTGGCGGACCTGGAGGCGCTCGGTTTTCACGTCGCGGCCTACGGCTGCGCGACGTGTATCGGCAATAGCGGCCCCCTCGATCCGGCGGTCGAAGCGGCCGTCCGCGCGGACCGCCTGGTCGTCGCCGCCGTGCTCAGCGGCAACCGTAATTTCGAGGGCCGCGTGCATCCGCTTACGCGCGCGAATTACCTGTGTTCGCCGCCGCTGGTCGTCGCGTATGCGTTGCGCGGCACGGTGCGAGGCGATCTGGAGCATGAGCCGCTCGGCGTCGGCGCGGACGGGCGGCCGGTTTACCTGCGCGATGTCTGGCCGGGGGAAGACGAATTGCGGGCGGCGCTGGCCGCGGCCGGCCGGCCGGAGGATTATCGCGCGGCTTACGCGCGGCTGGATGCTCCGAACCCCGCGTGGGACGCGCTGCCGGGCGAGGGGGGGGACGTCTACGACTGGAATCCGGATTCCACGTATATTCGGGAACCTCCGTTTCTGGCGGACTTCGCGTCGGCGCCCGAGCCGTTGCAGGACTTGCGCGGCGCGCGCGCGCTCGCTGTGTTCGGGGATTTCGTGACCACCGACCACATATCGCCGGCCGGCGCCATCCCAAAGGACAGCCCGGCGGGCCGATACCTGATCGAGCGCGGCGTCGCCCCGGCGGACTTCAACAGCTACGGCGCGCGGCGCGGCAACCATGAAGTTCTGCGGCGCGGCACATTTGCGAACGTGCGGCTGCGCAACCGGCTGGCCGACCGGGAGGGCGGCTGGACGCGGCATTTTCCCGATGGCGCTGCGATGACGATTTTTGACGCCGCCGAAGCCTACCGCGCCGAGGGCGTGCCGTTGATCGTGCTGGCGGGGCAGATGTACGGCGCAGGTTCCTCGCGCGACTGGGCGGCGAAAGGACCGGCGCTGTTGGGCGTGCGTGCGGTGATCGCGCAGAGCTACGAACGGATCCACCGCAGCAATCTCGTCGGCATGGGCATACTGCCGCTCGAGTTCCCGGCGGGCGCGGATGCGGCCTCGCTGGGGCTGGACGGCACGGAACAGTTCGACATCTTCGGACTAGCCCCGCTGGCGCCGGGCTCTTCGGTGCGGGTCGAGTCGCGCGCACCCGATGGACGCCGCAC
This sequence comes from uncultured Verrucomicrobiota bacterium, assembly GCA_964386675.1. Lineage (GTDB taxonomy): Bacteria > Verrucomicrobiota > Kiritimatiellia > PWTM01 > PWTM01 > CALGXT01. The sequence continues at coordinate 17,382 of CAYLTB010000045.1, forward strand.
ATCCTTCATGGCTCGGGCGCGCCTGGACACGGAAGTGGAAGCGGATTATTTTCGCCACGGCGGCATACTGCCGTACGTGCTGCGGCAATTTGTCGCCGGTGCGCCCGCGGCGGGGTGACCGGGACGCCGCGGTGCCGGACCGCGGAATTCGGCGCATGCCGGCGCACGCTCCTGGGATCGCGGCCGCGAGCGCGCGCTCGGGGAGCCGGCCTGAAATATGGAGAGCATCAGCGAGGGGAGTGAATCACGATGCAATATGTGAGACTGGGTCGGACGGCATTGAAGGTCAGTCGGCTGTGTCTGGGCACGATGAACTTCGGGCCGCAGACGAGCGAGTCGGAATCGTTCGCGATCATGGATCGTGCGCTTGAACAGGGCCTCCAGTTTTTCGACACGGCGAATGTGTACGGGTGGAAAGTGGGCGAGGGCATCACCGAAAAGATCCTCGGCCGCTGGTTCGCGCAGGGCGGCGGACGCCGCGAACGGGTCGTGCTGGCGACGAAGGTGTTCAGCCGGATGGGCGAGGGCCCCAACGATCGCGGATTGTCCGCTCGGCATATCCGGCAGGCGTGCGAGGCCAGCCTGCGGCGGTTGCAGACAGACCATATTGACCTGTACCAGATGCACCACGTGGACCCGGAGGCCCCGTGGGACGAAATCTGGCAGGCGATGGAGGTGTTGGTCCAGCAAGGCAAGATCGTATACGTCGGCAGCAGCAACTTCGCGGCATGGAACATCGCCCAAGCGCAGGAAACTGCGGCTGCGCGCTCGTTCCTCGGGCTGGTGTCCGAGCAGAGCCTGTACAATCTGAATGCGCGGATGATTGAGCTGGAGGTGATTCCCGCGTGCCGCGCGTACGGGCTGGGGCTGATTCCATGGAGTCCGCTGGGCGGCGGTCTGCTCGGCGGCGCGCTCCAGAAGGCGAAGGAGGGCCGCCGCGCGTCGGAGCGCATGATGAAAACGCTGGCGACACACCGCGCGCGCATCGAGGCGTATGAAGCGTTCTGCGCGGAATTGGGCCGTCCGCCGGCGGACGTGGCGCTGGCATGGCTGCTGCGCAATCCGGCGGTGACCGCGCCGATCATTGGGCCGCGCACGGCGGCGCAACTGGACGACGCGCTGCGCGCGCTCGATCGCCCGATAGACGACGCGGCGGCCAAACGTCTCGATGAGATTTTCCCAGGGCCGGGCGGCGAAGCGCCGGCGGCGTACGCTTGGTGACCGATGGACGCGGCGGCGCAAAAATAATCAAAAAAATAGTTGACGCGGCGCCGCAGAGCAATACACTGGCCCCACGATTGAATTGCGTGTGGCGCATTCGATCGCCATCTTGACATAGCGCTGACGGACAGACTCGGCTTCTCGCTGCCTCGAAGCCGCAAAGCGGATGAAGGGCGGAAGGGGAGTCTTTGTGTCTGTCGTTTATTTATTTTTTGCGAGGACGTTTTGCATCGGAAAGCGAGATCGGAGCGAGTGACGCGGGGCGGACGGGGGTCCGGCGGCCCGACCGCCAGGACCGGCATCGGCCCACGTAGCTCAGTCGGTAGAGCACATCCTTGGTAAGGATGAGGTCAGCGGTTCAATCCCGCTCGTGGGCTCCATGCAATGGAGCGCCGCGGCAGTGAATCGGCGAAACCGGAACCAGAACGGACAGACACCAGAACGCAGCGAGGAGATAGAGCCATGGCGAAGGAGAAATTCGAGCGGACCAAACCGCATGTGAACGTGGGCACAATCGGCCATGTGGACCACGGCAAGACGACGTTGACGGCGGCGATTACGAAAGTGCAGGGCGCCAAGGGGCTCGCCACCTACGTTTCCTACGATCAGGTGGCGAAGGCTTCCGAATCGCAGGGTCGCCGCGATCCGACCAAGATCCTGACGATCGCGACCTCGCACGTGGAATACCAGAGCGCCGCGCGCCATTACGCGCACGTGGATTGCCCCGGACACGCGGACTACATCAAGAACATGATCACCGGCGCCGCGCAGATGGACGGCGCGATCCTCGTGGTCAGCGCCTCCGACGGCCCAATGCCGCAGACGCGCGAGCACATCCTGCTCGCCCGCCAGGTCGGCGTGCCCGCGATCGTGGTCTTCCTGAA
>CAYLTB010000046.1:0-19325 GCA_964386675.1 uncultured Verrucomicrobiota bacterium
GCGGTTCTTCCAAGGCTTGGAAATCGCGGTTTCATGGCGTGCTTTCCGGCGCGCGCAGATCGAGGCAGATCATCCGCCGCGAGTCGCGCAGCAGCATTCGTCCGTCGCTGAAGGCCAGCGGGGCCCAGGCTTCGCGGCCCGTGAGCACCCGGCGCCGGCTCAACTCTTCATAGGCCTCCTGGCGCGCCCGCGCCACGACCAGCGTGCCGTCGTCCGTCAGCAAATAGAACTTGCCGTCGGCCAGCAGATACGGCCCCAAGCCGAAGCGGGCCGCGCGACCGCTGGTCCAAACCGGTTGGCGCAGGTCGTCGACGCGATAGGCGGCAAACTGATTGCGCCCCGGCCCGGCGTCCTTGGTAAGTATCGCAAACAGGTAGCCGTCGCGCAAGATGGGCGTGTGCTGCTCGGAAGAAAGGCCTTCGGTTGGGCCGTAGCGCTCGACGATCCGCGCGACGAACCGGTCGCCGTCGCGCTCGACGCGCAGCACCGCGCCGCCGGCCGCGTATCCGGCCGTCAGCAGCACGCGCTCGCCATCGAGCGCGACCGGCGTGGGTGCGACGACTGAAGGCGCCCATTCCGCCGTTTCCCAGAGCAGCGATCCCGCGTCCGGTCCGTCTGCCGCGACGCCCGCGACGCCGCCGGCCGCGGCATACACGAACTGGCGCCGTCCCGCGAGCGTGGCCGCAAGCACCGAGGCGTGCGACATGCGCCAGCCGCGGGGATTCGGCGCGCGCCAGCGAACCTCGCCGGTCCGGCCGTCCACCGCCATCAGCAGCGCATCCGGACCCGCGGGCGCGAGGATGACGGAATCCCCGTCGAGCAGCGGGCACTGGCCGGCGTACCACGGCGGCACCTGCGTGCCGTAGTCGCGCTCGAGGTCGAGCCCCCAAAGGTATTCGCCGGTGAACGGGTCGGTCGCCATCACATGCGCGCGCGGGCCGATCGTTACGACAAACCGCTCCGCGACGGCAGGGATCGTGCGCGACATGCCGTGGTTGCGCTTGAGATGCACGCGATAACCGCGTCGCCACAGTTCGCGGCCGTCCTCGAGTGTCCAGCAGCGCAACAGGTCGGCGCGGCGCGCCTCATCGTAATCGAGCAAATAGACCCGCCCGGCGAAGATCGCCGGCCCGGCATACCCCTCGCCCAGCTCCACGGACCAGCGCTCGATCAGCGGATCGTCGGGCCGGTCTCCGAGCAGCGGAACCGGCGAATCGGCGATGTTGTCGCCGCGCGGCCCGCGGAACATCGGCCATGCCGAACCCGCGCGGGTTTCCAGATCGCCGAACCGCTCGAACAACTCGCCGATGACGATCCGCTCTTCCGCCCCGGCGACGGGGGCGGCGGCCGACTGTTTCTCCGCGCGGCCATCGAGGCCCGGAACGCGGATTTCGACCGCGACGCGCGGCGTTGCGCGCAGCCACACGGCGAGCGCGGCGACGCCGACACCGGCGGTAACGACGACCGCGACCACCGCCGCAATTTCGGCGCGGATTCGGCTCATCGGGCGACCTCTTCATTTCGCCGTGCGACCGAGAACACCGCGCCGACGAGGATCGGCGAGGTGCATCCAGGCCCGGCGCGGGCGGACCAGAGCCGCGCCACCGGCCGGCCGTCGGGCCATCCGGACGGCTCCGGCGTGCCGCCGCCGGCGGCGGGGATGGGGACCGACCGCGCGGCGCTAACGGCCGCCGCGAGCGCCGCGGCGCGGCGCTCGAGATGCCGGCGCAACGGCGGATCCTTTATTGCGGGTCGGCGCACGTCGTTCACAAATCGGCTCGGGTCGAGCTCGGATCTTTGTATCACGGGCGGACGCCTCAGACGAACCGCGGATTGCGTTCGACGCCGGCGGCGGACCGAAGCGCGCGGTTTACGGCGCCGCGATGCAATACAGATGCTTCACCCCGCAGATTTAGATGCGCCGGCCGGAGAACAGCGGGGTGGACCGGAACGGCTCGAGCGCGTTCTCGGCGACGGCCTTGAACTCGCGCGCCGGCTCGATGACCACGGTGCGACCGGTGTCGCTGCTGACGAATACGTGCCGGCCAGCCCGCTGGATACTCGGATAGGCGGTGCCGCCGAGCTTGACGTCCTGCATCCAGACGACTGCGCCGGTCGCCGCATCAATACAGATCAATTGACTTCGTTGCATGATCGCGAACAGCAGCCCGTCCGCGAGGGCCGGCGAGGCGTAGTAACGCTCTTTGGGCGGCTGGGTCGTCCATAGGGTCCGCGGCGCGCCGCCGTCGTCGGGGAACTGCACGGCGCGGCCGCCGTGCTCGATATAGTAGGCAATGCCGCCGCTCCACAGCGGCGAACAGTACTCCAGACGGCCGAGATTTTGGGCAACGACGCGCCCGTCCGCGCCGCGGATCGCTTCGCCGTTCGCCGTCAGCACGATGTCGTCCGGGCCGGCGCGTCCCACCGCCAGCGAACCCCAGCGCGGCTTCGAGTCCGCGGTCCATCGGGTCTCGCCGGTATCGGGGTCGAGTCCGTGGACCTTGAGGATCTGCACGACGAGCCGGCCGCCGGCGAGCTCGGGCGAGGAACTGTGCCCCCATTCGTGGGTGGGGCGCTCAACGAGACGCGCCCAGAGTCGCCGGCCCTCCAAATCGAAGGCGGCGACCATGCCGGTTCCGAACACCGTGAAGACACGGCGCCCGTCGCTGACGGGCGTGGCGCTCGTACAGCCGTTCGTGTCGTGCGTCGGCGGCGGCAGCACGTCGCGCACGGCGGCAGCGCGGCGATCCAGCTCCGCGTGTCTCTGCTTGAGGTCCGCCACCTGCCCCTTCAACGCCTCATCCGTCGGCCGCTCGCGAAGCTGCCGTTCGGCGCGACGCAGCGGGCCGTCCACCGCACGGCGATCGGTCCGCAGGGCTTCCGCGACCTGCAAACGCGCGAGCGCGGCCTCGCGCTGGTCCGGCGGCAGCGCGTCCGCTAACGTCACCCGCTGACGCCATAATACCCGGCCGTCGGCGGCGGCGATGCAAACGAGCGTGTCGGGCTCCTCGCACACAAACAGCCGGTCCGACACGAGGACCGGCGAGGCGTTGGACCCGCTGGCCAGCGGAGTCTTCCACACGACATTCTCGGACGCGCTCCAGCGCAGCGGCGGGTCGGCGTCCGGAAAATCGCCCCGGCCGTCGTGGCGCCAACCGGTCGCCTGAGCGGCGCCCGGTTGCGCGAAAAGCGCGGTCGTCGCGGCCCATACCATCTGAACGATCATCCATTTCATCCGGTGGTCTCCTGACGGAAGTTTTCAACGGGCGAGAGCGACGCCCTATTGCACCTGCGGGCCGCAAGATCGTGCGGTCCCGGAGCGGTCGCGGATGGTCTCCTGAGGGCTGCCCCCGATCGGAAACGGACGCCCGGCCCGGGCGGCCATCGCCTCGGCGACGGCAGCGCGGCGTCCGCGGGCGGCGGGGCCGGCCATACTCCATCGCAAAAATGTGGCGGCGATTTTTCAGACGCCGTAGCGGCCGGCCCGGAGGATTATTTCACGTCCACGCAGACCAGTTCACCCTGGTCGTTGCGGCAGTAGATGCGCCCGTTGCTCAAGATGGGCATTGTCCAGCACGTACGACCGAGCAACCGGTCGGCGCGGGCGATCTCCCGGTACCCGTCCGGATCGGCGTTGGCGATGACGAGGTTGCCGCTTTCCAGCAGGATGATCAGCTTGTCGCCGGCGGCCATCAGCGCGCCGAAGCCGAGGTTCTGGGTCCATTTCTTTGCGCCGGTCTTCCATTCCACGCAGGCGAGCCCGCCGCGGTTGGGACTGCCGTCAATCCCGTACAAGTGGTCACCGATCAGCACGCTGGTCCCGAAGTGGTTCCGCAGGTTCTTGTTGCGCCAGACCTCGACCGGCTGGCCCGAGGCGATGTCCACCAGCGCCGCGCCGGTGTTGTAGCCCGAGGAGATGAAGACCTGACCGTCGCGCACGATCGGATCGGCGGCGTTGACGTCGTAGCTGGTGGTCCACGGGAACGACCACAGTTCCCGGCCGGCGGCTGCGTCCACGCCGTACAGGGCCTTTTCGCCGTAGATGGCCAGCGCCGGGTTGCCGCCCTGTCGGTACGGCACCGGCGTCGCGTAGCCGCCCTTGCCTTCAGGGCTCTTCCAGACCAGTTCGCCGGTGGCCTTATTGAGCGCGACGCCGTGGCGCCCGACGTTGAAAAAAACGCGTTCCCCTTCGACCACCGCCGAAGAGGCCAACCCCCAAGTGATGTTGGCGGCGCCGGTGTCCGCGAGAATCCGACGCTGCCAGATCACCCGCCCGCTGGCGGCATCGAGACAGAAGACGTGTCCGTTTCGGCTCAGGGTGAACACGCGATCGCCGTCCAGTACCGGCGTGGCACGCGGGCCGGGATACGAGTTGCCCGCGGGACAATCGTACTCGTGCTTCCATACCACGGACCCGTCCGCCGCATTCAGGCACCAGACGACATCCTTGTTGCCCGAGTTGCCCATCGAGAACACGCGGTCGCCGCGGGTGCTCACGGCGGAATACCCCTTGCCGAGCTGCGCGCGCCACAGCACGCGCACCGCTGAAACGGCGGCGGGATTCCAGTCGGCCTCCCGGGAAATGCCGTTGCGATCGGGTCCCATCCACCGCGGCCAATCGGCCGCGCCCGCCAGCGTTGCCGCCGTCAGTCCCGCGGCCCAGCCTGCGATCATCTTCCGTGCCTGCATCGTACGCCTCCGGCGCGGCGCGCACGGAACTGGGTTCTCCGCACCGCGTCGCCGCACCTCTTGAGGATACCACGTCGGCGAGTCTCCGACCAGCCGCTTTTCGGAATCGGCGCGCGGCCGGTTCGATGCCGGTTCGGACGGCGCGCGCCGCGCGGCGCCGGTTTTGAGGCTTGTCCCCGGCGTGCGGCCCGTGCTTTGATACGCGCCCCGCGGCAATGGGCGAGTGGCGGAACCGGCAGACGCGCAGGACTTAGGATCCTGTGGGGCGACCCGTGCGGGTTCGAGTCCCGCCTCGCCCAGGCGGACGAAGGGATTGTGGCAACGGATCTTTTTCCTCATCTCCGGTTCGCAGCGCTGACCGATATCGGGCGCGTGCGCCGGCGCAACGAAGACGCCATATTGGCGGCGCCGCAGTACGCCGTCTTCGGCGTCTGCGACGGACTCGGCGGGGCGGACGGCGGCCAGGAAGCCAGCCGGATCATTGTCCAGACCGTGGAGGAGGCGCTGTCGCAGCCGTCGCTGCCGGCCGCGATGCGCTCCCACGCCTATCGCGTGCTCACGGTCGTGCAGGCCATCGGCGAAGCGGGGCGCCGCATTCGGCTGCACGCCGCGCGGCATCGTTACCGCGGCATGGGGAGCACGGCGACGTTTCTGCTGTTCGCGGAGGCCGCCGCGCGGCGCGCCACCCTGCTGCACGTGGGCGATACGCTGGCATTCCGACTGCGCGGCGATCGTCTGGAACGATTGTTCGAACCGCACTGCGTGGAGGTCGAGTACGGACCGAAAGCCGAGGGACTGCCGCACTACATGCGGACGCTGCTGACCCGCGCCGTCGGCATCCGCGAGCATGAGCAGCTGGAGCCGACGCCCGTGGACGTGGCGCCGGGCGACGTTTTTTTGGTGGCCAGCGACGGCTTGACGAACATGGTCCCCGCGATCGGCATCGCCGAACGATTGGCCCCCGCACGCACGCGGGGGCCGGCGGAGGCGGCACAGGCGCTGGTGGACGCCGCCAACGCCGGCGGCGGGCGCGACAACATCAGCATCGTCGTCGTGGTGGTTCATCCTCCAGACGGCGCAGCCTGAACCGTCGCTCAAGGACTATGCGCAATGCGGAAAAGGGTCCCGTCGGCATCTCGGGCCATTCCCCGAGGTGGGGTCCTGCCCGCTGAGCCGGAACGATGCCGTTGAGGCCCGCAGGTCGCGGCCGGTGCAATGGGCGAACGGGCCGCGCGGTTGCCGCGCGAGAATCCTTTCCCGACGGACGGCCGCCGGGCGATGGCAGCAAGGGCTTTGCCGCTGTTCAGCTCCGAGGACCCGCGCGCGGGAAGCTTCGCCCCGCCGCACCTTCTTCCCGCCCGGCTGGGTCGGCGCCGCGCCGGGACGCTCACCAGCGGCCCGGCGCCGGATCGGGATCGTTCCACTCCTGCGGGAAGCGCCCCTCGGCGATACCGCCGGTTTCGTCCCGCGATGGCGGCGCAAGCCGCCAGGCCGGCCGCGGCGCCACCGCCGTCGCGAAACGCGATTGCTCGATCGCGCGGCGCTTCTCCATCGCCGCCATGCAACCGCGGATGCAGCCCTTCGCTCCGCACAGCGCGAAGTACCCCGTGTGTTGCAGCAGTTGGCGGTAGAACGGCACGCAGTTCGGGTCGGGCGACTCGGGCGACGGCGTAAACGTCGCCTGCGCCACCGGGTAACAGAGCCGGTAGGCCGCGTCTTCGCTCAACGTGCTTTCGCGCACCCGGAGGTCGAGCCCCGGATAGGCGGCCTTCAGGAACGGCGAAACCTCCCAATTCAATCCGTGGTGCGTCAGCGTACAGCGGCCCATGCTGACGTCCCCCCACTCGTAGGTCTGATCGTCAATCCGAATCCGGATCGGCGGCCGCTCGCCGGGTTTGGGGATGGCGCCGGGACAATCCCCGACGCAGCGGTAGCAGCGGTCGCACAGCGTGCCGGGCGGCATCAGCGGATCCGGCTCCAGTTCGGCGTCGGTGAGAATTGTGCCGATGCGCACGCGCGGACCCCACGTTTTCGTCAGGAACACTTTGGACCAGCCGATCTCGCCGAGTCCACACGCGAGCGCGGCGATGCGGACATTGAGGTTGACCTCCGGAGGCGGACGGCCCGGCGCGACCGGGTTTGCCGCCCCCGGCCGCTCCGGCACGCCGGGATAGACGGGCACCGCTTCCCAGCCGTGATCCTCGATGCGGCACGCCAACTCGTAGGTGCGGCGCGGACGGAACAGCGTGTTCAAGCGGTTGTAGGAATAGAAGGTGTAGTTACCCCAGTGCGTGCCTTCCGTGATACCGCGGTAGGAACCGCGCGGGATCGGTTGGACGATCGAGATGACCGACCGGCAGTCCGGGAAGATGTTCGACGGGTGCATCCGCCGAGGCGCGTTTCGGAACCGCTCGATATTCGCGATGCCGACCGCGCCGGCGCCGACCTCTCGGCCCCACTGTTTGACCATCTTCGACGTGATCTTCACGGTGCGCCCCGCGATTTCGCCGCCGAACCCACGCCGTCGCAACCGACCGACGACGCGTCCGACGACGCCGCCTCCACCGGCCGCCGGAACGCATCCAGCGCCCAGGGCTTCCGCTTTCGGAACGGCTGCTCGAAACGATTGCCGACCCTGCCGCCCGTTTCCAGCCGCACGAGACAGGCGCGCCCGCAGGCGGCGGCAATGCGGTCGGGCCGCGAACCGCGGCCGGGACCGAGCATCGCGCCGTTGGGGCATGCGCGGCAGAGCGCATAGTCCACGGCGGCGACCTCCATCGGGCTGCCCGGCACGCCGGCGGGGCGGCGCTTCGCCAGGTCAATCGCGCCAAAGGGGCAGGCCTCGGCGCAGGCGCCGCAGTCGCCGCAAATCGTCTTGTTTCGCACGGGGTCGGGTTCCAGCGGCGCATCGGTCAGGATGATCGAGAGGCGCTGCCGCGTGCCGAACTCCGGCGTGATCAGAAAATCCCCCAGCCCGATCTCCCCCAACCCCGCGGCGACGGCGGCGTAATACGGATCCAGATAGACATTCGGTGGCGGCTTTCCCGGGGCGACGGCGGCGCCCTTCGGCATGCCATCTTCGAAATACGCGAACAGCGGCACGGCCTCGAAATCGCGTTCCTCGATCCAGCAGGTCGTGTCGTAGGCGGTCTGCGCGAGGAAATTGTCCTCCACCCACACATAGCCGAATGTATGGTAGGTGCTGCCGAAATTCGTGCCCTCCTCGACGCCGCGCAGCGCGCCGCGCAACACGCGCCGCGCGAGCACGACCACCGCGCGGCACTCCGGGAAGATCGAGGCCGGGTGCCGCTCGGGGGCCACGCCCTCAAACCGGTCCGCCGGAGCAATGCCGACCAGATCCGCGCCGAAGCGACGCGCCGCCTGCTTGAGTTCCGCGCTGTTCATGGCCGTCCGGCCCTCCGTTCTTCGCGATTGCAGTAATACGATAATGTCGTACTATGTACGACATGAAGTTATCCTCTTCAAAGCGCCCGGCGGTGTCAAACCGAATCGCGCCGCGCCGGGTGCAGTGCGTGGACCGAGCGCTGCGGCTGGTGGCCCTGCTGGCGGAAACCCCGGGCGGTCTCCGGCTGGCCGCGCTGGCGGAGCGGACGAATTTGGCGAAGCAGACGGCGCAGAGCCTGCTGCGGACGCTCGAGGCGTGGCACTTGTGCGCGCAGCCCGAGCGGGGCGGTCCGTACCTATTGGGCCCGCGCGCGCTGTTCTGGTCGCGCCAGTGGCTGGTGGGGGAAGGCCATGCGCGGCTGGCCGAGCCGATCGTCGAGGCAGTGACGGCGGAAACCGGAGAGTCCGCGTTGCTGGCGGAGCTGCGCGGCGGCGCGTTGTATCGGCTCGTCGAGGTCGAAGCGCCGCGGGCGCTCGCCGCGCGCCCGCAGTGGATGCCCCCGGAGCGGATTCACCGGATGGCGACGGGGCGGCTGCTGCTCGCGCACCTCTCAGACGCAGCGCGCGCACGGGCGCTGGCCGCGCTGGACTACGCCGGAGACGGCCGGTCCGCGTCCCCTTCGGCAGCGGCGCTGGAGCGGCGGTTGGAAGCGGTCCGCGCAGCGGGTTATGCGGAATTGATCGGTGAGAACGACCCGCACCTGGCCGCGCTCGCCGTGCCGGTGCGGACGCCGGACGGCACGGTTCACGCCGCGCTGGGAATGTATCTGCCGCTGGGCCGCTACCCGGCGCGGCGGCGGTCCCAACTGCGCGCAGTGCTGCGCGCGGCCGCGGACCGGATCGAGGCGGCCTGGCGGGGCGCGCCAGCTACAGCTTGAGGTCTGCCGGACGGATGGTCTCCTCGAAGGTCGCTTCGCCGAACAGCGTGCCGAGGTGAATCGCCGCTTTGACCCGGTAGGGCACGTCCGGCTTCAATTTCTTGAACAGGTGGTCCCAGACTTCGGACTTTGTCCGCAACTGATCGGGTTCGACCCGAATGCGCGTCTTTTCCGCCGAACGGTTCTTCTCGTCCACCGCCTCGAGGTTCAGGCCGGTTTCCAGCGGCGGCGGCCCCTGCAAGGGCAGGATATCCCATGGGCCGACCCGGACGGTGCCGACGAACCGGCGGCTGCCTTCGGTAAAGCGGGCCTTGATCTCCGGCGGAGCGAACATCGGGGCGATCGGGACCTCCTTGGGAAATGCCGCGGATTTGAACTCCGGCAACCGAAGAAAATACTTGTTCCGGGCGCCGCCCTTCTTGACCAGCACGTCCGCGGTGATGTTGTAGAAACTCGGATACCCGAAACGGTACGTGACGGACAGCGTCGCCTCGACCTCATGGCCGTCGCGGACGCCGGTCCATTTGAACGCTTCGAACTCCACCTGGTGCGCCCGCTTGACAAACGCGATCGTCTGCACCGGGACTTCCGGCGTCCGCTCCGGCCAGACCACGAAAAGCCGGTCCGGCATGGAGGTCTTGGGGTCGTCGGGCACATTGACGCCGATATAGGCGGTCTGCCCCGGTCCGTCGCCGAACTTCAGGCCAATGACGGCCGACTTGCGCGGATCGTTGAACGTGCCATCGGGAAAGGGAAACGCCGGCGGTTCGCGTTGCGCCGAGGCCGGACCGGCCAGGACCAGCCACGCACCGACCGCTGCGACCTGTTTTTGAAGCGTCCACATCGCATAACCGCCTTTCCTTCGGCCCGCGTTTTCGGGCCACGTTGCGCATCGTCTCATCCGGGTCTGAACCGGGCCGGTCGTCCGCTCCCCGGGCCGCCCAAGCCCTGTCAACGGCGGAGCGCCCGGGCACGGGAATTACAGTTTCAAGTCCACCACATCCACCGACTGCTCAAATTTCGCCTCGCCGAAAACGGGGCCCAACGGAAGCGCGCCCTTGATCGTGTACGTCTCCCCCGCCTTCAACCGTTTGAACTCGTGCTCCCAGGCTTCGGACTTGGTCTTCACGGTGGCCTCGTCCGTTTTCACGCGGGCTTTTTCGGCCGAACGACCGCGTGCGTCGAAAGCTTCCACGCTCAAGTTGCTTTCCGTTCCCTGCAGCGGCAGGATATCCCAGTCGCCCACTTTCACCATGGCGATCAGCCGCCGACCGCCGTCGGTGAAACGCGCCTTGACGACCGGCGCGTCAAAGAACTGCGTGGTGATCAAGGGTCGGCTTTCGGCGGCCCATTTGATTTCCGTGTGTCGCAGATAGTAACGCGCACGCGCGGAGCCTTTCCGGACCGTGACATACGCTTGCGCCTGCACCAGCAACCGGCCGCCGCTGAGCCGGAGAGCCGGCGTCAGTTCCACTTCGACATCATGACCTTCCCGCAAGCCGGTCCAGCGGATCGGCGGAAAATTGCCGGCGCCGATCTGCTTGACCGCCTGCGGCGGTTCGGGGGGTGTGCGCTTCGGCCACCAGACGATGAGTTCATCGGGCCGCGCGTTGCGCTCCTCGGGGATGTTCGCACCCAAATAGACGACGTCCGCGGGGTCGCTCGAGAATGCGACCGCGAATACGAGGCTTCGCGCCGCGCTCTTGAAGGTCCCCTCCGGAAATATCTGGGCCGCCGCAGCCGGCGCCGGGGTGCGCGGCGCCGGCGATGGCGTCTGCGCCACCGGCGAAAACGAGGAACCGCCCGGATTCGCCGGCGGCCGACCGGACGTCGGCGGCGTCGGTGTCGGCGCGGGGACCGGCGCCGGAACATCCGGGACCGCCACGATCTCGACGGCCTCGCCGGCAAGAACTTTCGGAAACGCCTCCCGGAAGCCGGGCTGAAAACGGTACCGAGTGCCGGCGGACAACTGTTCCCAGGGCAGCGTCTGCAGGCCGCGTGGCGTGTTGATTTCCAACCCTTCGGCCGTAGCCTTGCCCGCCTCGCCGGGCACGATCACGCCGTTGGCCAGCCGAACGGGTTCCGCCAGCGCCAGGACGGGGAGCGCCAGCGTCAGAAAAAACAAGCGTTTTCGTTTCATGGATCCACCTCTGCTTCAGAGAATCAACGCCGGCGGCCGGCGCGCTCGATGTCTCGCCGCAACGATTCCAGTTTACGCTCATCGCCGGCATTTTCATAGGCCTTCAGCAGCAATTCCTGGTAGATCGGCTCGTTCAGCGGGCTGCTCCCCAGATCGCGGCGAAGTCGGGCGATATAGTTCTCAGTAAAGCGCGCGGCCTCCTGCGTCTCGCCACTCTGGCGCGCCGTCTCGATATACTGCCGCAGCAGCGGCAGAATCTTCGCGCCCTCCTTGCGCTGGCTCCGCAGCAGGTCCTCCAGTTGCGCGCGCGCGGCGGCCGCGTCGCCGGCGGCGGCGGTGCGCTGGGCCTCGCGGCTGACGACACCGCGGGTCAGGTCCTCGCGGCGGGATCCCACACGGCGGGCCTGGTCGGCCAGCAGTTTCGCCGCCTCCTCGTCGCGGCCCAACCGACGCAGCAACGCCGCTTGCTGCTCGCGCACGGCGGTCTCGACATCCGGGAACCGGGAGAACGTGCTGGCCTGCCGGTTCCAGAGTTCCAGGCAGCCGGCCGTATCGCCTTGTCGCAGCAGCGCGGCGGCCTCCAGATCCCAAGGCTTCAGGTACAGCGGCACTTCACCGCGCGCCTGGCGGGCGCAGGCCAAGGCGTTCGGCGCATCGCCCGCCGCCAGCAGGATTTGCGCGATGCGCGTCAACTGCCGGGCGCGCTCGAAAGACTTGCGCCGCAGCGCGCGTTCGCACTGGTAAGAGAGCTCGTGGTCGCTCATGCGCTCGCCCGTCTGCGGGTTGATGGTGAAACCGGTTTGGTATTGATCCTCCTCGAACCGCCCGACATCCATCTCCCAGCGGTCTTCGCCCTTCATAAATGCGAACCAGGCGTGGCCGCCGCGCCGACCGGGCCCGGAAAAGAAGATCGCGGGAATGCCCCAGGCGCGGGCCGTCAGGACGGCGTAATAGGCCTGGTCCACGCAGATGCCCCCGCGGGCCTCGATATTGGCCAGCGTGTACTGGCCGTGGGGCCAGTCGAATACCGACTGATCTGCGCGCAGCCGGTTGTAGCGGATCGCATAGAACTTCTGGCCCCATCCCGATGCGGGCCCCCGCACATTTTTGCGGGCCCATTCCAGCTCCGATATGGGGACGGGAGTATCTACTACGAAAATCAGCGAATCCACATTGAGGCGCGCGTAGGGAATCCGCGCCTCGCGGCCGGCGTATAACTGCTTGAAATAGTCATACCGGGAGGTCAACTCTGGTTCGTACGGCAGCGGAAGGCCTCCCATTTGCCCGTGCAGGGGGGGGCGGGGCTCGTCCCAGACCACGGCGAGCGCCAGCATCAGCTCGAAGAACTCGTCGCGCCCCGCGGGATCGTGGTCGTGAAGCCGGGTCAGGTTCCCCCAGACCGCGGGCGCGTTATCGCGGGGCGACCACGTATCCGCCAGCAGCGCGAAGCGTTCGTCCGAGCCGAAGAGCCACGAAGCCACGTCTTCGCGCATCCGGACATGCAACGGTTGCACGCGCAGGCCCCCGTCCCCGCTGCGGACCGGCCGGCTGTCGCCGAACGTCAACAGCATGGCGCCGTCCGCGGCGCGCGCCAAGCGTTCGATCAGCGCCGGATCGCCGACACCGCCGGGACGGCGGAAGGCGGCCGCCACGAAGGCCGTCAGGAGGATTGTCGCCTCGCCGCTGCGCCCGGAGACGAACGCGTCTTTCACGACGCGCCGCGGCAGATCGCCGGGCGCCGTGGCCGCGGAGACTCGCGCCAACTCGGCGAAGGAGGCGGGAGGTTCCGGCATCTGGGCGCGCCCCGCGAGCGCGGCGAGCGCGATCGCCGCCGCCGCGACTCCCCGCGCCGTCACGGATAAGCCACGGTACCCTGAAACACATGGGCCGCCGGGCCGTCCAGCACCACGTTGCACGCCGTATCCCCCGTCCGCTCGAACTCCACCGTCAGCTCGTACCCGCCGCGCGTAACAACGAGCACCGGCGCCGTGACCCAGCCGCTGCGCGCGGCCACCAGGGCCGCGGCAACGATACCCGTCCCGCACGCCAGTGTCTCTGACTCCACCCCGCGTTCGTAGGTTCGAATTCGGAGTCGCGAGGCATCCTCGATCTCGATGAAATCGGCATTCGTGCCGGCGGGCGCAAAATCGGGATGATACCGGATGGCGGCCCCGGCGCGCTCTACGTCCACCGCGTCCAGCCGCTCGACGCGCATAACGGCGTGGGGCACGCCGGTGTTGACGAAACCGTACGGCCAGCGCTGTCCGTCGGCTTCCAGTGCGCGGCCGAGTCGCCAGTCGCGGGGATCGGTCATGTGTAACCGGACCCGCTCCCCCAGGGCTTCCGCTTCCAGCCGGCCGGCGCCGCTCTCGATCGTCATCCGCGCGGGCGCGGCGCCGATCTCGTGGGCGAGCCGGGCCGCACAGCGGGCTCCGTTGCCGCACATGTCGGCCTCGCTGCCGTCAGGATTGAAAAAACGCATCCGAAAATCGGCCGACGCAGAGCGTTGGATCAACAGCACGCCGTCACAGCCGATGCCGGTGCGACGGTCTGAAATCCGACGAATCCAGGCCGCATCGCCGGCGGGGAACTTTTCGGCCCGGTCATCCACCAGGATGAAGTCATTGCCGGCACCGTGCATCTTGTAGAAGGCTATCGCCATGAGCGCCTCTCCGCCGCGCGTTCCAGGCGCGTCTATTTCAAGTACTCCGGATCGCCGGCCCGCTTCAGCAAGAGCCGCACGCGACTGTTGAAGGCTTGCGCCTCGCCGGCCAGCCACGCCACGACGCTGCGATCGTGCCACCAGAAGTACTCCGCCGCCAGCAAGGCCAGCGCGCCCAGTATCAGATACCGCATCCAGGCGCGTTCCACGCGGCGCAGGGAATAAACGACAATGTATCCCGGAATAAACAGACAGCCCATCCCATAAAACAGGCCTTCCCGGAGCGCCTCCACGGTCACCAGCAGCCAGGGCGCCGCGAGGGCGACATATCGGGCGATCAGATAATGACGAACCCATGTGTCGTCGCGTATCGCCGCCCGCAGCAGGAGCCCCATCGGCACCGCATAGACGGCCAGTGCGAGGGGGCCCAGCCAGGTCGCCGGCGGTCGACGTTTTCGGAGCGCCGAACGCGCCGCCTGACGTCCGGGATGCGACACCATCGGCGCCGTGGCGCGCGGCTCGGGCGGCCGACCGTCCAGCCGCTGCACGGTATTCGCATCCGCCAGCCGCACACGGCGCGAGGTGTCTGCGGAATCAGAGGACGGGGCGACGGCTTCGGCCCCACAGGCCGCGCAGCGCCGAGCATCCGGAACGGCAAATTCCGAGAGGCGGACCGTTCCGCCACAGCGTAGGCACTGATAGACCACATCCCCCACAACACTCTCCGTCTGGATGAACAACGCAAACGGGCGGCCCCCGGACTCGCCGGGGGCCGCCACTCCATTGCATACCTTACCGAAACAATTACAGCGTATGACCGGACACGCTACAGGTCGCGTTCGTCCCCACGCCGTTGATCGTGTAGGTTCCGCTGGCCGGGCAGGACGGGAAGCCGCTGCGGATGTACGGCGTCAGATCCGAGGATTGCGGCACGGCGCCCTCGTTCTGGTTCGTCTCCATGGCCCACTGCTCCTTCGCTGATTCGATCTGGCGAAGGTTGTTGATGCAGGTGTTGATCCGGGCCCGTGTGCGCGCGCGGCCGAACGCCGGGACCGCGATGGCGGCCAGCAGGCCGATGATCAACACCACGATCATGATTTCCACGAGCGTGAAACCGCCCTTGCGTTGCTTCTTCATGCGTTTATCTCCGTTTTCTTTCTTTTTGTTCTTCGTTTCCTGCGCCGGCTGTCCGCCACCCCAACACCATCTCAATCCGTTCACCCGCATACTGCGGGCCCCGCCGGCAAACCCCAGACTTCCGCTCCAGCGACCTGATGTCTGGCGCCGCCCGATATCTGGGCTCTCCCCACGGGAAGGCCGCCCAACTTCAGATCCACCGGATAAATACAGCATACCCCGTGCCACACGGGCGATCTCGCCAAAAAAAGTCCCTACGGAAGTTCGTGGCCCGCAATAGAGCATTCGGCGCGCACGCCGACGGCACCGAGGTCGTACACGCCGCCCGATGGACATTGCGGAAACGAACCGCGAATGAAGGGCGCAATTTCGGCGGAGTGAACCTCCACCCCCTCGCCGACATTGGCTTCCAGCGACCATTGATCCTTGGCTGCTTCAATTTGGCGCAAGTTATTGATACACAAGCTTATATGAGAACGAATCCGCGCACGGCCGACGGCCGGAAAAGCCATAACGGCCATGAGGCCGATGATCAGCGTCACGATCATAGCCTCTACGAGCGTAAACCCGGCTGTACGACGTCTCGCCATCGCCCGCCACACCCGCCTGACGGAAGCGGAACGCTCCGCGCTCAATCATCCGATAATGAACAATATATCCTCGTCCGGCATTTCGTCAACTCCGGACAGATGCTGTCGGCCTTCACGTCTCTTCTTCCGGCAGTTTCCGGTACAAGGTCGCCAAGCTGATGCGCAAAGCCTGGGCGGCTTTGAGTTTGTCGCCGCCCATTTTTTCAATGACCATTCGGACGTATTCCTTTTCGCGCTCCCGCAGGAACGCTTTCAAGGAGCGGCCCCGGTAATTTTCCAAGTCGGCGAGGCTGGTCGTCATCGGACTGCTGCCCGCGCTTTCTTGAAGGACCGCCGGGAGGTCTTCTTTCCGGATCTGGTCGCCCCGGCAGAAGGCCAGGGCGTGATGGACGGCATTTTCCAGTTCCCGCACATTGCCGGGCCACCGGTAGTTCAGCAGCGCGCGTTGCGCCGCGGAATCCAGCGACGGCAGGGGGCCTTCCGGGCGCTCCCGGCGCAGGAAGTGGGAAACCAGCGGCAGGATGTCTTCCCGCCGCTCCCTCAGCGGCGGGATGGTGATCGGAATGACGTTGAGCCGGTAGTACAGATCCTCCCGGAAGCTCTTGCGCTCGATGGCGGCCGTCAGCGGCTCGTTGGTCGCCGCGACAATCCGCACATCCACCTCGTAGTTCTCCGTGCCGCCGACCTTCCGGATCACCTGGTCCTGCAGCACCCGTAGAAATTTGGCCTGAATGGCCGGCGGCATCGCGCCGATCTCGTCCAGAAACAGCGTGCCACCATTGGCCGTCTCGAAGAGCCCCTGTTTGTTATCCACGGCCCCGGTAAAGGCGCCCTTCACATGGCCGAACATTTCGGATTCCAGCAGTGCCTCCGGCAAGGCGGCGCAGTTGATGGGGACGAAGGGTTTGTCCTTTCGGCGGCTGCGGCCATGAATCGCCCGGGCAATGATTTCTTTTCCGGTACCGCTTTCCCCGATAATCAGCACCGTCGCATCGGTGGCCGCCACCCGGTCCACGATATCGCACACCTTGCGCATGCCGTCGCTGTTCGCCACCACGTTTTCCAGCCCGAAGCGGGCTTCCAGCTGGGCTTTGAGCCCCAGGTTCTCGACCAGGACATTGTGATACTCCAGCGCGCGCTCCACGGTAAGCAGCAGCTCATCCACCTTGAACGGCTTGGTCACATAATCAAAAGCTCCGCCCTTCATCGCCGCAACCGCGGTCTTGATGGAGCCGAAACCAGTGAGGAGGATTACGGAGGTTTCCGGGTGGACGGCGCGCATTTCCTCCAGCAGTTGAAGCCCATTGACGGGCTCCATCTTGATGTCGGTCAGCATCAGGTCGAAAGCCTGATCTCGGACCAGAGCGCGGGCTTCTTCACCGCCCGTGGACGCTACCGTTTCATGCCCCTGCTTGCGAAGCAACGTCGCCAAGACATTGAGAATCGAGGGCTCGTCATCCACCAACAATATCTTCGCCATGTCCGCATCCTTCCCCTGCAGGCCTCCGCTACGCACACCATCGGACATGGAATATCGCATCAGAAACTCAATGAGACAACAAATTATTTCAGCATTGTTGCGTTTTTTATTTTTTTAGAATTTTAGAATGTCTGTCATTCGGAAGATGGGCATGAACATACTGAGGACAATACTGCCGACGATGGCGCCCAGGAAGACCATCAAGACCGGCTCGATCGCGGCGGTCAAGCCGCTGAGGGCGGTCTCGACTTCATCCTCGTAGAAGTCGGCGACGCGCTCCAGCATTTCGTCCATCTTGCCGGTCTTTTCGCCGGCGGAAAGCATGTACACCAGCATGCGCGGAAAGACGCGGTGGCGCTGGAGTTCGACCGACAGCAGTTCACCGCGCTCGACCGTGGCCCGAGCGCCCTGCAGCAATGCGCCCAGGACGCGATTGCCGACGGCGACAGAAACGATGTCCAACGTCTCCAGAATCGGCACGCCGCTGTGGATCAACTGCGCAAAGGTCGAGGAAAAGCGCGCCATACAGACCTTGCGCGCAATAACGCCAATCACCGGCAGTTGCAGCAGCCAGCCGTCCACCATCTTTCGTCCGGATTCCGTCCGCTTCCACTGTCGGAAGGCCAGTCCGAGGAGAATCAGCGCGCCCAGTACGTACAGAAAATACTGTCGGAGGAATCCGCTCAAGGCGATCAGCAGCCGGGTGGGCAGCGGCAGTTGCCCCTCGAATTCCTCGTAAATGTCGGAGAAGACCGGGATCAGCCAGATCACCATCGCCGTCGCGATCGTGATGGCGATCGTCAGCACCACGATGGGGTAGATCATGGCCGCGCGGACTTTGCGGCGCATCCGCGCGGCGGATTCGAGGTGCCGCGCGGTCCGGCCGGCAATTTCGGCGAGCATGCCGCCCGCCTCCCCTGCCCGCATCATGCTGACATACAAATCGTCAAAAATGTCCGGATACTCCTGGAGTGCCGCTGAAAAATCCGTGCCGGCTTCGATGCGCGCCCGCAACCCGGCGATGACCGACCGAAAGACGCGGCTGGACGTCTGTTCCTCCAGCGCCGTGAGGGTCTGGACCAGCGGGATGCCGGCTTCGAGCATCGCCGCCACCATGCGCGTGAACACCGGCAGTTCCCGCGCCCGAATCTTGGCGGCGCCCGGCAACCGCCGGGGTTTGACCCGCGCGGCGGCCGTCCGCCCCATCGAGGTCTGCAGCCCGTTGCCCGGACCTTGGTTGGGCCAGATTTGTGGCATGGCGATTACTCGCGATACGCGGACAGTTTCATTCGCCGCTGGTCACCCGCAGCACTTCGTCCAAAGTGGTAATCCCGTCGCGGGCTTTCTGCAAACCTACAACCCGCAGCGTCCGCATCCCCTGCTGCACGGCGATCTGGCGGATCTTGTTGGCGTCTGCGTCCCGCAACATCTGCGCGCGCAGTTCGTCGGTAATCATGAGGATTTCCATCAGCGCGCCGCGACCCTTGTAACCCAAGTTGTTGCATTGGGGGCAACCGCGGGCCTGATAGAAGGTGGCGCCCTCGAATTGCGCCGGATCCAGCCGGTTCTGCCGCAGCAGCTCCGTCGGCAGCGCAATGGGCGCACGGCAGGCGGGACAGACCTTGCGGTACAACCGCTGGGCCTGCGTCATCAGCAGCGAGGACGCCAACAGGAACGGTTCGATGCCCATGTTGACCATTCGCGCGACGGCGCCCGCCGCGTCGTTGGTATGAAGCGTGCTCAGCACCAGGTGGCCGGTCAGCGCCGCTTGCACGGCGATTTCCGCGGTTTCGCTGTCGCGGATTTCGCCCACCATCACGATGTCCGGATCCTGCCGGAGAATGGAGCGCAGGCCGTTGGCGAATGTGAGGCCCACATCGGCGTGGGTCTGCACCTGGTTGATGCCGGCGAGCTGGTATTCCACAGGGTCTTCGACCGTGATGATGTTCACGTCGGTCTGGTTGAGCTCCTGCAGGCACGAATAGAGCGTCGTGGTCTTGCCGCTGCCGGTCGGCCCGGTGACGAGGATCATGCCATGGGGCTGCGCGATCGCGTAGCGCAGTTGCTCCAGGGCGGACGCATCCAGACCTAGCGCGTCCAGGCTGGGCGCCAGCGAGGACTTGTCGAGGATGCGCATCACCACCTTTTCGCCGTGGACGGTGGGAAGAATGCTGACGCGGATATCCGCCACTTTGCCCATCGCCTCGATCTTGAAACGCCCGTCCTGCGGCACGCGCCGCTCGGCGATGTTCAGGTTGGAAAGAATCTTGATGCGCGAACAAATAGCCGGCTGCAGGCGCTTGGGAGGACTGTCCATCTGCCGCAAAACACCGTCGATGCGGAA
>CAYLTB010000047.1:0-18897 GCA_964386675.1 uncultured Verrucomicrobiota bacterium
CGCCTGGGCGAGAAGCAGGGGCTTGGCTCGGTGGGCGAATTCGGCTGGGGCGGCGCGGCCAGCACCGAAGCGTGGGTGGATCCGGCCGAAGACTTGATCTCGATCGTCATGTTCCAGCTCACACCGGGCCCCCGCCGCAACCACACCAAGCTGTTCAAACATGCCGTCTACCAAGCCATCGCGGACTGATCCCGCGGCCCGGCGGCCGGAAATGCCGTGAACGTTGGGCCCATTCTGATTGACGCGCTCTACCTGCTGGCCCTGATCAACCCGATCAGCAAGGTCTCGGTGATCGCGATCATGTCGTCGCGGGAGCGGCGGGAGGAAATGCAGTCGGTGATCCTCGAATCCACCGCGATCGCCGCCGGGATTCTGTTGACGACGATGTTCTTCGGCCACTGGGTGCTGCATCGGGTGTTCCACGTTGATCTGCCCGCGCTCCAGGTCACCGGCGGGCTCGTGCTCGTCTGGGTCGGGTTCAACGCCCTGCGCAAGGGAATGTTTTTCGACATGGATACCGAACGAGATTTCAAGGATCTGGCGATCGTGCCCCTGGCCTGCCCGTTGATCGCCGGTCCGGCGACCATCACGGCCAGCATCATGCTTCGCGCGAAGACAGGGTCGGTGGCTCCGGCCGTCTCGCTGTTGATCGCGCTGGCGGCAAACTTCTTCATCATGAAGGTGTCCGCTCGTATTTCGTCGTTTCTGCTGCGTTTCAATCTGTTGGGCGCGGCGATCCGCATCACCGGGCTGATCGTGATGGCCATGGGCATCCAGATGGCGCTCAATGGCATCGCCGGCGCGTACGCGGGGATGAAGATCGCCGCATGATCTCCGCGGCGGGCGGGCAGCGCGCCGGCCCGAGGCATCCGGGGTCGAAATGCGGCGCTCGATCGGTTATCCTTCCGCGAACGGGTACGATCCGGGAGTGCACCACCATGAAGCGTTCATGTCTGTTTTTGTTCGCCGCCGTCGGAATCGCGTCCGGCCTGGGCGTCGGCCCGGGGGCGGCGCAGGAACCCACCTTCCGCCGCGCGGGGGTGATCGCCGACCGCGAGCGGCGGGAAGTGCGCGTCGAGGCGCTGGCGGCCGGTCTGGAAAAAGGCGCGCTGGCGGAGTTCATCCTCATCGGCCCGAAAAGCGGCCATGCGTACGAAGCGGTCGCCGTGTCGAAGGCCGCGCCCAGCGACGTTCACGCGGCCTTGGTGCACGCGGGCTTCCAGCCGGGCCGCCCGATAGATCCGGCCGCCACGCGCTTCTGGCCGCGCGGCGAGCGCGTGGAGGTGACGATTGAATGGGCGGCCGCCGCGGGCGACGCCGACGCGCCGGTCCGCCGCATCCGCGCAGAGGAAACGATCCTGGACCGCCGCACCGGCAAGAGCCTGCCGCCGGAGGGCTTCGTCTTCGTCGGCTCGATGCGCGGGACCGACCACGAGGGCAAGGACGCCTACCTCGCCGACATCGAGGATCCGATGTCCATCATCTCCGTCTTCAATCATACGGCGACCGTGTTCGACATTCCGCGCCAGGGAACCCAGGACGAGCTGTACAACCATCAGTTTGTGAATCCCGAGTATCTGTGGCCGGAGAAGACCCCGCTGACCTTCGTGTTCCGGCCGGCGCGGCCCGATGGACCGTCGTTCGAGATGGATGCGCGATTGCGGTTCGTGCCGGGAGCGGAAGGCGCACCGGTCTGCGAGCTGTCGCTCAACGGCGATCCGCCCGAGATCGTTGCCGATGCCGGCACGCTGGCGGAACGGATCGCCGTCCGCGCGGCCGGGAAGCGGGACGTGTTCGCCCTCATCACCTTCGATGACCGCCTGTCCCTGCATGCGCTGCGCGCCGTGGCGGCCACGGTCAAGCGGCTGGCCGAAGACCGCACGATCCGAATCGAGCCGCCGCCGGAGGGCGAGCTGTATTTTCAGGCGTTCGCGCCGAACGAGGTGTTCCGGGAACGCGCCCGGCGGCCGGCGCAGCCCTGGGAGCTCAAATTGCGGGCGGCCGATGCCGGCGGCGCGATTGCCGGCACGCTGATCTCGGTCCTGCCGCGCGAAGGCGCGGAGCCGCCGGAATTCGACGAGACGACGCGGGAAGTCCCGAATGCGGCGGCGCTCGCCGCGGCGCTCGCGGAGGAGCGGGCCGGACTGCCGGTGCTGCTGGTGTACGCCCCGGCCGGCCTGACGTATGCCCAACTCCGCGACTTCGTCCGGCCGGCGCTGAAGACGCACCCGATCGTTTATTTCTTCGAGGAATGACCGCGACGGAAACCGAGCGCGCGCCCACCACCTTCTCGGTCGAGGTCCTGGGCTGCAAGGTCAACCAGCACGAGGCCCAGCAGATCCGCTGCGCGCTCGAGGCCGCCGGCCTGCGGGCCGCCGCGGACGGGACGGTCCCGGACCTGGCGGTCGTGCATACCTGCGCGGTGACCGCGGAGGCGTTGCGCCAGTCGCGGCAGGCGGCGCGGCGACGCGGCGGCGCGGCGACGCGCCTGATTCTGAGCGGCTGCGGCGCATCGCCGCAACTGGGCGCGGCCGCGGAGGTCGCGGCCGCGGCCGTCGTTCCCGCAGGTCCGAACTGGGTCGAGCGGCTGGTCGCCGCCGCGGAATCGCTCGGCGCGCGGGGCGCGGCGTCAGCGCATGCGGCGGGCTTCGGCACGATCCTCGACCGCTTCGCGGGCCACACACGGGCGTTTGTGAAAGCGCAGGACGGCTGCGATAACGGTTGCGCGTATTGCATTGTGCCGCGGCTGCGCGGGCCGCCGCGGGATCGGCCGGCCGGGGAAATCCTCGCGGAGGCGCGGTCGCTGGCGGCGGCGGGCCACGCGGAACTCGTGCTCAGCGGCGTTTGCGTGGGACGCTACGGCGACGGCGACGGCCGCGAAACCCTCGCCGATTTGATCGCGCAGCTTGATCGTGTCGAGGGCTTGGAACGCTTGAGGCTTTCGAGCCTGCATCCGGCCGAGCTGACCGACGAACTGCTGGCCGCGTGGCGCGCCTCGCCGAAGATGGCGCCGCATGCGCACCTGCCGCTGCAGTCCGGCTCGGACGCGGTGCTGGCGCGCATGGGACGCGGCTACACGGCGGCGCAATTTCTCGAGGCCGTCGAGCGGCTGCGGCGCGCGCTGGACCGGCCCGCGATCGCGACGGACGTGATCGTCGGGTTCCCCGGAGAAACCGAGGACGACTTCGAGCAGACGCTCGCAGTCGCGCGCCGGGCGGGCTTCTCGCGCATCCACGGGTTCCGCTTTTCGCCGCGGCCGGGGACGCCGGCGGCGGCACTGCGGCCGACGGTGGCGGCGCCGGTGGCGCGCGCGCGCGCGCGGCGGCTGCAGGAAGAGGCGGCGCGGCTTTCCACGGCGTTTCACGCGGCCTCGGTCGGGCGGATTGTGCGGGTCCTGGCAGAGACCCGGGTCGCGGCCCGCGGCGAATGGAAGGGTTATGACGAACGCTATATTTCCGTGCGGTTCCCGGGCGGTCCGGAATGGGCCGGACGGCTCGCGCCCGTCCGGCTGACGGCGGCGGACGCCGCCGGCGCGCGCGGCGAACTCGTGGCGGAGGACCGGCGGTGAGCGGCGACTGGGCGGCGGACTACGCGGACTGCGCGCTATGCCCGCGGCGCTGCCGGACGGACCGCCGCGCCGGCCGGCGCGGCGTCTGCGGCGAGACGGCGGAATGCCATGTGGCTTCGATCGGACCGCATTTCGGCGAGGAGCCCTGCTTTTCGGGAACGCGCGGGTCCGGCGCTATTTTCTTCCGCGGTTGCGCGTGCCGATGTTTCTTCTGCCAGAACCACCAGATTTCGCGCGGCGGCGTCGGCGCACCCCTGAACATCGAGGCGTTGTTCGCGGCGGCGGAAGGCCTGGTGGCGCAGGGCGTCCACAACCTGAACTTCGTGACGGGCGACCATTTCTGGCCGCATATCGCGGAACTGGCGCGGCGGCTGCGCGCGGCGGACCACCGGATTCCGCTGCTGCTGAACACCTCCGGCTATGTTCTTTCGGAGCGCGTCCCGGACTACGCGCGCTGGATGGACATTTTCCTGCCCGATTACAAGTTCGCCGATCCGGACCTGGCGCGGATGTGCATGGGCGACGCGCGGTATCCGGATCTGGCGCTGGCGGCCCTGCGCGAGATGGTGGCGGCCCGGGGCTTCCTGCATCCGATGGATCCGTCGGGCCGCGAGACCGCCCGCGAGGGCGTGCTGGTGCGGCACCTCGTGCTGCCGGGCGAAGTGGAGAACAGCATCGCCGCGCTCCGGCGGCTGCGCGACGAGTTCGGCCCGCGGCTGCCGCTTTCAGTCATGAGCCAGTATCGGCCCGTGCCCGGCTGCCGCGGACGGGGCGGCTTCGAGCGGCGCTTGCAGCGCGACGAATACGCGGCGGTCCGCGCCGCGGTGGAGGAGTTGGAGTTCGAGAGCGTCTTCGTGCAGGAGCTGGACGACGACGACGCGTTCTTTCCGGACTTCGAATCCGACCAGCCCTTTCGCGGCAATGCGCGGTGATCGCTTTCAGACGTCCGCGTGCAGCAGGATCATCGCGATGTCGTCGCGGTAATGCGGCCGGCGCCGGCCGATATCCACCGCGGTGCGCGCCGCGCACGCGGCGCGGTTCATCCACCGTTCTGCGGCGGTGCGGACGGGCTCCCGATCGGCCGCTGCGAAGATCTCGGCCAGCGGCTGTTCGACGTACAGTTCCGCTTCCGTGATGCGGTGGTTGGTCGCGTCCATGCGTTCGCGGACGACCGGCATATAGAGGCCGTCCGTCGTCAGCAGTAATCCTGCGCCCGGTCCGAAGCGGAACCGCACGTCCTGCGCGTCCAGCAGCGCATCCAAGGCCGCTTCGTCGTTCATGCCGAGAAAGCCGTCGAGGTGTCGGCTGAGTTCCATCATCTCGCTCTTGAAGAGGATCAGCGGATCCTCCGCCGTTCGGCCGGCGACCGCGATCTGGAGCCGGTTCTGGTCGCGCGTCAGACAGCGCGGGCCGTTCGCGTCCACGGCGTACGCGCGGCAGTCGCCGAGCCAATGGATGCGGGCTTCCCCGGCAAATACCGCGGCCATCGCCAGGCAGAACCCGAACGCGGAACGGTCGTGCCGCTCGCGGATGGCGCGCACCAGCTCGTTGTGCAGCCGGAGCACGCGGCGCGCCAAGGCGGTCAGCGCGTCGAGGCCGCGCGGCGGTTCCGCCGCCAGCGCCGTCTGGAGGTCGCGGCGGACCCGGCGCATGTAGTTTCGCCACGGCAGGATTTGCGGGCGGCCGATCATGTCGCAGGCGGCATAGACCGCCGCCGGCACGGCCGGGTCGGGGGCGATGGCCTCCAGGCAGAAATCCGAGGAATTGGCCGGAAATGTGAACGTCAGCGCTTCAATGACGGGCGGGGAAGGCATGGGGAGCGGGGCCGAGGCCTCAGCGCATCTCCTGGCCGCCGGTGATGTTGATCGCCTGGCCGGTCATGTAGGCGGCCTGGTCGGAAGCCAGAAACACCAGCGCATTGCACACGTCGTCGTACGCGCAGCCGCGGCCGAGCGGAACTTGCTCCATGTAGAAGCGCCGGACATCCTCAACCGAGGTTGCGCCCGGCACCTTGCCGGCCCGCAGGTACTGGACAAACAGCCCCTTCTGCGGATCCGTCCACAGCGGCGAATCCAGGAGGTTGCCGGGACACAGGGCGTTGACGCGAATGCCGTGCGCGGCCAGCTCGAGCGCGACGCTCTGCGTCAGGCCGATGCCGCCGAACTTGCTGGCCGCATAGGCCGAGTTGCGCGCGCTGCCCTTCTTGCCCGACTTTGAGTTGATCTGGAGGATCACGCCGCGGCCGCGCGGTTTCATGACCCGCGCCGCATGCTTGCACGTCAGGAAGTAACCGAAGAGGTTGACGTTCATCACCGCGCGCCATTTCTCGGCGTCCGCGGTCTCGATCGGCTCGGCGATCAGGATCGCGGCGTTGGCGACGGCGATATCCACCCGGCCGAACTCGGCCACCGCGAAATCGAAAAGCCCGCGCACCTCGTCCTCGCGCGTGACGTCGGCCCGGAAGAACCGGGCGCGCCGGCCCGTCTCGCGCTCCACGCGCGCCGCGGTCGCCGCGCCGGCCTCCGCCTGAACGTCGGAGAGCACAACATCGCACCCCTCGCGGCCGAGCCGCAGGCAGATCGCCTCGCCGAGCCCCTGCGCCCCTCCCGTCACCAACGCCACGCGATCCTGCAACGCTCCGCTCATGCGTATTCCTCCAACAGTTTCGCCTCCGCCGCGCGCGTCCAGACGCCGTCGTCGAGCTGCGCTCGGATCGTCTCCGGCAGGGCGTTCAACGGCGTCAGGCCGAGGCCGCGGCAGGCGGGATAGACCATGATCTTGCCGGCGACCTCCTGCCGTTCCACCGCGCGGATGCCGGCGATCGCGCCGTCGAGCCCGCAGACCGCGGCGACCGAGACGTTCGTATCGAGGCGCCCGCTCTGCACGTTGTCCAACACGATGCGCATGTCGTTCATCGTCGAGCCGCTCGTGCCGAACAGGTAAAGCCCCTTGGCAATGTACGCGTCCAGGTCCACCGGTCCGCTCTGCCCGAGCGGGATGCCGGCAAAAACATTGATGAGTCCGCGCGGGCGGGCGGACCGCACGGCGGCCGCGACCAGCGCGGGCACCGGCGCCATGACGACGGTGTAGTCGAATTCCCGCGCGGTCGGCGGCGCGGCGTGCGAGTTGTAGCGTTCGAACGCCAGGCCGTTGCGCCGGGCCACCGGCGCAGCCAGCCGTTCCAGCGCATCGAGCCGCTCGTCGCTGAGGTCCGCGGCCACGACGCGGATGCCGGGGATGCCGCGGCTCAAATTGCGGATCACGTGCATGACGCCCATCGGACCGCCGGCGCCGACGATGTGGAGGGTGTCGCCCTCGCGGATTTCGCCGGTTTCGGGCGCCGCGGCCAGCGCGGCGGCCGGGTCGTCGCTCGGCGTGCCGGCCACGCGCAGACCGAAGTAATGAACGGCGCCGATTGCCGTCTCGACCGGCCGCCCAAACCGCCCGCCGCAGGTCGCCACCCAGAGGCGCCCGTCGCGGGCGGCCTTCGCGAAAAGCGCGGCCAGCCGGTCGGCGTCGCAGCCGGCATAGATGATGTCGTCGTACCCCTGGTCCGCCGCCGCCGCGATGCCATCGAGGCGGCGCGCCGCCCTCGGCAGGCCCGACGGCGGCGCGCCGATCCAGTCCAGCGCCGACGGCGCCGGCGCGACGCGCAACAGCCGCGCAATGCCGGCGTCCGCCGCGCTCGTGTCCGCGACCACCAGCCACCGTCCGCCGCGAAGCAGTTCGCGCCGCTCGCGCGTCTGATACGAGTTCTCCACGCACGCCCAGGGCTCCACCAGGCCGTAGGCCGAGGCCGAGCGCTCGCCCGCCGGCGCGGGCAGCAGCATCGTCTCGCCCTCCGGCGAAACGAGGAGCCGCTCGTCCAGCAGCACATATTCCTGGAGCGCGCCCTCGAAGTTGTAGCCGAACGCGCCGTTCGACTGCGGGGTCTTGACCCAGCGCCAGTCGGCCTGCACGAAGTACCGCTCGCCCGGGCGGAACCGCTCCACCTCCGCGCCGACCGCCGCAATCTCAACCACCGGCTCGTGGCCCGGCACGGTCGGCGCGTCGCCCGGAACGTAGCTGGGCAGTGTCGCCAGCACCGCCGGGTCCACGCCCGAGACCACCGGCGCCTTGCGCGGATGACCGGAAAACTGCTTCAGCAGTTTGAGATCGGAAAAGCACAGCCCGACCACGACGACGCGGCACAGCAGCTGGTGCGGCCCGGGCGTCAGGACCGGTTTGTTTTCGTTGAGGACCAGGCGGTCGGGTCCGATCAGTTGCACGGCGCGTTGGCTGGACGGGAGTGTTGGCATGGGACGAGTCGGATGGAGGGTCTGGGGTCGGGTTGCTAGGTTCCGGGCGCCGAGACCGCGGCGCCGGTTTCAGCCTTCAACAGCGCGGCCGCGCGCTCCAGGATGCGGCGCGCACACTCGGCCTTCGGAATCGGACCGGTCGTTTCTTCGCCCGCCTCGGAAATAAAGGTGTATTCTGCGGTATCCGCGCCGATCGCGCCGATCGCGTTGAGCACGATCAGGTCGAACCGCTTGGCCGCGCGCTTGGCGCGCGCCTTGGCCGGACCGTCATCCGTCTCGAGCGCGAAACCGACGGTTACCTGACCCGGCGGCCGTGTCCGCGCCAGTTCGGCGGCGATGTCCGGCGTCGGCTCGAGATCGAGCGACCGCGCGTGTTCCGACTTCGGCCGCTTGCGCGGCTCGGCCTGCGCCGGCCGGAAATCGGACACGGCGGCGGCGAAGATGACGAGGTCCGCCGCCCCGGCCCGCGCCCGCGCCGCCGCGAGCATTTCCGCCGCCGTCGTGACCGGCGTCAGCTCCAGCCCCGTCCCGGAAGGCCATCGCTCCGGCTCCACCGGCCCGGTAATGAAGTCCACCCGCGCACCCGCCGCGAGCGCCGCCTGCGCGAGGGCTTTACCCATGCGGCCCGTACTGCCGTTGCTCAGGAACCGCACCGGGTCCAGCGGCTCGCGCGTCGGGCCGGACAGGATCAATACGCGCTTCCCGCGCAGGGCGCCGCTGCGCGCGGCGAGGGCGGATTCGATGGCGTGCAGGATTTCCGACGGTTCCGCCATGCGGCCGGGGCCGTGGGTTCCGCAGGCCAGTGCGCCCTCGGCCGGGCCGATGCGCCGCCAGCCGTCAGCCTCCAGCGCCGCCAGATTTCGCTGCACCACCGGTTGCCGCCACATGTGCTCGTTCATCGCCGGCGCGAGCAGGCGAACCGTCTCCGGACGCAGGGCCAGCGCACTGCACACCACGACATCGTCCCCGATGCCGCAGGCCAACTTCGCGAGCAAGTCGGCGGTCGCCGGCATGACCACGAAAACGTCTGCATGCGAGGCAGGGTAGATGTGGGGGAACAACGCCTCTCCGGAGGTGGATTCCGCCGGCGGAAACATTTCCGTGATGACGCGGCGGCGGGAGACCGAGGCAAAAGTCGTCGGCGTCACAAACTGCCGAGCCGCGGCGGTCATCGCGACATGGACTTCGCGGCCAGCCTGGACCAGGCGGCTGACGACCTCGACCGCCTTGTACGCGGCGATGCCGCCGCCGATGCCGGCGAGAATGACGGGCGCGTCGGACATGGCGGCCAGCATATCGCCGGCGCCGCCCGGCGGCAAGCGCAGGGTACGGGCGGCCGGTGCCGAACGAGCCCCAAAGGCCGCTCCTTTCCAAGCATTGGAAAACCGATCGGCCCGGATGTCCAAGGCTTGGAACTCCCGGCGGCGGCCTTCAGGGAGTAACGATGTAGGCGGCGGACGAGATGGGGCTGTCGTCCAGTCCCGGCGCGACCGCCATCGCGCGCACCACGGCGGAGGCGGTCAACACGAACGGATCGCCATATACCCTACCGGCGACGGCGCTCGGAGCGCTGCCGTCGGTCGTATAGCGAATCGTTGCGCCCGGCGTCAGCGATTGGAGCGCAATCGTGACCGTTTTCGCGTATGTCCCCGCCGGCGGCAGGATTTGCGGGGCAGACGCCCCGGTGATCTCCGGCTCCACCCGCGCAAACAAGCGATTGCCCGCCGGCGCGGGAAGCGTCAGGACGCGCGGGCCGCCCGTGCCCGCCGCGGAGGCCAGGCCGGTCGTCCAGTCGCGCAGGTTGTCGCTCCCATCGGCGCGATAGCGCACGCCGACCGCGGAACGCACTTCCACGGCCAGCGAGCCGTCCGGCGCGACGGACAGGCCGACGATGCGGAAATAGTCGCGGGGATCGGCGGGATCGGTGCCGAGGATCAGCTCCCGGCGATCGGACACGCCGTCGCCGTCGCTGTCGAGCACCTCGCAGCGGACGCGGACTTCGGTGTAACTGTTCCAGGCGTTCGACGAGTTGCCGAAGCCCAGGATACGCACGTAGCGCGCGGCGGCGGCGGCGAACGCAAAGGTCTCGAGCGCGTTGCTGGTGCCGCTGCTCTGGCCGCGGTAGACCTCGCGGTAATTCAGGTCATCGTCGGAAATCTCGATGGCGAAGAAGGCCCGGCGGGCGGTGCCGCGGTAAAACGCGATGCGCACGGCATCCACGCGGGCGCGTTCGGACAACACGAGTTTCAACCATACACCCGATGTGCCCTCGCAGGACCAACGGGTGCCGAGGTCGTCATCCAGAACGTTCGTGGGAACATTGCCGTCGTGGGCGCTGGCGGAAACGCGCTCGATGCGGAGATCCTCCGGCGGCGGGGGCGGGGGCGGGGGCGGCGCGGCCGCGTACTCGTAGGCGCCGGCGTCCGGCGCGGCGCCCTGCGGCCGCGGCTGGCCCTCGATATCTAGCGCCGGCACGCCGTCGAGCCAGACCCCGGCGTCAATCGCCGGGCTGCCGGCTTTCAGCCGGTAGTTGCGGTCCG
The DNA here is from genome assembly GCA_964386675.1 of uncultured Verrucomicrobiota bacterium. Classification (GTDB taxonomy): domain Bacteria; phylum Verrucomicrobiota; class Kiritimatiellia; order PWTM01; family PWTM01; genus CALGXT01. Next base: position 10,407 of record CAYLTB010000047.1, read on the forward strand.
CCGCGTTGATGAAATACGCGCCGTAGCTCGTGAACGGCACGGTCAGGTTGTTGGAGGCCAGACCTCCGACGTTGGATTGAAGGGTGTAGCTGCAGGCAATGTTGTTCAGGATCCGGTTTCCGCGGCCGGGACCGCGCGTCTTGTGGTCGCCTACCCGGATCCACGGCGTGTTCGCCCCAGCGACCTGCTCGACGACGGTGTTGTTGACGATGCGACAATTGATGGCCCCGTAGAACGCAATCCCGTGCCACTGGTCCACGATCACCACGTTGTTCTCGACCACCCAGTCCTCGTAGAAGCCGTCGAAGCAGCCGATCCCCTGCAGCGGCCCCTGAAAGGGGCGGCCGGGTACGTCGTTCTGGATGATGACGTTGCCGCGCAGCACATTGCCATACACCGTGCCCGCGCCCACCGTGCCGCCGGCGGTGCTCCACGACTGGAAGCCGTCGTCGTGGTTGTCGTCCACATCCAGATTGTTGCGCACAAGGTTGTATTCGAACACGTTGTAGTTGCCGAGCCCGCGGATGCCGTCGCCGGCAAAGTAATTGACTTCGTTGCGCTCGATGCGGTTGTTCGCGCCGTTGACCGTGATGCCGAAGCGGACGTTGCGGAAGACATTGCTGACGATCTGGCACTGCGTGCCGTTGAGGGTGACCCCGCTGCACGAATTCGTGGACCACTGGGCCGCGCTCCAGCCCGAAGCATCGGCCACCGAATAGAAGGTGCTCCCGCGCACGGTGATGTTGGTGCAACTGCTCGTGATATTCAACAGCGTGACCTTCGAATAGGACGGCGCGGTCTGCGGGCTGACCGTCACGTTTTCAAGGATCCAGCGCGACGCGCCGTTGAAAACCACGTTCTGGAGGGTGGGCGTGTGACCGCTCTGCGGCGCGATGGTGACGTAGCCGGCGTTGTGGCCCTTGATGGTGGGCGCGCCGTGATGGCCGCTGCGCAACCGGATAGTGTCGCCGGGGCTGAAGGTCTTGTTCGCGGCGAAGATGGCCTGCAGCGACCCCCACGGGCTCGAGCTATTGCCCGTGTTGGACATGGAGCCGCTGACCGGGTCCGCGTAGTACTCCGCGGCGGCGGCCGTCAATGCGACGGCGGCCGCCGCTCCGGCGCTGCGCGCCAGCGCTGTTCGAAAGGTCCGCATCCCGCGTCTCCGGCCGTCGTTATTCTGCATTCGTTGCGTCGGCGGGGCAAGCCGCAATGCCGATCTCTGCGTGCCGCGAGCTGCAAGGTGCCGGCGATGATGGGCGACCCCCAGACCCTTCGCGGAGCGCAGCAGCAGCGAAATGCCCGGATGCGAAAGCCGGGAAGGAAGGAGTGTGCTCGAAAACGGCGATTTTCGGTCCCGTAAACGCTCGGACGCCCCGCCCCGTGATTGCACGAGCCTCCATCCAATAACCAGAACCCGCGGCCGTGCGTCTGGACGATAAAGGTTACGAAATCCTGGAGAAAGTCCGCCATCGTAAAGCCGCGTCGGTTACACAACACTAGAACACCGGCGTGCGCCAGGCGGCATTGCCGCGCATGTCGGCGTCCAGCGCCTGGCCCAGGGCCGCAGCGACCGGGCCGGGCGCGCCATCGCCGACTTTCCGGCCGTCGAATTCCACCACAGACACGACCTCGCAACTGGTGCCGAAGATCAGCAACTCGCGCGCCGAAACGACGTCCGCGCGGGAGATCCGGTCCTGTTGAACGCCGCGCAGGCCGAACGCGTCGGGTTGCGCGGCGGCCAGCGCGGCGCAGCGGGTCATCGTGATCCCGGCGAGAATCCGCTCCGGTGCGGGGGTGCGCAAGATGCCGTCCGCGGCGACGATGGCCATGTTTTCCGTGGCGCCTTCGCCCAGGAAGCCCCGCTCGTCGAACGTGATCGTGAAGTCCACGCCCGCATCCACGGCCTCCTTTTTCATCAGGGCATTCGGGATGTAGTTGCAGGTCTTCGCGGTTGCCATCACGCCCGGCTTCAGCGGCACCGCGCTGGTCCGCACGCGGGCGCCTTCCGGATGTTTCTGCATGAACGGTGCGGACACGGGATAGACTGCGATGTACACCGCCGGCCCGCGGCTCTCGTAGGGGTTCACCGCGTAGCCGCCCGGTCCGCGCGCGACGATCAGCCGGATGAGCGCATCGGGCCGTCCGGCCGCGCGCACCGTTGCGACCAAGGCCGCGACCACCGCCTCGGCGTCCATCGGCACGCGAAGGCCGATGGCCGCCGCGGAGGTCCGCACCCGTTCGAGGTGCGGGCCCATGGCATACAGCGCGCCCTCGACCGCACGGATCGTCTCGAAGACGCCGTCGCCGCGGTGGACGAGGTGGTCATCCGCCGGCACGAACATCAGCGCCGGGTCGGTCACGATGCCGCCCAGCAGGGAGGAATAGAAGGCGAAGGCGGCGGGCGGGGTCGCCGCGCAGCGCGTTTTCCAGAGGTTCCAGGCGGTGTCCGTATCCAGCGTCTGCGGCATCACGTGGATTGCTCCTTGAAGCTCGATCGCATGAACGAGTATAGTAGCCGTCCCGCGACCGTAGAACAAGGTCGCCGTGAGCCGACCATGCCCTACAGCCCAGCCATTCACCGCACCGACCGTTGCCCCTCCTGCGCATGACCGGGAAGACCATCCTTTTTGTCTGCACCGGCAACACGTGCCGCAGCCCGATGGCGGAGTACCTGTTCCGCGCGCGGCTGGGGCCGGAGTCCGACTGGCGGGCGGAATCGGCCGGCGTCGCCGCAGTTGCGGGACGGTCGGCGTCGCCGGAGGCCGTCGAGGCGCTGCGGGAACGCGGGATAGACCTGACGCCACATCGAAGCCGCCCCCTGACGCAGGCCCTGGCGGAGTCGGCGGCGCTGATCATTGCGATGACCGAAGGCCACGCACAGGAAATCCGGGACCGGTTCCCGGCGGTGCGCGACCGCGTGCGGCTGTTGACCTCGTTCGGCGTCGTGCCGCAGGAACCGGATATCCCCGATCCGATCGGGCAATCGCTGTTCACCTACCGCCATGTCCGCGACCAGATCGAAAGCGCGCTGGCGGACTTGATCCTGTATCTGCGGGAGGCGAAGACCGCGTTGCCGACCGCCCCAACTGCAAAGGAATCCGCCTTGAAAATCGCCATCGGCGCCGACCACGGGGGCTACGAGCTGAAGGAAATCATCAAGCCGCTGCTCGCCGCGCGGGGATTCGCGGTCGAGGATGTCGGCTGTTCGAGCACGGAATCGGTGGACTATCCCGACTATGCGGCCGAGGTCGCCGGCCGGGTCTCCGACGGCCGCGCGGAACAAGGCATCGTCATCTGCACGACCGGCATCGGGGTGAGCATGGCGGCGAACAAGTTTCCCGGCGTGCGTGCGGCGCTGTGCCTGAATGCGCGCATGGCGGAGATGGCGCGCCGGCATAATCACGCGAATGTGCTGGCGCTTGGCGGCGCGTTGGTGCCGGCGGCGGCGGCTCCGGCGATTCTCGACGCCTGGTTTTCCGCCGTTCCGGAGGGCGGACGGCATGACCGGCGCGTGGCCAAAGTCAACGCCCTGGCCGCCGGAGGGGCGCTGGCGGCGGCGGATCCCGAGACGGCCGCGGCGATTCAATCGGAAGCCCGCCGGCAACGCGAGAACCTGGAGCTGATCGCCTCCGAAAACTACGTCAGTCCGGCGGTGCGCGAGGCCGTCGGCTCCGTCCTGACCAACAAGTACGCCGAAGGCTATCCCGGCAAGCGCTGGTACAACGGCTGCGAGTTCGTGGACGAGGTCGAGCGCCTCGCCATCGAGCGCGCAAAGGCGCTGTTCGGCGCGGAGCACGCCAATGTCCAGCCCCATTGCGGCAGTGCGGCGAACATGGCGGTCTATTTTGCCGTGCTGCAGCCGGGCGACACGATCCTCGCGATGAGCCTGGCCGACGGAGGCCACCTGACGCACGGCCACCCGATGAATTTCTCAGGGCGCTTCTTCGACGTGGCGCCCTATGGCGTCGCCCGCGAGACGGAGCGGATTGACTACGATGCGCTGGCGCGGCTGGCGGCCGACCGCAAACCGCGCTTGATCTGCGCGGGCGCGAGCGCTTACTCGCGCATCCTGGACTTTCCGCGGCTTCGCGATATCGCCGACGCGGTCGGCGCGTACCTGCTGGTGGATATGGCGCACATTGCCGGGCTGGTGGCCGCGGGCCTTCATCCGAGTCCGGTGCCGTACGCGGATTTCGTGACCAGCACCACGCACAAGACCCTGCGCGGACCGCGCAGCGGCCTGATCCTGTGCCGCGAGAAGTTCGCGGCGGACATCGACAAGCAAGTCTTTCCGGGCTTGCAGGGCGGACCGCTCATGCACGTTATCGCGGGCAAGGCCGTGTGCTTTCACGAGGCGCGGCAACCGGCGTTCCGGGACTACCAGCGGCGCCTGCTGGCCAACGCGCAGGCCCTCGCCTCGGCGCTGGCCGCGGAGGGATTGCGAATCGTATCGGGCGGGACGGACAATCACCTGATGCTGGTGGACTTGACGAGCGCGGGCGTCACCGGCAAAGACGCCGCAACGGCGCTCGACCGCGCCGCGATCACCGTCAACAAGAACGCGATACCGTTCGATACCCGAAGCCCGTTCGTTACCTCCGGCATCCGGGTCGGCACGCCCGCGGTCACGACGCGCGGCATGGGCGAGGCGGAGATGCGCCAGATCGCCGGCTGGATCGCCACGGTGGTCCGAAACCCTTCCGATGCGTCCGTCCTCCGGCGCGTCCGGAGCGAAGTCCAGGCCCTCACCGCGCGCTTCCCATTGCCGTAAGGCTGCTGTCCCCGGCTCGACGGTCCGGCTTGACGAGCCGGGAGCGCTTGAGAACGATCAGGGGGCTTTGGCATTCGGTTTGCGCAGCGCGGACATCGCCAGGGCGCCGGCGAGACAGGCGATCCCTGCCGAAAGGAACGCGGTTCGATAATTGCCGACCGCAAAATCCTTTGTGGCGCCGGCCGCGGCATCGGCGACATAAGGCACTTTCGCCGCCGTTGTCATCAGCTTTGCCGCCAGCCAGGGCCCGATCAGGCCGCCCACGCCATACGCGGAGAACATCCAGCCATAGTTGATGCCGATGTGCTTCGTGCCGAAGAAGTCCGCCGTGACCGCCGGATACATCGCCAGAAACCCGCCAAAGCACAGGCCGATCAGGCAGATGCCGATCAGGTAGAGCGCATATGTGCGCATCCAGTCGAGCGCGATCATGGCCGCGCCGCAGATCAGGAACATCGCGATCAACGAAGTTTTGCGGCCGATCGAGTCGGAAATTTTGCCCCAGAGAATCCGTCCGAGGGAATTGAAGATGGCCAGAACGGAAACCGCCATCGCGCCCGCCGTTCCGACGGCCTTGAAATCTTGCGCGCTGATCGGCGGTGTCATCGTGCCGATGCGGTAGGACTGCCAGATCGGCGAGGCCTTCATAATGACCATCAGGCTGGCGCCACAGCCGATGAGGTAGGTCACCCACAACAGCCAGAACATCGGCTGTGCCAGCATTTCCTTCGGTCCATAGTCCACCTTCGGCGCGCCCCCGGCGGCGGGTGTCGGGGGTGTCCAGCCGGCGGGGACGTAACCGGGTGGCGGATTGCGCAACAACTGCGCGCCGCCGACCACCGCCACGAGGAAGATCGCGCCGAGCGCAAAGAAGGTCCGGAAAACTCCCAGTTGCGGCAGGTCGAACAGGTTTGCGCCAAACAGCGTATAGGGGGTGCCGCCGATCAGTCCGCGCGCCAGCGGCGCGAAGAAGAACGCCCCTGCGCCGAAGCCGGCGACCGCCAGACCGGTGATCAGGCCGCGCTTGTCCGGGAACCATTTCACGCAGGTCGCGATCGGGCAGACATAGCCCGCGCCGATGCCCGCGCCGCCGAGCACGGCGAAGGTGAGCAACAGCCAGTACAGCGCTTGCCGGTCGGAGAAGCGCCCGGTCAGGCTCGCCAGCATCAGGCCCGCACCGAGAATCAGACCGCCGGCGGTGGCGACGCGACGCGGACCGAGCTTATCCTGGATGCGTCCGCCGAAGATCACGGCCAGCGCTTCAACCGCCAGCACGATCTGCGCCGGCAGTGTCACTTGGGTTTCGGTCCAGGTCGGGAACTGACTTTTCAGCGGTGTCTGGAAGACGCTCCAGATATATACCGCGCCGAGGCTGATCTGGATGATCAGCGCGCCGACGACAACCCACCAACGGTTCATGGTCTTCATGGTCGTTCCTTTGTCGTTAGCCGGAGCGATCCGCGCGGGCGAGCGGGAGTGTCGTTGACGTGCCGCTCTGCGCGTTCTCCCCGCCCGTCTTCTTTCGGTCTGACTGGCCGGGGTCGTGGGGAGCCCGCCGCCCCATTTCCTTCGTTCGATCTCGCCTCCGATGAAACCGCCGCCATATCGTGCCGGCCCCCGGCGGCTTTATCTTTCATCGCGGGCACACTCCCCAGCCGCCGCAAGGCGGCCGGGGAGTACCTTTTTCGCTGATCGTGTCCGCTTCACGAACGGCTCACTTCGTGCCGCCGATGAGTTTCTTGGATTCCTCGACGAGGTGCGTGACGACGGTCGGGTCGGCGAGCGTGCTGACGTCGCCCACCTGATCGGGCGTACCCTCGGCGATCTTGCGCAGGATGCGGCGCATGATCTTGCCCGAGCGGGTCTTCGGCAGGCCCGGGGCCCACTGGATCACGTCCGGCACCGCGATCGGTCCGATCTGGTTGCGGACGTGCTTGGCCAGCTCCTTCTTCAGGTCGTCGGTGTATTCGAAGCCCGCCTTCAGGGTCACATAGGCGTAGATGCCCTGGCCCTTGATCTCGTGCGGGCAGCCGACCACCGCGGACTCGGCCACGGCCGGATGCGATACCAGCGCGCTCTCGACCTCGGCGGTGCCGAGGCGGTGGCCGGAGACGTTGATGACGTCGTCCACGCGGCCGAGCAGCCAGTAGTCGCCGTCCTTGTCGCGCCGGCAGCCGTCGCCCGTGAAGTAGTACCCCTCATAGGTCGAGAAGTAGGTCTGCACGAAGCGCTCGTGATCGCCATACGTCGTGCGCATGATGCCCGGCCAGGCGGACTTGATGCACAGTTTGCCCGAGATGCCGTCGGGCACTTCTTTGCCGTTGTCGTCCAGAATCACCGGCTCGACGCCGAAGAAGGGACGGCTGGCGCTGCCCGGCTTGAGCGTGTGGGCGCCCGGCAGCGGCGTGATCAGGATGCCGCCGGTCTCCGTCTGCCACCAGGTATCCACGACCGGCGTCTTGCCGTGGCCGACATTGTTGCGGTACCACAGCCAGACTTCCGGGTTGATCGGCTCGCCGACGCTGCCGAGCAATTTGAGGCTGCTCAAATTGCGGGCTTTGATCGGGCCCTCGCCGTCGCGCATCAGCGCGCGGATCGCGGTGGGCGCGGTGTAGAACTGCGTGACTTTGTACTTATCCACCACGTCCCAGAACCGGCCGCTGTCCGGATAGGTCGGAACGCCTTCGAACATGATCGTCGTGGCGCCGTTGCAGAGCGGGCCGTAGACGATGTAGGTGTGGCCCGTCACCCAGCCGATGTCCGCCGTGCACCACCAGATGTCGCCATCGTGGTAATCGAAGATGTATTTGAAGGTCGTGGCCGCATAGACCATGTAACCGCCGGTCGTGTGCAGCACGCCCTTGGGCTTGCCGGTCGAGCCGGAGGTGTACAGGATGAAGAGCGGGTCCTCCGCGTCCATCCATTCGGGCTCGCAGGTCGCGGGTTGGCGCTGAACCAGGTCGTGGTACCAAATATCGCGGCCGGCCTTCATCTCCACGGCATGGCCGGTGCGCTTGACGACGACCACGGTCTTGATGCTCGGGCACTGGGCGACCGCCTTGTCGGCGTTGGCCTTCATCGGGATGTCGCTCTTCGCGCCGCGCAGCGCGGTGTCCTGGGTGATCAGCACGACGCACTGCGAGTCGTTGATGCGGTCGCGCAGCGAGTCCGGGCTGAACGCGCCGAACACGACCGAATGGATGGCGCCGATGCGCGCGCACGCCAGGCAGGCGATCGCCGCCTCCGGGATCATCTGCAGGTAGATGCAGACCCGGTCGCCCTTCTTGACGCCGATCGAGCGCAGGCCGTTCGCGAACTTGCAGACCGCCTCGTGCAGTTCCTGGTAAGTGAGCTTGCCCTGCTCGCCCGGGTTGTTGCCTTCCCAGATGATCGCCGTCTGGCCGGCGCGCTTGGGCAGGTGGCGGTCCAGACAGTTGTACGACACGTTGGTCTTGCCGCCGATGAACCACTTGTTAGCGCCGCGCTGCGCGCGGCGCTAATGGCGCGTTGAGCAAAGCTCGACCGCATTGTTGCCGCCGCCGGAAGGCGGCGGCACGCGCCGCGCGCTGACACGCGCGGCGCTAACAAATGCGTTCGAGCGGCGTCACTGCGCCTGCTGGGCGCGCAAGCGCGCCCGCAGGCTCGCGCCGCCGCTCAACGCGCCAATGGAGACGGGGCGGCGGAAGGTGAAGTCGCGGACCTTCGTCCATTTCTGCTTCC